>JADLFO010000213.1 GCA_020845455.1 Caldilineaceae bacterium
ATCGAGAGGAACCCGACATCCCGGCGTGTTTCAACCTGGTTGGAGATTGCAATGACCCACCCCATGACCCTGCCGCACAGTTTCGATCCGGGTGCGGCCCTGCCCGCCAAGACCACCGAATATGGTACCTTTCACGAAGTGCGCGCCGGCGCCAGCCTGGCCGCGCAACTGGTTGCCAACGGCACAGCGGAAGATATCGACCTGGCGCATGTCGTGCTCGAAGCCGTGCTGCGCTGTCAAGAGCGCGACCCGCGCGACCCGCATCTGGGCGCGTTTCGCTGGATGGCCGAGGACACCTGGATCGAGGACCTGAACGCGGTCACCTTTGTCCTGCGCGCGCTCATCCCCATGATGATCCAACACGGCGACCGGCTGCGCCCGCCGCTGCATGGCCGTGTGCTGGACGCGATCCGGCTGGGGTTGGGCGAGATCGCACGGCTGAATGTGCTGCCTGCCTACACCAACATCACGGCGCTGGACATCGCCAACACCTGTTTGGGCGGAGAACTGCTGCACGACCCGGCGCTCTTGGCGCGCGGGCGCGCCAAACTGGCGGCGTGGATCGAATTCACCAACCACTCCGGCCACCCGCATGAGTTCAACAGCCCTACCTATCTTCCCGTGAGCATCCGCGCCCTGGGCGGCCTGGCCGAACTGAGCCAAGACGCCGCCACACGCAGCCGGGCGCGGGCGATGCTGGCGCGCCTGGGGCTAAGCGCCGTGCTGCATCTGCACCACGCCAGCGGGCGCTGGGCCGGACCCTATGGCCGCGCCTACCAGCCGACGATCACGACCGACACGCCGCCCGAACGCACGCTCTTGGATGAATGGATCGCGGGCGGGCTGCTCCCCGGCTGGCTGGGGACGCTGTGGGCCGCGCTGCCCGCGTCCTATACGGTCGTCGAGACGGCCTCGCGCCCGTTGGAGATGGCGCTGACCACCACCCTGACCCCGGCCTATGCGCTCGGCGTCGCCAGCAAGGGGCTGTCGCCCCAGTCCAACGTCCTCATGGCGCACATGGCGCGGCCCGGCCGGACGCATCCCGGCGTCTTCTATACGCGCTGCATTGTCGACGACAAGTGGCTGGGCGACAGCTATCACCGCACCGACCGCACGCGCACCCGCAACCTGTTGGACGAAGGCGAGTTTTGGGGGGTGCAGGCGGGGAGCCGCGCCCTCGGCATCTACACGCCCACCCGTCTGGGCGAGACGCAGAGCGTCAAGGCGGCCTGGATTTGGGTGCGCCGCGCCACCGTGGACGCGCTTTGGGTAGGCAGCAGGCGCATCGAAACGCTGCCGCAGGCGGTCGCGCCGGGCGAAACCGTGGTCGCCGCCGTGGGCGATGCCTATGTGGCGGTGCGCCCGCTGGCGTTTACACGCCTGGGCAGCCAAACGCCGCTGCGCCTGGTGGAACGACAGGGCGACCTGGTGTTGGAACGCTACAGCTATCAAGGTCCGGCCAAGACCTTCTGGGAGCTAAACTGGCCCGGCCCGTTTTTTCAAGGACGCCCCTTTTCCGCCTTCTATGTAGAGTTAGCCGCACGCAGCGCCTATCCAAGCGGCGCGGCCTTTGCCCAGGCCATTGACCAGGGCGAGTGGGATGAACATCTCGACCCCGGCTACACCTATGCGGGCCAGGGGGAGCGCCGCTACCGCGTGAGCTATCGCCGCGGCGAGGGCGAACTGGGCATTGAGATCGACCTGATGCAGTGGCGGCTGCTGCGCCGCTGGAGCGAGGCGGGCGAGCTAGGCTGGCCGGCGCTGGCCGCGCCCTTCGCCCGCCAGTCGCTGCGCGGCCCGCTCCACGCCGGCGGGGCCACGCTCGAAGCAGACCACGGGCCGATCTGGCTGGCGGCGCTGCCCGACGCCGACCTCTATGTCGCGGGCTATCTGGGGCTAGAAGCGGCGCAGGTGACGCTCACCACCCCGCACGGAGCGACGCATCTCACAGGCGTGGAGGCCGGGGTCATCGTCGTCCAAGGCGGCGCAGTCAGCATCGCAGCGCCCTATACCGGCGAAGAATAGCGCTCACCCCGCCAGATAGCGATGCAGCGCGTCGGCGACGATCTGCTCCTCGCCGGGGCGCAGCGTATGCACCTCCACCGTCAGCCCCTCGCCTTCGGGCCGCACCCAAATGCTGGGGTTGCCGGCCTTGAGCGCGACCGCGATCTCCTGGCTGTTCTTACCCACCCGCTCCACAGGGTAGGCAACATGCAGCCGCATCCATGGCCCCTGTTCTTCGGGCCAGAGGTTACGCGTGGTCACATGCGGCAGATCGGCCAGCCGCCGTGCGATCGTCTCGATGCGCGCCGCCTGCTGCTGAAAACGTTCCTCATGGTCGGTCTCCAGCCATTCGCGCAGCGCCACCGCGGTCGCCGCGATCTCCTGCCGGTCCACCTTATAGCCGCGGCCGATGCTGCGGTTGTTCTGGGACTCATAACCTGTGAAGCTGTTGAGCCGCGCCGCCGCCACCAGCCCGGCCTGCCCGCACAGGATGCCGGTCGAGTTGGCCGAACTGAGATACTTGGCCCCATAGCAGACCAGCCCCGCGCCGCTCTGGGGCAGCCCCGTCAGCCGCTCCAGCGGATAGACCTCGCCCGCCGCGTCTACCAGCACCGGCAGCCCCGCGGTCTGGGCGATCTCCACCACCTGCGCCAAACTCAGCGTGCCGGGGATGCGCTCGCCGCGTGCAAAGAAAAAGATGCCCGCGGTCTGCGGGCCAATCGCCGCGGTTAGTTGGCCGGGCGTCGTCCCCTGCTCGTCGCCCACCTCGATCAGCTTGGCCCCCGCCGTGGTGATGCAGCGGTCATAGCGATAGCGCGTCGCCTTTTGAAAGAGAAATTCGTCTTTCATGCCGCGCGTGTCAGGCAACTGGGCGATCTTGGCCGGGTCGCCGCCGGTCATGATGCCCGCCGCGCCCAAGACCAGCGCCGCAAACGCGCCGGAGGTGACAAAGGCCGCCTCGGCGCCCAACATCTTGGCGATGGCCCGGCCGGCCTTGTCCTGCAGTTCGTCCATCGAGACATACATGCTGTTGGCGGCGTCCATGGCGGCCTGCACCGCGGGCGACAGGATCGAGCCGCCCAACACCGTCACATGGCCCATGGCGTTGACCACCGGCGTGACCCCAAGTTCGCTATAGATATCGCTGCCCATCGCGTCAAAGCTCCTCTTCTCTGGCCTTTGCGTTCTTTGCGTTCTTAGCGGTAGATCATTCTCCCAGCCCGGCCAACTCCTCCAACAGCGTGACCAGCGCCGAGTGATCTTGCTCGGCGTCGCCGCGCGCCATCAGCGCGCCGTACAACTGGTGTACCAGCGCCGTGGCCGGCAGCGGCGCGGCATAGGCACGGCCCGCATCCATGGCAATGTTGAGGTCCTTATATTGCAGCCGTGTGCGAAAACCGGGCGTAAAGTTGCGCGCCAAAAAGCGCTCGCCGTGCCCCTCCAGCACACGGCTGTAGGCATAGCCGCCCAAGAGCGCTTGGCGCACCTGCGCCGGATCCACCCCAGCCTTGGCCGCCAGCACCATCGCCTCGGCCACCGCCTCGATCGTCACCGCGATCACGATCTGGTTGCAGGCTTTGGTCACCTGGCCTGCGCCGGAAGCGCCGATGTGCAGGATCGTCTTGCCCATGGCGGCCAAGATCGGGCGCACTTGGGCAAAGGCCGCCGCGTCACCGCCCACCATAATCGAGAGCGTGCCCTGCGCCGCGCCCACCTGCCCGCCGGAGACCGGCGCGTCGAGCAGAGTTACGCCCTGGACCGCGGCCGTGGCGGCCAGTTCGCACGCCACCACCGGCGAGATCGTGCTCATATCTACCACGATTCGGCCCGGTCGCGCCCCGGCCAAGACGCCCTGCGGCCCGCACAGCGCCGCCTGCACATCGGGCGAATCGGGCAGGCAGAGCAGCACGACCTCGACCTGTTGCGCCAAGGCCGCGGGCGAATCCGCGGCCCGCGCCCCGGCTGCCGTCAGCTCGGCCACCGGCTCCGGCTGCAGATCATAGACCACCAGCGGAAAGCCGGCGCGCAGAACATTGTGCGCCATGGGCCGGCCCATGATGCCCAGCCCGATAAAACCAACAGCCATTTGCCCGCTCGGTTGATCGGCCATGGCGCGCCCTCAGTTGAGCGGCTGCAGGGTGTCGAAGTCGGTGATATCCAACTCCTCGACCTCGGCAATCGAAATCACGTTGAAGGTCAGCACGCGACAGCCTTCCTCCAGATGGCCGCCAAAGGCGACGCGCTCGTCCGAAAAGATAATGTGACAGTGGACGCGGCCGTTAAAGATAAAGCCGGTCATGGTGGCGATATCATACGCACCCTCGCCCTTGGGGTACAGCTCGGCGGGGGGCAGGTCCGGGCTGGCGACCACATGAAAATGATAGCTGGTCACCGAGCCGATCGCGCCCACAATTGCCGCATGGCGGATGTTCTTGGCGGCCACGGCCGCGCGCAGCCCCAAGAGCACGTCGTCGCCGGGGTTGAGATGTACCACATGCAGCTTGGTGATGCGGCCTGATTCAATACGCATGAAACCGCGCCTCCCTACTCGCAGATTGGGGATAGACAGAGAACTAGATTTTCTCTATCATATCGCAAGTAGCGGGCAGCGAGAATCCCGCCCCAGGTCGTAACTCGGCATCACACAGTGCCGCCTTCCTCTACACAACCGAATCAAAGGAGAAACCCCGATGCGAACAGCCTTGAAATGGATTGCGCTCTCTCTGGGCAGTCTGTTGATCATCCTTGTGTTGGTTGGGGCCGTGATCTTTGCGCGCGGCCAAAGTGCTTTAGCGCGCAGCGATCAGGTTACGCCGGATGCCGTCGCAATCCCCGACGACGACGAGGCGCGGGCGCGCGGCCAACACCTAGTCGAAGCGGTCGTCAGTTGCGGGGGGTGTCATGGAGAAGACCTGGGCGGCGCGCCCTTTATGGACGACCCCAGCTTTGCCGTGCTGCCCGCGCCCAACCTGACCGCAGGCCAGGGGGGCATCGGCGCAACCTACACCGATGCCGACTGGATACGCGCCTTGCGCCAGGGGGTCGCCGCCGATGGGCGTGCGTTGATGGTGATGCCTTCCCATTGGTATTACTATCTGACCGACGAAGACCTGGGCGCGCTCATCGCCTATCTCAAAGCGCTGCCGCCGGTGGACAGCAACCTGCCGGCGCGGCAAATCTCCCTGCTGCCAAAGCTCCTTGTCGGTATAGGCGCGTTTAAGCTTGAGCCGGCCTGGATCGCGCAGAACGGCCCCCGCACCGAGGTGACCCCCGAAGCGAGCGCGGCCTATGGCGAATATATCTCGCGCATCGCGGTCTGCCGCGACTGTCATGGCTCCAACCTGGCGGGCGCCGAGAACCCCAACGCCCCCGCCGGCTCCAACATCACACCCGGCGGGTCGTTTGCCGCCTACCGTGAGGAAGACTTTTTCACGCTTATGCGCACGGGGATCACGCCGGGCGGCAGCCAGGTATCGGACGAAATGCCATGGGGATACTACCAATCTATGACCGATACCGAGCTACGGGCGCTCTTTAGCTATCTCCAATCCTTGGAACCGCTGTCCACCAACGGGTCATAGACCCTGCGCGGCTAGACAGGCGTGTCGCGCAAGGCCAGATGCGCCCGCGCGCCCACACGGGCAAATAGAATCTGTGCTGTGGCTATATGCCCAGCCGCCTGCCTCGTCTTGCCCTGGCGGCCCAAAGCGGCGGCCAGCAGCACGTGGGCCTGCCCCTCCTCATAGGGCATCCCCAGCGCCGTGGCCTCGGCCAAACTGCGTTGGAAACAGGCGAGCGCGCGCGTCTCCTGCCGCGCGCCGCGCCCGCGCATCTGCCACAGCGCCGGCCGCGCCGCCGGATAAAAACGTGCGAAATGTTCCAGATGGCGGTACGGCCGCCGGGCCAGGTCATCACGCGCGGCGCGCTCGGCCAACGCCAGCCCCACATCGGCCGCTACCACATAGCCCAGCATAGAATAAGGAACCCGCATCCGGATTTGGTCCATCCAATCGAGCGCGCGCTCTAGCGACTGGCTTGCCATCGCAAAGTCGGCACGATAGAGATATACAAACGCCTCACCGGCACAAAGCCTAAACTGCTCGGCTGGCATCGCACGCTCGGCAGGATGTTGGCGGGCCTGTTCCAACCGCGCCCATGCATCCTCAGTACGCCCAAGCCGCAGTAACAGCTCAGCCTGGGCAAACAGACTCCACCATACGACGACCGCATCTCCGCGATAGTGTGCCAGGTCTGCCGCCGTGCGCAGTCGCCGCAGGGCCTCCGGCGTATTACCCGCCATCCCTGCTGCGATTCCCAACAACGCTGTATTTTCCTCCCAGAGTCGGGGCGCAGCCTCGTGATCCATCATGGTGTAGAACTGATGTATAGCCTTCTGGGCAGCCGCGTACTTGCCCACACCGAGAGAATATAGCGTGATCACTTGCAGGGTCAGCGCCTTCGTGCGCAGGTCCTGCGCAGCATCCAGCCGCTGTTCTGCTCGATTCATATAATAGGCAGCTAGGCCGGGTAGAGGAATATGGCTGCATGCCAGTGCAACCGTGGACATGCCCAGGGTCGTTTCATCCTCCGACCCCGCCTGTTCGGCCAGGTTCAGAATCAAGAGTGTTTCCCCCATCAGCGGGATAGACATCTCTTTCTGGTAGTAGATCGGCCCCAATCGCCGCACCGTAGCCGCCGCCTCGGCTGCCATGGTCTGGGCATAAAGCAAACGCCGGGGATCGTGTACACGCCAGACGGCGTGCGGCAGCAGGCGGTGAATTGCTTGGCGTGCCGCTTGACTTGCCGTATAGTACGCCCAGCCCGGTTTGGTGGTGGGGACAGGGTTGCCCAAAACGGACAACGCTTGTTCTGCATAGCCGCGGCAGGCATCCAATTCGCCCATCTCATAGGTTGCTTCGGCCAGGCGGCGCAGCCGGCGTGCCCGCTGCATGGCAGGCGCCGGCATCCGCCCCAGCGCCTGCGACAAAACCCCAACCGCCTCCGGATACCATCCCTTGCTGCGATAGATGCGCCACAGCCCATCCAGATAGGCGGAGATCGCATCTGGGTCGCCCTGTTCCACCCACCAGCGCCAGGCTAGACGCAGATTGTCGATCTCCGGGTCGATCTCCACCCAAACAGGATCGTCCACCGGTGCGGGCAGCGCCGCATAGTGCGTTTGCAGGAATTCGGCGAAGAAGCGGGCGTGGCGGCGTTGGGTATCGGCCTGGGCGTCCGGTTGTTCGGCCAGCCGCGCCGCGCCATATTGGCGCAGCAGTTCATGCACGCGGAAGCGGCCGTCCACCTCACGTTTAAGCCAGGACGCATCCACCAGCCGCGCCAGAACCGGCAGCCGCGCCTCGGCCACGCTCTCTGCCGCCGCCAGAGTGAAGCCGCCGTCGAAGATCGCCAGCCGGGCAAAGGCTTGCTGCTCGTCGGCGGCCAGCAAACCCCATGCGCCATCCAACACCGCGCGCATGCTCTGGTGGCGCGGGGCCACAATCGGCGAATCGGCCTGGAGCAGATCAAGCGCCTGGGCAAGTTGCTCCACAATCGCCGCGCAGGGCAGCACACGCACCCAGTTGGCTGCCAGCTCGATACACAGCGGCGACCCTTCCACAAAGGCGCAGATCTGGTGGATGGCCGCAGCCTCGGCTTGGGGCCGGAAATCGGGCCGAATGCGCCGCGCGCACTCCACAAACAGACGCAGCGCAGGATAGACGGACAAGCCGCCCGGCGCGGGCGTCGCGCCCCATCCCAACCCGCCCACGTCAAAAACCCATTCGCCGGCAATGCCCAAGCGGGTGCTCGACGTCACCAGCAGCTTGACCGCTGGGGCCTCCTGCAGAATCTGCGCTAACAATCCGGCGGCGTCGAGCAACTGCTCAAAATTGTCCAAAATCAACAAGGCAGTCTGCCCGCGCAGATGATAGAGCAGCAGTTCGCGCGGCGGCTGCTGGGCAGCGAATGCAAAATCCAGCGCGTTCGCCAGATTCGCCACCAGCAGGTCAATCGCCTCGCCGGACGTGGTAGGGGTGACCCCGGTCAGGGCGACAAAATGGACTCCATCGGGAAAATGGGCGACTTGTGTCTGTCGTGCAGCGAGGGCCAGCCGCGTTTTTCCGATCCCGCCCGGACCCACCAATGTCAGCAAACGGCAGGTCGGGTCCGCCAGCCGGGCCGCAAGCTGGGCCAGTTCGCTTTCGCGGCCCACCAGTTCCGTGAGGGGTGAACGATCCGGAGCGGGCGCAGGGCCGGTCGGTGTGGGGCCGGCCAATACACGGTCGGCCAATACACGGCCGGCAGCCGCCCCGCCATTCTCTGCTTCCCCCCCAATACTCGCCGGCGTGCCGCTGCGGATCTGCTCCACCAGCAGGATGGTGGCCGGCGCAGGCTCTACATCCAATTCTTCGGCCAAGGCGCGGCGGCACCGGTCGAATTGGACCAAGGCCGCGCTGCGCTGCCCACTGCGCGCCAACAGCCAGATCAAATGGCGGTGCGCCTCCTCATGCCAAGGGGCCAGCATGAGCAAACGCCGCGCCCAGTTGATCCCCTCGCCGATCAACTCGGCGGCGCGCGCTTGTTCCACCAAACGCATGAGCGTGTCCAGCGCGGTACGATGTAGTGTTTGACGGCGCTGTTCCAGCCAAGTCTCGAATGCCGGCGCATCGCGTACAGCAAACCCCGCCAGCAGATCGCCACGATACAGGGCCGCAGCCGCGCGCCATGCATCCGGCTGCCCGGCAGCGGCCTGGCCCAAAAAATCGGCGACATCCACGCGCCCTACCGCGCCATCGTTCAGAGATACAGCCTGCCGGTCGGCCTGCAGCGCATCCCCCACTTCCTTACGCAGCCGGCTTAACGTCAGCCGCAGATTGGTGCGCGCCGTCTCTTCCGGCATCTCACCCCACAACAGCCCTGCCAATTCAGATCGCGACGCAGGGCGGGGATGCAGCGCCAAATAGTAGAGCAGCGCTTGCCCTTTGGGTGAGACCAGATCGGTGATAGCCTGGCCACCACGCCGAATTTCCGGCTTTCCCAGCAGGTACAGTTCAAGTTCGCCGGCCACCTTCTGCCCTTTCTCTCGGCCACCTTCTCTCGACCATCGCCGCACGGTTCCGCGTATTTTTTCCCAGATACGGTGCAGATACGGCGGGGGTACGCTCCGGATGCGGCAGCCCGGTAGTCTGCGATTATACAGCGATTGCGGGTCGACGGCCAACATGCTCTCCCAACCGGCCTCGACCCACCCGCACAGTTCACGCACAAAGGAGAAACCCAGATGCCGTCCACACAGAAAGACCAATCATCCCGCCGTCTTGGCCGCCGCGCCGTTGTGATCGGCGCCAGCATGGCGGGGCTGCTCGCCGCACGCGTGCTTAGCAACCACTTTGACCAAGTATTCCTGCTGGAGCGCGACAAGGTGCATGACCACCCCGAAACGCGCAAGGGCCAGCCGCACACGCGCCACGTCCACGGGCTGCTGGCGCGTGGTTTCGAGATCATGACCCATTACTTCCCCGGCCTGCCCGAAGACTTGGTGCAGGGCGGCGCACTGATCGGCGACATGGGCGCAGACTTGCGCTGGTTTGTCGCCGGCGGCTACCGGCTCCAGACCCATGTGGGCATGAACGGGGTCCTCTCTTCACGCCCCTTCTTGGAATGGCGCATCCGGCGCATGTTGCTCACCCGGCCCAATATCACCCTACTGGACGAATGCGAGGTCAAAGAACCGGCCACAGACTCCGCCAAACAGCGCATCACCGGTGTTCATGTGGTGCATCGCGGCGACGGTCACCGCGCCGAACTGCTGGAGACGGATTTGGTCATCGATGCCAGCGGGCGCGGCTCGGCCGCGGCCAAGTGGCTGGCCGCGCTCGGCTATGCCCAACCCGAAGAAGAAGCCGTCCAGGTCAACATCGGCTATGCAAGCCGGATCTATCGCCGCAAACCGGGCGACCTGGTGGGCGCAAACCTGATCATGATCACCCCCACGCCGCCGCAAAGCATCCGCGGCGGCTTTGCCTTCCCCATGGAAGACGACCGCTGGATCGTCGGGCTAGGCGGTCGCGGCGGCGACTATCCGCCCACCGACGAGGCCGGATTCCTGGAGTTTGCACGCAGCCTGGCCGCGCCCGATATCTACAACCTGCTGCTGCAAGTCGAACCTCTGAGCGAGATTGTGCCCTACCGTTTCCCGGCCAACCTGCGGCGGCGCTATGAAAAGCTGGCGCGCTTTCCCGAAGGCTTCTTGGTGCTGGGCGATGCCGTGTGCAGCTTCAACCCGGTCTACGGCCAAGGGATGACCTCGGCGGCGCTTCAGGCTGTGGAACTCGACCGGCTGCTCGCCGACCGTGGGGTGAAGGGTCTAGCCTCGGCCTACTTCAAACAGATCGTCAAGATTATAGATATCCCTTGGCAGATCGCCGTAGGTGAAGACTTCCGCTTCCCCACCACCCAAGGCAAGAAAGCGCCGGAGACCGACTTGATCAACGCCTATGTGACGCAGGTCAACCGCGCCAGCCATCATGACCCGGTGGCGCTCAAAGCCTTCCTCGAGGTGATGAACCTGATCAAGCCGCCCTCCAGCCTGATGCGCCCGCGCATTTTGTGGCGAGTGCTGCGCCGCAGCCGCAAGACCCTGCCCGCGCCGCAGCCCCAACCGGCGGCGGCTGCCTCGTAATCGACGACGTGCGATTCCGGCCTCCATCGATCTGTGCTATCATACAAACACAGCCGGCATGGAGGCCGGAAACGCGTGCCCAGAGCAGTTTGTAGACCCCTAGCGCGGCCCAGCGATGCGACCGCACCGGTTCGGGTGCGCCGATACGATGTCTCCAGGTATGTCCCCGACGGGCCGCCCCGTGGCTGCCGGCCTATGCTATCCATCCCACCCACATGCCCATCCGCATGAACCACAGGCATGAGCCACAGGAACGCGTCATGAAGCTTAGACAGCAGCCTTTCGGCGCCACCAAAAGCGGCGCGATGGTCGATCTCTACACGCTGAGCAATGACCAGGGCGTCAGCGCCGGCCTCACCAACTATGGCGGCATCCTGGTCAGCCTACACACCCCCGACCGCAACGGCAGCCCCGGCGACATCGTCCTCGGCTTCGATAACCTGGACGACTATCTGACGCGCAGCCCCTTTTTCGGCTGCGTCACGGGGCGCTTCGCCAACCGCATCGCCGGCGGCAAGTTCCACCTCCAGGGCAAGACCTATCAACTGGCCCAAAACAACGGCCAAAACCACCTGCACGGCGGCAAAGTCGGCTTCGACAAGGTGGTCTGGTCGGCGGAGCCAATCAGCAGTCCGGAGGGCGTCGGCGTGGCGCTGAGCTATCTCAGCCCCGACGGCGAAGAGGGCTACCCCGGCAACCTGTCGGTCACCGTCACCTATACGCTGACCAACGACAACGCACTGCAGATCGACTATACGGCCACGACCGACCAGGCGACCATCCTCAACCTGACCAACCACACCTATTTCAACCTTGTGGGCGAAGGCACGATCCTTGACCATGAGTTGATGATCAACGCCGACCGCTATACGCCGGTGGACGAAACCGCCATCCCGCTGGGCGAACTGGCCCCGGTGGCGGACACGCCGTTCGACTTCCGCCAGTTCACGCGCATCGGCGCGCGCATTGACCAAGATAACGAGCAGTTGCGCCGCGGCCTGGGCTATGACCACAACTATGGGGTCAACGGCACGCCGGGCGAGTTGCGGCCCGCGGCCGCGATCCGCGAGCCGCGCAGCGGGCGGCGCGTGGACGTCCACACCACGCAGCCGGGGGTGCAGTTCTACAGCGGCAACATGATGCCCGGCAGCCTGCCCGGCAAAGAGGGCAAGGTCTACCCGCGCCGCGGCGGCCTCTGTCTAGAGACGCAGCACTTCCCCGATTCGCCCAACCAGCCCAGCTTCCCCTCGGTCGTCCTCGAACCGGGGCAGACCTATCATGAAGTGACCGTCTTCAAACTCGGAGCAGAATAACATTCACCGCAAAGTCACAGAGGGCGCAAAGGTCAGAGCAGAGGAAATAGAAAATAGCAGATAGTGCAGCCTGCCCCCTCTGCGCTATTTTCTATTTGCTATCCTCTATCTTCTCCTCCTTGCGTGCTTTGCGGCTCTGCGGCGCTATTCCAAAAGGAACCTACCCATGGCAGTCATGACCCCTGTTCCCAGTGACATTGAGATCGCCCAGGCCGCCAAGCTGGAACCCATCGAAGCCATCGCCGAAAAGATGGGTCTGAGCCGCCGCGACATCGAGTTCTACGGCGACGCCGTCGCCAAAGTCAAGCTGGAAGCGTTGGAACATCTACAGGATCGCCCCAACGCCAAATATGTCCTGGTTACCTCGATGACCCCCACCCCCCTGGGCGAAGGCAAATCCACCACCCTAGTCGGGTTGGGCCAGGGCATGAAGCACATCGGCCGGCGCGCCACCATCGCCATCCGCCAGCCCTCGCAGGGGCCGACCTTCGGCATCAAAGGCGGTGCGGCGGGCGGCGGCTATAGCCAGGTCGTGCCCATGGAGCAGTTTAACCTGCACATGACCGGCGATCTCCACGCCGTCACCGCGGCCAACAATCTGCTGGCCGCCATAATCGACAACCACATCTATCAGGGAAACGACCTCCAGATCGACCCCTACGCCGTCACCTGGCGGCGCGTGCTGGATGTCAACGACCGCGAGCTGCGCTATCTGGTCAGCGGGCTGGGCAGCAAAAGCGACGGACGCCCGCGCCAGACCGGGTTCGACATCAGCGTGGCGAGCGAGGTCATGGCGATCCTGGCGCTGACCACCAGCCTGCGCGATATGCGCGACCGCTTTGGGCGCATCGTGATCGGCCAGAATGAGGAACGCCAGCCGGTCACCGCCGAACAACTGCGCGCCGCCGGGGCCATGACCGTGCTCATGAAAGAGGCGATCAAGCCCAACCTCTTCCAGACGCTGGAAAACACCCCGGCCTTGGTGCATGCCGGCCCCTTTGCCAACATCGCCCACGGCAACAGCTCGGTCTTGGCCGACCTGATCGGCATCAAGACCGGCGACTATCTGCTCACCGAGGCGGGCTTTGGCGCGGACATCGGCGCCGAGAAGTTCTTCAACATCAAGTGCCGAGCCAGCGGTCTGCGCCCCGATGCCGCAGTGGTTGTCGCCACGATCCGCGCCCTCAAGCTGCACACGGGCAAATATCGCGTCGTGCCCGGCAAACCGCTGCCCGCCGAGATGCTGGTCGAAAACCCCGACGACGTCTATCTGGGCGCAGCCAACCTGCGTAAACAGATCGAGAACATCCGCCAGCACGGCGTCAGCCCGGTCGTCTGCGTCAACCACTTCCCCACCGACCACCCCAGCGAAGTGGACGCCGTCTTTGCCATCGCCCAGGAGATGGGCGCGCGCTGCGCGCTTTCCGACCACTGGGCTGCGGGCGGCGCGGGCGCGGTCGACCTGGCGCGCATGGTGGTGGAAGCCGCCGCCGAGCCGGCCGACTTTAGATTCCTCTATGCGCTCGACCAGCCGATCAAGGCCAAGATCGAGGCCATCGCCCAGCGCATCTACGGCGCGGGCGCAGTGGTCTACGAACCCAAAGCCGAGGCGCAGATCCGTCAATATGAAAAGAACGGTTTTGGCAGCCTGCCGATCTGCATGGCTAAGACCCATCTCAGCCTGACCGCGGACCCGGCGATCAAGGGTGCGCCGGTTGGCTTCGCCCTGCCGATCCGCGAGGTACGCGCCAGCGTAGGCGCGGGCTTTATCTATCCGCTCGTCGGCGAGATGCGCACCATGCCCGGCCTGCCCGCCCACCCCGCCGCCGAAAATGTCGATATCGACTTCGCGACGGGCCGCGTGGTAGGCCTGTTCTAAGCGGACAAGATTTCACCGCAGAGGCGCAGAGGGTTAAACCGCAAAGATGGCGCAACGCCCGCCAAGAGGCGATCGCAAAGAACGCAAAGCTCAGAGGAAGAGAAAAAAGCAGGGAAAAGATGGGGCTTGTCTACAGTTTTGGGGTTGAACATCCCGAACAAATGTGCTATTCTTGCCGATGGCAACCGGTAACTCCAGTCCAGGTAAGGAGATCATGCAATGACAAGCACCTTGGTTCAGCTTTTCCGCCATAACCTGTGGGCCAACCTGCGCCTGATCGATGCCTGCCGCGGTCTCTCCGACGCGCAGTTGGACGCGTCCCCTGCCGACGGCGTCTATGGCACGGTGCGCGATACGCTCAGGCATATCGTGCTCAATGAGGAACGCTATCTGAAAGCGCTCCAGGGTCTGCCGCTGCAGGACCCCAGCGGGACGCCCACCTCGACCCCCAGCCTGGACGAGCTGCGCGCTCGCAGCCAGCAAAGCGGTGAAGGCTTGGTGGCCGCGGCGGAAAAGCTGCCCGAAGGCCATGTACTGCAAGGGACGTGGAATGGACAGCCATACACGATACCCGCCGCGGCACTGTTGATCCAGGCGATCAACCACGCCACCGAACACCGCGCCCAGATCGCCGCGGTGCTGACTCAGGTCGGCGTGCAGCCGCCGGCGATGGACGGCTGGACCTTTGAGGAAAGCGGAATGTTGGCATAGAGATTCACCGCAAAGTCGCAAAGGCCAGAAGAGGAAAGTCGGAAATAGAAAATAGCAGATAGAGGTGGCGCGTGACGCGCTGGGCCTATTTTCTATTTTCTCATGCCTATCTTCTTTCTTCTCTGCGCCCTTCGCGACTTTGCGGTGAACTCTCATACCCCTCCGGCACATAGGGGCAGAGCGGGTCGCTGGCCAGCGGGTTGCCGGTCGCGGCATAGGCGCGGGCGCGCGAGCCGCCGCAGATGCGACGGAAGGCACAGACGCCGCACTTCCCTTCCAGTTGGTCGGCATCGCGCAGCCCCACAAACAGCGGGTGATGCCGGTAGACCTCCACCAGCGAGTCGCCGCGGCGGATGTTGCCCGCGGCCAGCGGCAAAAATCCGCTGGGATAGACCTCGCCTACATGCGAGACAAAGACAATGCCGTTGCCGTCGCGGATGCCAAAGCCGCGGCCCATCGGGCTGGCGCTGATCGCCTCCGGCGTGGCGCGCCGCGCCAGCTTGGTAAAACCGATGCGCCGGTAGTGATGCGCCTCGGTGGTCTTGATCGCAAACGGCGTGGCCGGGTCCACAGTGCGCTGCCAAATCCAGTTGAGCACCCGCTCGCTCTTGGCGGGCGTCACCTCCGCCAACCCCTGCCCGCGCCCCGTCGAGATCAGAAAGAAGAGCGCCCAGCGCGTGATGCCCAGCTCGCGCACCACCTCATAGATGGCAGGCAGTTCGTCGGCGCTGCCCGCCGTCACCATCGTGTTGATCTGCAGCGGGATGCCGCGCGCCGTGGCGGCGCGCGCCCCGTCCAGCGTCCACGCATAGGACCCGTCCACCCCACGGAAGGCGTCGTGGCTTTGCGCGGTCGCGCCGTCCAGGCTGAGCGCCAGGCTGGCGATCCCGGCAGCTTGGAATTCGTCCACGACCTCCGGCGTCAGCCGCGCCGTGCCTGCGGGCGTGACGGACATCGAAAGCCCCTGTGCGCGGCCATAGGCAATCAGTTCAAACAGGTCCGGGCGCTGCAGCGGGTCGCCGCCGGTGATAACGACCTGCGGCAGGCGCGGCCCGCCAAACTCAACGATCTGGCGCAGCAGCGCCTTGCCTTCGTCGGTGCTAAACTCCAGCCGGCTGCGGCGTGTGATCGCCTCGGCGCGGCAGTGGATGCAGGCCAGGTCGCAGGCGCGCGTGATCTCCCAATAGATCAACTGCGGCGCACGGGCAAAGACCCACCGCCGCCCATCGCTTTGTTCTAATGCTGCCAGCCGGGCAAGTACCTCATCGTGCGCCATGCGATCCGCTCCTTGTCTGCGCGCCATTTCCTGTACGGCTTTCCCGCTCCGCCAGCATCGCGCATCAAGCCCCCGCGCGCTGCGACCAAAGTCTCATGCACGGCGGCACGCCCACGCCGTCGCGGCCACAAAGACCAGGCTGGGCAGCCCTACCCAGAAGAGATAGCCCTGCGGCCAAAACGCGCCCCAATAGCCGCACCGTTGGCCGCCGGCGTGGGCTGCTGCCCACACCGGCGGAAAGCACGGACAGGATTTGGAGCGACGAACGCACGACAATATACAGCACGGCCGGCGCGCCATAGACCAGCGCGCTCGTAAACCCCACCTGCGCGCCGCGGCGCGCAGCATCGCCCAAAGCAGGCCACAAACCCACGCCAATACACCTTTGCTTGATCGAAAAGGGGACGATCAGACAGACCGAAGATGGCGATATAATGTAGATAATATAGATGGGGAGGGAGGTATAGTCGGGAAAGGCGTCGCCCATCGTGCAGGATATTTGTCATGTGACAAGACCAGCCTCAATAGCCGAAAGGTAATCCCCATGAACCACGCGCAGAGCCTGACGATTGTCCAGGTGAACGACAGCCACAGCTATCTGGAATCTCACCCCGAACTGTTCTGGGGCGCGCACGGCGCGGACTATCGCACCGCCGGCGGCTATGCCCGCATCGCGGCCGTGATCAACCAGATTCGCCAAGACCGGCCCGGCGGCGTGCTGGCGCTGGACGGCGGCGACACCTTCCACGGAACCTATCCCGCTGTCCACAGCCGCGGCGAGGCGCTGCTGCCTGTACTCAACGCCATCGGCTTTGACGCCATGAGCGCCCATTGGGAGTTTGCCTATGGGCCGGCGCACTTTCAACGGCTGGCCGCGCGCCTAGACTATCCCGTCTTGGCGCTGAACTGCTATGCCGAACAGAGCGATCAACGGATCTTCGATCCCTATCGAGTTGTAGAGCGGGGCGGCTTGCGCGTGGGGATCCTTGGCCTGGTCTCCAACATCGTCGACAAAAACATGCCGCCTGCCTTCAGCGAAGGCGTGTACTTCACGCTGGGCCGAGATGAACTGCCGGGCTGCATCGCCGAACTGCGCGGCCAGGAACGCGTCGACCTGGTAGTCCTGCTCTCCCACCTGGGCTTTCCCCAAGATATGCAGTTGGCCGCCGACGTGCCCGGCATCGATGTCATTGTGAGCAGCCACACCCACAACCGGCTCACCCGGCCCGCCTATGTCGGCCACACGCTCATCATCCAATCCGGCTGTCATGGCTCGTTTGTGGGCCGTCTCGACCTGTCGATCCGAGACAGGGTGGTCGTAGGCTATCGCCACCGGCTGATCACTGTGGACGAAAGTATCACGCCCGAACCAGCCATGCAGGCGATGATTGACGAGATCCTAGCGCCCCACCGCGCCATGCTCGACGAAGTGGTGGGCGAAACCGCCACGGCGCTCAATCGCAATACGGTTCTGGAAGCCACCATGGACAACCTGCTGCTGCAAAGCCTGCTCTACACCACGCAGACCCCGCTGGCGTTCTCCAACGGCTGGCGCTATGGCGCGCCGGTGCCATGCGGCCCGGTGCGCGCCAACGATCTGTGGAACATCATCCCGGTGAACCCGCCCGTCTCACTCGTCGACCTGACCGGAGAGGAACTGCGCGCGATGTTGGAGGAGAATCTGGAGAATACCTTCGCCCGCGATCCCTACGACCAGATGGGCGGCTATGTCAAGCGCGCCCTAGGGCTGACGCTCTATGCAAAGATGGAGAACCCCAAAGGAGAACGCATCCAGGCGCTCTTTGTGCAAGGGGAACCGGTACAGCCCAACCGCGTCTACCCCGCCACGTTTGTCACCTATCAGGGGGCGCCTGCCCAGTATGGCAGCAACCGGCGCGATCTGGATTTGCACGCCGTCGACGCCCTGCGCGCCTACTTTGCCGCACAGTCTGGCCCGGTCGAAGCAGAGCTGCGCGGCACGATCGTCGTCGTCTAGAAGGTCAAGGTTACGGCAGATCGGCCATGCCTTCTGCAATCTGGATCGCTCCCTCCCACCCGCTGCCGTGATCCTCGATGCTCCACCAGGCCGAAAGCACCGCTTGCGCCAGCGTCCAGCCAATAATGCGTTGCGCGTCCAGGCGCAGTGTCTCGGCCAAGATCGCCACGCGCCGCGCTTGGATACGGCGCAGATCGGGCCAGGTCTCCACGCCCGGCGGGTTGCGCAGCAGCGCGCCTACCTCATAAGCGGGTTCACCGGCTAGCCCTTTGGGGTCCAAGGCTAACCAGGGCGCACGCCGCGCCGCCAGGATATTTTCGTGGTGCAGGTCGCCGTGCAGCAGCAGCGGCGGCGCGCTGGAAGCCAGCAGATCGCGGAACAGCCCCTCGGCCCGGTCGACCAGCGCCGCGGGCAGCGGCCCCGTGCCGCCGTCAAAGCGGGCGCGCAGCTGCTCCAGCCCTGCGGCCCAGCGCGCCGTGGTGGGGAAGGGATGGTCAGGCGGCAGCGGACGCCACAGGGCCTGCATCACTTCGGCGGCGATGCGCGTCGCCTGGTCGTCGTCGGGCAGGTCGCGCAGCGGCATGCCGGGCAGCAGCCGCTCCAGCAGCAGAATGCCCTGCGTCTCGTCGGCCTCCAACAACTGCACCGCGCCCCGGCCCGCATAGAACCGCAGCGCGGCGATCTCGCAGATCAATTCGGGGTTAGGCACGCCCAGCTTGAGCACGACCGGGCGACCGTCGCCCGTGAGTGCCGGCGCGGCATAGTTATAGGAGAGCGCAAAGGGCGGCAGCACGGTCAAGTTCCAGCGCTGCGCGCAGGCGTCGATCAACCCCGGCAGCGCTGCCAGCCAGACCGCGCCGCGTGCGCCATAGACCTCGTGGATCGTGCGTATAAACGCATCAGGCAGCGGGTGCATGGCCGCTCCAGCCAAAATCGGCGGCAACCTCGTCTGCGCCTTGGGCGATGGTGCGGCTGCCGTCTACCTGCATCACGCGCAGACCGCGCGCCCGCGCCTCGTCCGCCACCCAGCGCGCAAAGGTCACATCGCGGTCCATCCAGTTGCGCAGCGCGGAGTCTGGGTCGGCGCACTGCTGCAAGATGCCCTGCACCCAGGCCCCGCGCTGCGGATACTGCATCCGCTGAAATGCCTCGGTGGACACGACCCACAGCCCATGGCGCGGGCCGGCGAGATGCGGCAGCACACAGGCGGGCAGCAGACACGTTCCCTCGACCAGCAGGGGGCGGTCTGTGGGCAGGGCGGCAACGTCCTCGATCACCAGGCTGCAGTGCTCGGCGTAGGCCGCGGTCACCTCGGCCAGCAGTAGATCCGGCGGCTGCATCCACAGGTCGTTCCAGGGCGTGTTGTGCCACTTATAGAGTACGGGCTGGCGTGCGGCGGTGAGATGCGGCACATGCTTGCCCAACGACGCATCGACGGAATAGACACGCAGGCCATAGCGTTCGGCCAGCAGCGCCGCCATGCTGCTCTTGCCCGAACAGGGCGACCCGCCCAGCCAATAAATGTTCATCCGATTGACGCCCATCCGCTCCAGGCCCGCCCCTTCTATGCAATGCCATATACATACAATGCTAGTGGTCAAAACGCAAGATAATATCCTCGGCGGTTTCAATGGGCCGCTCCTCCGGCACAAAATGGCCGGTAAAGGCATAGACCTTAAGCACGGCATCGGGCAGCGTGGCGCGCAGGCGCTCGCCCACGGCCACGGCATAGTACGGGTCCTCATCGCCCCAGATCACCAGCGCCGGACAATGGATGTGCGGCATCGCCGCCTCGACCTCGGCATCGCGCAGCCGCCGCTGCGCCAGGCCGCGCCGGAAGACGCGCCGCGTCTGGCGCAGACCGCCCACTGCGCGGTGACGGCGAAAGTCGCGCCAGGGCAGATCGTCCTTGTTGCGCACGGCGTTTTCATAGATCATGCGCAGCCCAAGCCCATTGCCTGCCATCCCCCAGGCGACTAGATGGCCCAGCCCTGGCGCCCCGGCCAGACGCAGCGCCAGAGGCAAGCGGCTGTCGGTAAAGAGATTGGCCGACGCCAGCACCAGCCCACGCAGGGTTAACTCTGGATAAAGCCGCATCAAGGTCAGCGCCAGCGCCCCGCCAAAATCATGGCCGCCCAGATAGAGATGGGTAATACGCAAGTGCGATAGAAGCTGGCGCACCGCCTGGGCCTGGTCCTCCAGATCGCCACCGCCGGCAGGGGCGTCCGACGCGCCAAAGCCCATCAGGTCGGGGATGATGACGCGGAAGCGGGTGGTCAGCCGTGAGCCAACGCGCAGCCAAGTGTGGGCCGAACCGGGGGCGCCGTGCAGGAGCAAGAGCGGGCTGCCGTCTCCGCCCATCAAAAAACTCATGCCGCCGACCTTGCGGCGATGCAGCCGTTCCTCCATAGGGTTCTCCAGCGTGTGGGTTCTGTGGCGCTGTAGGATGAACGATTGGCCCATTCTACCACAGGAGCGCGCCTGCCCGCCCTCTGGGATCAACTTCTCGGCCAAACAGCGCCACCCCAGCCCGGTTCACCGGGCGTTACTCTTTAACCAGGTCCTTTAGGGCCTGGCAGCGTGGCCCGAACTGGCAATGCAACCTAGCCGGCCGGCCAGTTGACACGACCCCGCGTACCAGTTATCCTATATCTGAATATCCGCTCAGATACTCAGAAAGAGGCCTCATGCCCGGCCAACACCCGATCCGCCAGGCCAACGGCGGTTTGCCCGACGACCTTGTGGTCGATGTAGTGGCGATCTTTAAGGCCCTGAGCGACCCCACGCGCGCCCAATTAGTCTATGTGCTGACAGGGGGTGAGCACAGCGTCAACGAACTGGCGCAGGGGGTCGCGGTCAGCGCGTCGGCTGTCTCGCACCATCTCGCCAAACTGCGCGCCCTGCGGCTGGTGCGCACGCGGCGTGCGGGAACCCAGATCTTCTATTCCATCGACGATGCGCACGTCGGTGCGCTCTTTCGCGAAGCGCTCTACCATCTGGACCACGTCCGCCAAAACCTGCCCGACCATCCCTATTTTGAATCTGCACCGGAAACCATTCCTGCCCAACAACAAAGCTGAGATATTGCGATGTCCACTCATCATTCTCCCGCCAGTCCCAAACATGACCACACACACGACCACGATCATGACCACGACCATGACCATGACCATGATCCCCCGCATCCACACGATCATCCGCACCCCCATGATCACGGGCACGGGCACGATCATGACCATGACCATGATCACGGCAGCGGCGTCTGGGGCTGGATCAACGCGATCTTTCACCTCCACGGCCACAGCCACCAGACGGCGGCCTTGGCCAACGACCAAATCTTCCTGCACAACGAGATCGGCATCCGCACGGTGTGGCTGGCGCTGGCCGCGCTGGCGACCACCTCGCTGCTGCAGATCGGCATCGTCTATCTCAGCGGCAGCGTGGCGCTGCTGGCCGACACCATCCACAACATCGGCGACGGTCTGAACTCGATCCCGCTGCTGATCGCCTTTTATCTGGCGCGGCGCGCCGCCACCCGGCGCTATTCCTATGGCTACTCACGCGCCGAAGATGTGGCGGGCATCTTTATTGTGCTCTCGATCGCCTTCAGCGCAGGTGTGATCTTCTGGGAGTCATTTCAAAAGCTGCTGCACCCCACACCGCTCACCAACCTAGGTTGGGTCGCCGTCGCCGCCATCGTCGGCTTTCTGGGCAATGAAGCGGTGGCGCTGCTGCAGATTCGCACCGGCCGCGCCATCGGCTCGGCGGCGCTGGTGGCCGATGGGATGCACGCCCGCACCGACGGGCTGACGTCGCTGGCCGTGCTGCTCGCCGCTGCGGGCACTTGGCTGGGCTTCCCGATTGTCGACCCGATCATCGGGCTGTTGATCGGCGTCACCATCCTCTTCATCACGCGCGACGCCACGGTCACCATGTGGTACCGTCTGATGGATGCGATTGACCCCGGCCTGCTGGACAAAGCCGAAGCCGTCGTCGCACGCCATGCCGAGGTCAAGCAGGTGCGCCGCATCCGCATGCGCTGGGTGGGTCACCGGCTGCACGCCGATCTGCTGGTCGCAGTCGACGCCCAGATGCCGACCGCCGCCAGCCACCAGGTCGCCGAGGAGATCCGTCACGAACTCTACCACGCCTTTCCCCACCTGGAAGATGTGGTCGTGCATGTGGATCCCTGGTCGCCGCAGCGCGATCTGTATCACCAGTTGACCGAGCATCACGAACTGCGCTCGCAGCCAGCGCATTAACCAACGCGCATCAGCAAGGCGCGCCAACCAGTGCGCGCCGGAGCCATACCCCCTCGAATCCCAGGCCTACGCCTGGGATTCTTTGTTGAGAAGACAGGGCATTTGACCCTATTGCACCCGGCCAATCGGCGCGACAATACAGGGTGGCGCAGCAATAACGACCGGCACATCAAAGGAGATGGCTATGTCGGCGACTGCCAGTTTGAAAATGCCCAGGCAGGCGGCTCAAGTTGTGCTCAAAGAACACAACTGGCGAACCCTCTACACGACAGCCGCTATCGCCGCGCTGCTCGCCTTGGCCGCCAACCTGCTCGATATCCTCATCGGGATGGGCGAAACCGAACTCGTCGCCTCCGGCAGCCGCAGCGCGCTCGACTGGTTTGCCCTCTACGGGGAAAGCCCATTCAAGGGTCTCTACCCGCTGGGCATTCTCAACATCGTCTACGCAGCCTGCCTTGTCCCGGTCTATTTTGGCCTGTTCGCCGCGCACCGCCGCACGCATGGCCTCTATGCCGCCCTGGCGATGGCCGTCTACAGCATCGGCATGGCGATCTACATCTCCAACAATGCCGCCATCCCCATGCTCGTCCTTGCCGAGAAGTATGCAGCAGCGGAGACGGAGGCCCAGCGCGCCCTATTTGCCGCCGCCGGCGAGGCCGTGTTGGCATCCGGCGAGGATTTTACACCGGGGGCGTTTGCCGGCATGTTCCTGGAGGTGATCGCCGCCGTCGCCATCTCGCTCGTCATGCTGCGCGGCGGCGTCTTCGCCAAGCGCACGGCCTGGATCGGGATCATCGGCTTTACCTTGCTGTCCATCTTCACCGTCTGGGCGACCTTTATCCCGGCGCTCTATGCTGTCGCCTTCTACGGCTTCGGCATGGTGGGCGGGCTGTTTGTCTTGGCGTGGTTTGTGCTGGTGGCGCGCTGCTTCTTCCAACTGGGGCGGCTGGAAATTCACCCGCGAAACGCCAAACAAACGGCATCACGACCGGCGGTATGCCGGCCTGAAAGGAGATGAACGCAGATGATCAAGCAAGCACCGGCTGCCGAGCGCGAAACCGAGAACGAAGAGGTCATCTGGAAAGGCGTCTACCGCGCCGGCGGCGCAGCGGCTCTGCTGGCAGTGCTGGTGACGTTGAGCGAGATTGCCATCACCTTCTTGCCAGGGGGGAGCGCATCGCCTGAAACCATAGGCGACTGGTTCACCCTCTTTCAGGATAATTGGTTCCTGGGGCTGCGCAACCTCGGTCTGTTGAACCTTGCCTTCACGACGCTGGCGATCCTCGTCTTCTTCGCCCTCTACGGCGCTCACCGGCGCGCCAACCGGCCCTATGCGGCCCTGGCGCTGATCCTGTTCATCCTGGGAGGGGCCGTCTTCTACGCCACGAACCGGGCCTTTCCCATGCTGGCGTTGAGCCGCCAATACGCAGCCGCCGCCTCCGACGCGCAAAGAGCCATGGTGATGGCCGCGGGGCAAGCGATGCTGGCGGTGGGCCAAAGCCATACACCCGGTACGTTCCTCGGATTTTTTCTCTCGGAAGTTGCCGGGCTTGTCATGGCGCTTGTGATGCTCCGGAGCCGCATTTTCAGCCGCGTAACGGCCTATGCGGGCGTGATCGCATTTGGATTTCTACTTATCTTTGAGGTCTGCGCCTCCTTTGTGCCTGCGCTCGCCGCTGTGGCGATGCTCTTTGCCATGGTGGGCGGCCTCTCCAGCATCGTCTGGTATCTCCTGACTGCCCGCAGGTTGTTTCAACTGGGGCAGCGCGCGCCGCAGCGCCGCCTTCACCCCTCGCCGTCGGGCATAGGGGCAGATTGAAAGGAGCGAAACCATGCGCGCAAGTATCGTCGTACCCACGATGCAGCCGGCGACCGAGACGGCCGGCGCAGAGCCTGGCTGGCGGGGTCTCTACACTGTGGGCGGCGCAGCCTCCCTGCTCCTCGTCGTGATCACCCTGTGCCAATTTGCCCTCTTTATCGTCTGGCCGCCGCCGCTGGAAGGCAGCGCAGCCGACTGGTTCACCCTGTTTCAGCGCAACCGGATGCTAGGCCTGCTCTCGTTTGAACTGCTGTTGGTCGCCTATGCCCTGCTTTCGATCCCAGTGGCGCTGGCCCTCTACGGCGCGCTGCGGCGAACCAGCCCATCGTTCAGTGCGCTCTATCTGGCCCTAGCGCTCGTCGGGGCCGCGGCCTTTGTCGCCGCGCGGCCTGCCCTGGAGATGCTGGCGCTCAGCAACCACTATGCCGCGGCGACCGGCGAGGCGCAGCGCGTCGCCTACTTGGCCGCCGGAGAGATGCTGCTCGCCACTTTCGACGGCACCGCGTTTCATGTCAGCTATCTCCTCGGCTCCATCCAAGGCCTGGTCATCGCCTGGCTGATGCTGCACAGCCCGCTCTTCGGCAAGGGCATCGCCTATCTGCGTTTGGCATCGAGCGTGCTGGACTTTGGACTCTATATACCGGCCATTGGCCTCTTTCTTTCGATGGGATCGGTGGTCTGTCTACTGGTCTGGAACACCCTGATCGCGCACCGGCTGCTGCAGCTTGGGCAAGGCGTCCCCCCAACCTCGAATGCGCGCCCGGCGGCTCACAGGAGGTAGGTCGATGTGGGTGAGCAGGGTTCGCAACGCCCTCGTCGGTATCGACGCCTTTGTCGCCTTGACCGCGATCGGCGGCGGGGTCGCCTTGGCAGCCGGCCTTGAGGCGGACCGGTTTCCTCTCGACTGGCTACAGGGAACGCCGTTTAGCAGCTATCTGATCCCCGGCCTGATCCTGGCCGGGGTGGTGGGCGGCAGCGCAGCCGTCGCCACCGTGGTCACGCTCCGCGCGCCCCGCGCCGGCGGGCTGGCCTCGATCGTGGCGGGGATGGCCCTGCTCGGCCAGATCACCGGCGAGCTTGTGCTTCTCAACCAGCCTGCCTGGTCAACGGCGGAGGTGTTCTACTTCGCCCTCGGCGTGATCATGGTGGCGCTGGGGTTGCTCCTGTGGCGAGCTTAGTTAGAGCTTTGAGGACCGCGCAGCCAGGGCAGCCATCTTCTCATTTGAGATCGCCCATTTGCAGTCGACTTGATTACCTGAAATAAGGAGCATACCATGTCAACATCCATTCTTGTCACCTATGCCAGCCGCTACGGTTCAACCAAAGAGGTGGCGGAAGTCGTGGCGGCGACGCTGCGCGAGCAGGGGCTGACCGTCGAACTGCTGCCCATGCGCCAAGTGACGGCGCTCGCAGACTACGCCGCGGTCGTGCTGGGCGCGCCGCTCTACATCGGGCACTGGCATAAGGACGCCCAGAAGTTCCTGGCCAAACATCGCGAGACCCTCACGCAGCGGCCCGTGGCGCTCTTCACGCTTGGCCCTCTTGGAAAGGATGAGAAGGAGTGGGAGGGAGTACGCACCCAGTTGGAGCAACAGATGGCGCAGGTGGCCTGGCTCAAACCCGTCGCGCAGACGCTGTTCGGCGGCAGGTATGACCCAGCGCGGCTGCGCTTCCCCGACAACCTGTTGACCTGGTTCCCGGCCACCCCGCTGCATCAGTTGCCGGCCGGCGATGTGCGCGACTGGGCCGCGATCCGCGCCTGGGCCGGCGGCCTGGCGGCGCAGCTACAGCCGGCGCCGGCCCGCTAAACCGGAGGCGACATGAACCATGCGACCCGCATCACTGTCTCGACCATCGGCGTCCTTGCGGCCCTGGCCGGGATCGAGCACGGCGTTGGAGAAATCCTGCAAGGCGCTGTCGCGCCCGCCGGCGTGGCGATTCAATCCTGGCCCGATTCGGCCTTGTTCCGCGATTTAAATGGCGAACCGGCGATGACCCTCATCCCCAATCTGCGCAGCACGGGCGTCTTGGCCGTGATCTTCTCGCTGATCTTCCTGGTCTGGGTCATCTTCTTCGTCGACCGGCCCAAAGGGGGCTTGGCGCTGATCGCCCTCTCGCTCATCATGCTGCTGGTCGGTGCAGGCTTCGGCCCGCCTCTGCTCGGCTTTATCCTCGGCACGGCAGCGACTCGCATCCACGCGCCGCTCACAGGGTGGGGCAGGCTGCTTTCTTCCGACGCTCAGACGTTGCTTGCCAAGCTATGGCCCTGGTCGTTGGCCGTATGCGTAGTGGTCTGGCTCCTGTTGTTTCCTGGCTCACTGCTGATTGCGCTGGCCGGAGTGAACGGCGCGGCGTGGGTGGGTACGCTTACCCTGCTCGCTTTCAGCTTGCTCTTCTTGACCCTTGTCGCCGGATTCGCCCGCGATCTTCATCGCCAACAGGCTGCACAGCAGATGCCCGCGAACGCTTGATGAAAGGGACACAATGAACGACAAAATCCTTGTCGCCTATGCCAGCCGCGCCGGTTCCACCGCCGGCGTGGCCGAAGCCATCGGCAAGACGCTGGCCGAGGGCGGCGCGCAGGTGGACGTACGCCCAATGCAAGAAGTCAAAGACCTGACGCCCTATACCGCGGTCGTGGCGGGCAGCGCCATCCAAGGCGGGCAGTGGCTGCCGGAGGCGATACAGTTCATCCAGACCCACCG
>JADLFO010000214.1 GCA_020845455.1 Caldilineaceae bacterium
GTGAAGATCGCCAAAATCGAACAGTTTTTCCCGCTGCCGCGCGTGCGGCTGGTCAAAATCACCACTGACGACGGCATCGCCGGCTGGGGCGAAACCACGCTCGAAGGCAAACCCAAAAGCGTCCATGCCGCCGTCGAAGAACTCGCCGGCTATCTGATCGGCAAAGACCCGCTGCACATCGAACACCACTGGCAGCACATCTACCGCTCCGCCTTTTTCCGCGGCGGCAACGTCCTCATGACCGCGCTTTCCGGCATCGACCAAGCCCTGTGGGACATCGCCGGCAAGGCGCATGGCGTTCCCGTCTACCAACTGCTCGGCGGCGCGGTGCGCGACCGCATCCGCGTCTACGCCCATTGGGGCATCGGCAGCCTCGACGACGAAGGCAAAAACAAGGCGCGCCAACGGCTGGAATGGCTGCAGCAGAAGGGCGGCTATACCGCCTTTAAGTCCGGGCCAGGCGGGAAATGGCGCGGGCATGAGCCGCCCGCGGTGATCGACGACTTTGTCCAGCGCGCCTATCTCATGCGCGAATGGGTCGGGCCGGAGGTCGAGATCGCCTTCGACTTCCACGGCAAGATGACCCCGGCGCTCGCCATCGAGATCTGCCATGAGATTAAAGGCATGCGCCCTATGTTTGTCGAAGAACCCGTGCCCCAGGAAAACGTGGACGCGCTCAAGCTCGTCTCCGACCATGTGCCCTTCCCCATCGCCACGGGCGAACGGCTCTTGACACGCTGGGGCTTCCGCGAGGTCTTCGAGAAACACGCCGCCGCCTATATCCAGCCCGACACCTCGCACTGCGGCGGCATCACCGAACTCAAAAAGATCGCCAACATGGCCGAGGTCTACTATATCCATGTCCTGCCCCACTGCGCCATCGGGCCGGTGGCTTTCACCGCGTCGATGCATGTGGATGCGGTCATCCCCAACTTCCTGGCCCAAGAGCAGATCGACCAAGGGCTGGGCGGGGGTCTGTTTATGCAGGAATGGCCTGTGCGCGACGGACATATCAACCTGCCCACCGCGCCCGGCCTGGGGTTTGAAATTGACGAACAAGCCGTGCAGCGCACGGTCGAATACCGCGAAGAGCTGGGCGGCGAGTTCTACTACCCAACCGACGGCAGCGTCGCCGACTGGTAGACCTCGCTCCACTCGACCCGACCATAGGCCGCCAATGTCGCCAAGCGCATGGTGATCTGGTGGCCCTGCCAGTCGCGCTGCGCCTGCGCCCAGGCGGCG
Source organism: Caldilineaceae bacterium (assembly GCA_020845455.1). GTDB lineage: Bacteria > Chloroflexota > Anaerolineae > Caldilineales > Caldilineaceae > QEUY01. The sequence goes on from JADLFO010000214.1 coordinate 1,243, forward strand.
GCATCCACCTCGGCCCATGACCAGGGGATCGGCCATGCGCCGTCTGTTTGCTGCGCCTCGATCCAATGGTCTAGCTGCTGCTCCACCAGTTCGCGGGCGACGCAGCCGGCAAAGCGCGCGCCGGGCGCAGGCGCAATGTCCAGCGGCTTGATGCCGTAGCCATCCCAGCGCGCCGGGTCTTGGATCAGCAGCGTGGGCAAGGCGCGCTCCACTTGCGCAACGACTGCAGCCCGCTGTCCAGGCTCAAGCGTGCGCGCATCGGCCAGTTCGATCAGGCAGAGCAAGTCATGCATTTCCATGGCGTCTGCCCGGCTCTGGGCGCGCTGCAAGACAGCCCCAAACACAGCCGCGGCCAGGTCATCGGGCACGAGACCAGGATAATCGTAGAGATGGCCCAGCACCGAAGCCGTCGGATTAAGGCCAAATTCGGCGAAGTTGCGTTCCAGATCGTCAAAGGTCCACCAGGGTGCGTGGGGTGCGGCTTCCACATCGGCGAACGCCATCGGCCAGCGCTGCCCCGCGGCGTCATAGGTCGCCAGATAGTAGCCAATCCCACGGCGGACTAGCGGATGATCGGCGGCTGCGCTGAGACGGCGCAGCCGCCCAAACGCCACGCTCGTGGCGAGCGGCGATGAGGCTGGGGTGCGGATGTCCGGCTCCAGGCCATGACCAAATCCACCGTCGACGTTCTGATAGGTGGCGAGTTCCCGCAGCACGGCAGCAGCCGATCCATGCCGGAAGCTGTACGCAAATAGCGCGCGATCCAGCGTGCGGCCATCCCGCTGCAGCCATTCGACGGCGGCACGCCACTGGGCTGAAGAGAACGTTTTCATGCTACCTCCATGCCTGCACGGCTGTGACTAGCCTATGTTCAGCCGACTGAAACAACCTGTTCTATTACACCCCTATCCCTAAGCAAAGGCAAGCCCGATGAAGATCACTCATTTCGAAATTCTCAAGGTTCCTCCCAGTTGGGTCTGGGTCAAAGTCCACACCGACGAAGGCCTTGTCGGCTTGGGTGAACCCTATCTGGAAAACCACCCGGAGCCGGTCATCGCCGAAGTCAAACGCCTGGAGTCGTGTCTGGTCGGCAAAGACCCGACGCGCGTCGAGCAGCTCTGGGCCGAGATGTACAACTCCGGCCTGGGCTACAAGGGCGGGCCGATCAAGATGAGCGCGCTCAGCGGCATCGACATCGCCCTGTGGGACATCGCCGGCAAAGCGGCGGGGCTTCCCGTCTACAAACTGCTCGGCGGCCCCTGCCAAGAGCGCATCCGCATCTACCGTGCCACCGGCGGCGCGCTGCCCCACTTTGTTCAGCCCGGCCGGCCCTATCGCGCCGGCTACACCGGCGAGCGCCGCCGCGCAGAAGACCCCGATGTCTGGGCCGAAGCCGCGCGCATCTTGGTGCAGGAATGGGGCTACCGCTGTCTCAAGGTGCATTTCGGCCCCGGCGATGGGCTGGAAGTCACCTCACGCGTCGACCGCTTTGCCGGCTATTTCGCCGCCGTGCGCGCCGGAGCCGGCCCCGACGTCGACGTAGCCGTGGACATCCACAACCCCCACCCCGCCATCGCCCTGCAACTGATCGAAGCGCTGGCGCCGCAGCGCCCGCTCTTTGTCGAAGAACCCATGCCCATCGAGCGCGTCGACGCCCTGGTGGAAATCGCGCGCCGCACCTCCGCGCCCATCGCCGCCGGCGAGCGTTGGATGGGCAAGTGGGTCTTCTTTGATGCCCTGCGCCAGGGCGCGCTCGCCGTGCTGCAGCCCGACCTCTGCCACGCCGGGGGCATCACCGAGTGCCGCAAGATCGCCGCCATGGGCGAAGCCGCCTTTGCCAAGGTGGCGCTGCACTGCCCGCTCAGCCCGCTGGCGCTGGCCGCCTCGCTCCAGCTAGACGCCGCCCTGCCCAACTTCCTGGTGCAAGAACACAACGAAGTGCTGGACTATCGCCAGGATGGCCGCACGCTCTTTGGTAAAGGCTATTTCAAACAGCCCTTTGTGCTGGAAGACGACGGCTGTGTCGCCCTGCCCACCGCCCCCGGCCTGGGCGTTGAACTGGACGAAGACGGCATGGCCGAGATCATGGCGATGCCCTGGAGCGAGCAGCGCGGCTGATGCAGCGGCGAGCAGCGCGCCCGCCTGGAAGCGCGTTTCAAACGATCGCCAATTCGGGTCAAATGGTCATACCTGTGGTATAGTTTGGTAATCGAACTTGGCACAGCTATCACCGCAACGTTCAGCACAAGCCGTCACAACAGCCATCACCGCGATCGGCGAGCAGTGGTTGCGCCACACACCGGACGGTCTCTCCCCGCCGGTGCGGACGGGCGACACCGAGGATCCATCATCTGAGCCGATCCGGTCTGGGCACAGCCAGTCTCGCCACATCCACCACACGGCTCAGGGGCCGGTATTGCTATGAAGATCACCGATATCAAGGTCTATCCTGTTTGGGTAGGCTCACGCAACCAACTGTTGGTCAAGATCGAGACCGACGAAGGCATCTATGGCTGGGGCGAAGCGGGTCTTTCCTTCCGCGAATTGGCCGTAGCCGGGGCCGTGCGCCACTATCGCGAGTGGCTGATCGGCCGTGACCCGATGCAGCGCGGCGCGCTCTGGCAGGAGATGTACCGCAGCCAGTATTTCGAGGGCGGGCGCGTGCTCACCGCCGCCATCTCTGCCATCGATATCGCCCTGCATGATATTGTGGGCAAGGCCCTCAACGTCCCCATCTATCAACTGCTCGGCGGCAAACAGCGTGACTACGTCCCCTGTTTCGCCACTACCGGCGCGCACGGCGACCGGTTGATCGAGGACGTCAAGCTGCTGCTGGCCGAAGGCTGGAATGTGATCCGTACCGTCCCGTCTCACCCGCAGCGCATGAGCGGCTCACCCATGAACGTGGCAACCCAGCAAGCCCGGCGCGGCCCCCAGCCCGGCGATACCACCTGGGAACCACGCGATTCCATCGGGCCCACCGCCGCCGACTTGGTGCGCGTGCGCGAGGAGTTGGGCGGCGATTTTGTGCTGGGCATCGACTATCACCACCGGCTCAACGTCGCCGAAACCGCCTCTTTTTGCCGGCGCATGCCCAGCGGCACGCTCGACTTCATCGAAGAGCCGATCCGCGATGAGACGCCCGAAGCCTACGAAGCCCTGCGCCGTATGGTCGATATCCCCTTCGCCATCGGCGAAGAATTCTCCAGCAAGTGGGCCTTTGTCCCCTACATCGAACGCGGCATCACCGACTTCGTGCGCATCGACATCTCCAACGTGGGCGGCTTCACCGAGGCTATGAAGGTAGCGGGCTGGGCCGAAGCGCATTACATCGACCTCATGCCGCACAACCCGCTTGGCCCCATCTGTACGGCGGCGACGGTGCACCTGGCGGCTGCGGTTGCCAACTTCTCTTGGCTGGAGGTGCGTGTCTCCCCCACCGAACAGCTCGGCTTCTATGACGAAACGATCTTTCCCGTTCAGCTTAAGCTGGAAGGCGCACACTTCCCCGTCCCTACCGACCCCGGTCTGGGCGTGGAGGTCGACGAAGCCTATGTCGCCCGCCAGGAGTTCAAGTTCGCCGAAGCGCCCCACCTGCGCAAACGTGACGGTTCCTATACCAACTGGTGACCCAACCCCATGACTGACCAAACGCTCCCCAATCAGTCCGCCCAGAGAGACACGCTCGACAGCATCTTGGTCGTAGATGCCGACGTTCATGTCCACGAATCGCCCGGCGAACTTGCGCCCTACTGCGATATGCCGTGGCGCAAGTCGCTGGAAGTGCTGGCCAATGTGCCGGAGCGCTATCTCGACATCCCCGGCTTCTCGCCGGGTGCGGGCAGCCTGTCCGCGCCCTTTCCCGGCGGCCATGATTCCAAGCGCATGGTGACCAACGCTGCCCAGATGCGCGAGGAATTGAGCAAGCTCTCGATCGACGTGGCGGTCCTCTTCCCCGACCATCTGCTCAAGCTGCCCGTCCTACCCCAAAAAGAGTATGCCGCGGCCCTAGCGCGCGCCTACAACGCTTGGCTGGTCGACAAATGGACTTCGCAGGAACGCGGTCTGCTTGGCTGTCTGGTTGTGCCGCCCCAAGACCCCGAAGACGGCGCCCGCCAGATCAAAAAATACGCCGACGACCCCGGCATTGTCGGCGTCTACCTGGGGCTGGCGGGCGTGGATCCGCTCTGGGGCAACCGCAAATATGACCCGATCTACCAGGCCGCCCAAGACGCGGACTTACCCGTGCTGCTGCACAGCGTCACGGTCATCCACCCGGTCTTTCCCTGGCAGATTCAAGGCTTTGACACCGAAATGGCGCGCCACAGCGTCGCCCACCCCTTTGCCATCATGGCCAACCTGGTGGACATGGTCACCACCGGCGTACCCGTGCGCTTCCCCAAGCTAAAGATCGCCTTCATTGAGGCGGGCATCTCCTGGGTTCCCTTTATCATGAACCGGCTGGACAAAGAGTATATCGAGCGCCGCCGCGAGGTTCCCTTTCTGGAACATCGGCCAAGCCGCTATATCCGCCAGTTCTACTTCGCCACCCAGCCGGTGGAAGAACCCGAAGACCCGGCAGACCTGGTCAAACTGATCCAGCTTTACGGCGGCGAGGAGACGACTATGTTTGCGTCGGACTGGCCTCACCACGATTTTGACCACCCGCGCAAGGTCTTTCAGCTGCCGCTGTCGCCCGAAGCGCGGCGCAAGATCATGGGTGAAAACGCCCTGCGCTTCTTCCAGATCGATGCCCAAGGCAACCGCCTCAACCGTTCATGACCTGCCGGGAGCCTGCCATGTCTGCGACGACACGCAAAGAGCGGGAGCAACGCGAAGCACGAGAAGATCGCACGGGCCGCGCCGAGTACATCTTAGCACGCGCCGAAGAACTGCCGCCGGGCCGCCACCGCGTCTTTGCCGTGGCGGGCCGCGAGATTGGCGTCTTTAATGTCGCCGGGACCTACCATGCCCTCCCCAATCTGTGCCCACACCAGATCGGGCCGCTCTGCCAAGGCCGCGTCTCCGGCACGCTCGCCTGTCGCGCCGAGACCGGCTGGCAGCTAGAATGGGTACACGACGGCGAGATCATCACCTGCCCTTGGCACGGAATGGAATTCCACATCCCGACCGGGCAGTCCCTGGCCTTCAAAGAAATCCGCCTGCGCCGCTATAAAGTCTGGGAAGAAGACGGGCTGATCAAGCTGCGGCTGTAGCGCCGTCTCCGGTCTGCATGGCCGAAGCCAGAGTGACCAATTCTTGCATGATTAGGAAAAGTAAGTAAGCTTAATCATAGCCCGGAATTTCGAGTAGATTGTACAATGCCCATGTGGGGACCGCTCACCATCATCGATACGGGCCGCGAACTGCGGGTAGCCCCGATCGCCGAGCCTGACGATTGGGTGGTTTGCTTTGTCAAGGAGCCCGGCTTTCCTGCCCGCGCGTGGGCAGAACGCATGACGGCTCTCTACAATGCGGCCCCTATGCACACACGAACCGCCTCCGGCGAGGCAGGCAGCCCACGCCCCGTCACGGATTTTCATCCCAATGAATATGATTCAGCAGACTTCTGTCCCCCAATCCATGCTGCCGGGCTGCCGGCGCGCCGAGTCTAACCATTCTGTGTTCTTGAGGAGAAGTGCATTGAGCGTTCGACCCCTTGCTCAACGTATCGGCGGTGTCCTGCTGGCAACCCTGTTGGGCGGCTGCGCCCTGTTGCCCGCAGCCAACACCGACCGCTCGACTGACGGCCTGCCGACCCCGACCCCGATTCCTACCGCCATTGTCCCCACCAAACCCACCTATCAGGTGCAGCGGGGCGAGATCGTCAACGAATTGGAATTTAGCGGTCGCATCTCGCCGGTGCTCGAAGAAGACCTCTTCTTTCGGGCCTCAGGCCGTGTCCGTTCCGTCTTCCGTAAACGCAATGATATGGTGGCCAAAGGCGAGGTCTTGGCCGAATTGGAGATTGACGCGCTGGAGCGCGAACTCGAGGCCGCCGAGCTGGAACTGGAGCGCGCCCGTGTCCGTCTGGAGCAGGCCCAACAAGAAAACTCCTATGCCATCGAAGTGGCCCAGACCAACATCGAGATCGCCGAGCTAAAGCTGCAAGCGCTGCGCTCCGAGGCCGCGCCCGACCAGACCGCGATCTCCGTGCAGGAAAAAGAGATCGGGTTGGCCCGCCTCGCCCTCGAACAGCTTCAGGCCGGCGTTGACCCGCTCCTGCAAAGTGACGTGACCCGTGCCGAACTAGCCGTGACCAAACTGCACGCCGAGATTGCCGAATCGCAGATCATCGCCTCCTTCGACGGCCAACTGCTCTCGATGTCGCTGACCCCCGGCCAGGCCGTCGATGCTTACCAGCCGGTCGCCACCCTGGCCGATGTCGAAAACCTCGAAGTCAGCGCCGACCTGATCAGCACGCAGATGGAAGACCTGGTCGAAAGCATGCCCGCCAAGATCATCCTGGTCAGCCGCCCAGGCGTCACGCTCGACGGCTCGGTCCGCCAGCTTCCCTACCCCTATGGCAGCGGCGGGCGCGGCAACACCGTTGAAGATATGGACAAATCCACGCGCATCTCGATTGCCGAATCGGCCCAGGACGAAGGCTTTGCCCTGGGCGACCTGGTGCGGGTCAACGTCGAACTGGAGCGTAAAGACAACGTGCTCTGGGTGCCGCCGCAGGCCCTACGCATCTTCGACGGGCGGCGCTTCGCCCTGCTCCAAGACGGCGACGTTCAGCGCCGTGTCGATGTCACGGTAGGGATCGAAACGCCTGACCGGGTCGAGATCGAATCGGGCCTGGAAGAAGGCCAGGTAGTGGTCGGACAATAGGTGATCAATGCGCTTTCTTCTACGCTCCCTGGCCATCTTTGCCGTCGCCGCGCGCCGGCTGCTCGCGCAGCGCGGGCTGACGCTCGCCACAGCGCTGGGGCTGGTGGCCTCGGTCGCCATCGTCATGAGCATCCCGCTCTACAGCGATGCGATCTACTACCAGGTCCTGCAAAAAGAACTGACCAAGCCCACCCAAGAAGGCGAAATCTCGCGCCCGCCGTTCGCCTTCATGTTCCGCTATGTCGGCTCGCTCTATGGCCTCCTCGAATGGGGTGATATCGAACAAGTCGACAGCTATCTGTGGGAGCAAGCGCCCGAACTGCTGGGCCTGCCCGCCCAACTCAAAGTGCGCTACTTCCGCACCGACAATTTCCGTCTCTTCCCCACCTCCGACGTCGCCTATGCGGACGTTAAGGACCCGCTGGCCTGGGTCAACTTTGCCACCGCCAGCAATTTTGCCGACAAGATCACGCTGGTCGAAGGCAACCTGCCCGCCGTAGCCGACGCCGCCCCCGATGTACCTATGGAGATCCTGGTCAACGTCGCCATGGCCAACGAGTTTGGCCTCCAGGTGGGCGAGCAATTTGTCACCTTCCGCCGCACCGAAAAGGAAGGGGCTTCGCGCACAGTCCAAGTGCCGGTGGTGATCTCCGGCATCTGGCGGGCAACCGACCCCAGTGACCCCTACTGGTTTTACCGGCAGACCGTCTTCGAGAATCAGTTCTTTATCCCCGAAGAAAGCTTTCGGCTGCGTCTGGTGCCCGCGCTCAACGACGAGGTCGCCCAGGCGCTCTGGTATCTGGTGCATGACGGCTCCGAGGTCAGTTCGGACGACGTGCGCTGGCTGATCTCGCGCATCAGCACCGTCCAACAACAGGCCGCTTCGCTGCTGCCCAACACACGGCTCGAAGTCTCGCCGCAGGATGCCCTGGTCAACTACCGCCGCTCGTCGCAGGTACTCAACATCCTGCTCTACGCCTTCAGCATCCCTATCATCGGCTTGATGCTGGCCTTCATCGGCTTGGTCGTCGGTCTCTCGGTCAACCGCCAGCGCAACGAGATCGCCGTGCTGCGCAGCCGCGGCGCGACGGTTCTGCAGGTGCTGGGCATCGCCGCGCTGGAGGCGCTGCTGCTGGGTCTCGTCGCCCTGGCCGCGGGCATGCCCTTTAGCCAGCAGATCGCCCAGACCATCGGCGACACCAAGAGCTTTCTCAACTTCACGGTCAATTCCAACCTGCGCGTGGACATGACCTTGACCACGCTGCGCTTTGGGCTGGCCGCCATCGTCGTGACCATGGTGGCGCAGGTCTTCCCCTCCTTCGGGGCCTCGCGCCACACCATCGTCACCTACAAACGCGAACAGGCGCGCACCATCCGCGCCCCCTGGTGGCAGCGCGCCTGGCTCGACGTCCTGCTCCTGATCCCCGCCGCCTACGGCACCTATCTGCTTTCGCAGCAGGGCAGTGTCGCCATGCCCGGCACGACCGGCAGCGGCGGGCCGTTCGATAACCCGCTGCTCTTCCTAGTCCCGGCCCTGGGCGCGCTAGCGCTCACGCTCTTCATGCTGCGCCTGCTGCCTTGGATCATGGCCGCCGTCGCCTGGGTCGCGGCGCGCACGTCCAGCGTCGGCTTTCTGCTCGCCACGCGCTATCTGGCGCGCGACCCGGCCTTCTATACTGCGCCGCTGGTACTCATCATCTTGACGCTCAGCCTTTCCACCTTCACGGCCTCGCTGGCCCAGACACTGGACGCGCACCTCTACGACCAGACCTACTACCAGCTCGGCGCCGACGCCCAGTTGATCGAGTTGGGCCAGACCACCGCCACCACCGGCGCGCCGGCAGGGACCGAAGGGGCAGCCGGCGGCGCAGGACAGCAGGCGGCTGCCCCTTCATCCACGGGGACGAGCGGTGATACATCGGTCATCGCTCAAGACCGCTGGGTCTTCGTGCCCGTCTCCGAACATCTCAATGTACCTGAGATCCTCGACGCTACCCGCATCGGCGATTTCAGCGCCAGCGTCCAAGCGCAAGGCAACTGGACCAAGGCCCGATTCATCGGCGTCGACCGCGTCGAGTTCCCCAAAGTGGCCTACTGGCGCTACGACTTTGCCCCGGCCAGCCTGGGGTCGTTGATGAACGCACTGGCCGTTGCGCCCGAGGGCGTTCTGCTCCCCGGCGACTTTATGCGCCAGAACGCTATCCGCGTGGGCGACGCCATCCAAGCGCGCATCTCCAGCTATGGACAACAGGCGAATATGACCATGCTGGTCGTCGGCGAATTCGAGTATTTCCCTATGTGGTATCCGAACGAAGAAGAAGCGGTTCCCTTGATGGTAGGCAACCTTGAACATTTCTTCGAGATGGCCGGGGGCGAAGTGCCTTACAACGTGCTTGTCAAGACAGCGCCGAACGCCGATCTCAAACAGGTGACCTCCGACCTGCGCGCCTATGACATCACTGTGTTAGACCACCGCTCCGCGCGCGAACGCATTGCCACCGAGCAGATCAAGCCCGAACGCCAAGGGCTGTTCGGCGTGCTCTCGGTGGGCTTTTTGGCCGCCGCGCTCTTGACAGTCTTGGGCTTTTTCCTCTATGCGCTCTTTTCGTTCCGGCGGCGCTTTATCGAACTTGGCACCCTGCGCGCCATTGGACTGTCGCCGGCACAGATGACCACCTTCCTGGCGTGGGAACTGGCCTTTGTGATCCTGCTCGGCCTGGGTACGGGCACAGTCCTGGGGGCGCTGGTGAGCGACCTCTATATCCCCTACCTGCAGGTGGGCAATACGCCACAGTCCATGACCCCGCCCTTCCTGGTCGAGATCGCCTGGCCCGCCATTTTCCGCATCTACCTGCTCTTCGGCATGCTCTTCGTGGTCGCGTTGGCTGTGCTGGCCGCACTGCTGCTGCGTATGAAGATTTTCCAGGCCATCAAGCTTGGCGAGACGCTCTAACGGAGGCTCTGTCCATGTCCGAACCCTTTATTCTCTGCGAAGGTCTGGTCAAAATCTTCCAAGTCGCGGACCTCGAAATGGTGGCGCTGCAAGGGCTGCACTTCACCGTCGAAAAGGGCGAGTTGGTCGGGATCATCGGCTCCAGCGGCAGCGGCAAATCGACGCTGATGAATATCCTGGGCGGGTTAGACCGGCCCACCGCAGGCCGCGTGCGCGTCGACGGCTATGATCTGCTCAAGATGCCCGACCGCCAGCTCAACAAATATCGCCGCGAAAAGGTCGGGTTTGTCTGGCAGCAGAGCACCCGCAACCTCGTGCCCTATCTCAACGCCGTCCGCAACGTCATGCTGCCGATGACGCTCAACGGCATCACCGGCAAAACCAAACACCACCGCGCCGAAGAATTGCTCGACATCGTCGGTCTATCGGAGCGTAAACATCACCACCTGCCCGAGCTTTCGGGCGGTGAACAGCAGCGCGTCGCCATCGCCGTGGCGCTGGCCAACAACCCCACGCTGCTCCTGGCCGACGAGCCGACCGGCGAAGTCGACTCGGCCACCGCCAAGACCATCTACCGCACCTTCCAAACACTCACGCGCGACCTGGGCATCACCACCTTGATCGTCAGCCACGACCCTGGCATCGCCCGCCATGTTGACCGCGTCGTCGCCATTCGCGACGGCATGTTGGCCAGCGAAACCATCCGCCAGGCGCTCCCCGGCGCCGACGGCATGCCCATCAGCGACCATCACGACGAAGCTCAGGAACACTACGCCGAACTCGTTGTGCTCGACCGCGCCGGACGCGTCCATGTTCCCCAGGAATATCTGGAGCAGTTCAACATTAAGGGGCGCGCCCAACTGGAGATCACCGACGAGGGCATCCTGATCCGCCCGACCGAGAACGTCCGCACTGAGCAGGTCAAGATCGAAGACGACGGCAGCGGCAAGATTATGCCTCGCTTGGAGCATACCGGCGCGCTCACGACCAAGCGCCAAGAAAAAAAGGGCTTCTTTGGCCGCTTTGGGCGCAAGAACTCTGACTAGGTCAAGCGGCATCGCCTGCCGCATCGGCGCGGCCCACGCCGCCGGAGAACGAAGGAGAAGAGAGTTGGCTTTTCGTAACGGCAACACAGGCAACGGCACAGGCGCGGCCAACAGCCACAACGCCAAGCCCCACAATGCCACACCCCATGGCCCGGCCTCCGGCGCGGCCCACACCGCCTCCGCCCCAATCATCGAGACCGAAGACCTGTGGCGCATCTACCGCCTCGGCGACCTGGAGATCCCAGCGCTGCGCGGCATCAACCTCACCATCGGTCAGGGCGAATATCTGGCGCTCAAAGGGCGCTCCGGCAGCGGCAAGACAACTCTGCTCAACTGTTTGGGCGGGCTGGATAAACCCAACAAGGGACGCATCCGCGTCTTTGGCGAAGAGATCGCCAACTGGAATGAAAGCAAACTCACCAAGTGGCGACGTCACCAGGTGGGCTTTATCTTCCAGTCACTCGGCCTACTGCCGGCCCTCTCCGCCTATGAAAATGTCGAGTTGATGCTGCGCATGATCGGCATGCGCCCGGCAGACCGTCACAAACGCACCATGGAATGCCTGGAGATGGTGGGTATCGGCAAATGGGCCGACCACCGGCCCTATGAGATGTCGGGCGGCCAGCAGCAGCGCGTCGCCGTGGCCCGCGCCCTCGCCAATCACCCTGGCCTGATCTTGGCCGACGAGCCAACCGGCGAACTGGACAGCAAGACCGGGCGCGAAATGCTCAAACTCTTTCAGACCATCGTGCGCGAGCAAAACGTCACTATGCTCATGGCCACCCATGACAGCCTGGTCGACGAATATGTGGACCAAGTGCTGCATCTGCGCGACGGCAAGGTCGTGACGGCTGCCGAGTTCAACGCCGAACTCGACGTCGAACCCGCCGAAGCCGCTCAGACATAACGAGTCAGACATAGACCGCGCGAGGCGCAGCATCCAACCGTCTACCCACCTTTCATCACAGCATCGCTGCCAAACGAGACAACCATGACCAAAGTCGGTGTGATCGGCTGCGGCAACATCAGCACGATCTATCTCAAATCGCCCCAAACCTTCCCTATCCTCGAGATCACCGCCTGCGCCGACCTGGAGCGCAGCCGGGCCGAGGCCAAGGCCGCCGAGTTCAACATCCGCGCCCTGGAGGTGGACAAACTCCTCGCCGACCCCGAGATCGAGATCGTCGTCAACCTGACCATTCCGGCGGCGCACGCCGCTGTAGACCAAGCCGCCATCGCCCACGGCAAATCGGTCTACAGCGAAAAGCCTCTGGCCCTCAACACCGCCGATGGCTGCGCCTTGCTCGAGGCCGCGCGTGCCCGCCAGGTGCGCGTCGGCTGCGCCCCCGACACCTTCCTGGGCGGCGGTCTGCAGACCTGCCGCAAGCTGATCGATGACGGCTGGATCGGCGCGCCGGTCGCGGCCACCGCCTTTATGATGTCCCACGGCCACGAAAGCTGGCATCCCAGCCCAGAATTTTATTACCAAAAAGGCGGCGGCCCCATGTTCGACATGGGACCCTACTACTTGACCGCGCTAGTCGCCCTGCTGGGGCCGGTGCGCCGTGTCACCGGGGCCACCCGCATCACCTTCCCCCAACGCACCATCACCAGCCAGCCTAAATACGGCCGGACGGTTGAGGTCGAAGTTCCGACCCATGTCGTCGGGCTGCTCGACTTCGCCTCCGGCCCCATCGCCACCATCATCACGACCTTTGATGTCTGGGCCGCCGAACTGCCGCGCATCGAAATTTACGGCACGCACGGCACGCTGAGCGTACCCGACCCCAACACCTTTGGCGGCCCGGTGCGCCTGCGCCGCGCCGGCAGCAACGAATGGCAGGAGATCCCCATCCCCTTCCACTACACTACCAACAGCCGCGGGCTGGGCGTGGCCGACATGGCCTATGCCCTGCGCAGCGGGCGCGCCCACCGCGCCGGCGGCGACCTGGCCTTCCATGTCCTCGAAATCATGGAAGCCATCCATGTGGCCTCTGCCGAAGACCGGCATGTGGCGCTTACCAGCCGCTGCGACCGGCCCGCGCCGCTGCCCTTGGGCCTGATGCCCGGCGTGCTGGACGACTGAGCACATGCGCCCATGACCCTATCGGCCCGGCACACGGCCTCTACGCCGCTGCGTTTTGGCATCTTGGGCGCGGCGCGCATCGCGCCCAACGCGCTCATTCGCCCGGCGCGGCGCATGCCGGGCGTACAGGTCGTGGCGGTCGCCGCCCGCGACCCGGCGCGCGCCCGCGCCTTTGCCCAGCGCCATGCCATCGCCCGCGTCCACCTCGACTATGCCGCGCTGATCGCCGACCCCGAAGTAGATGCCATCTACAACCCGCTGCCCAACAGCCTGCATGGCGAGTGGAGCATCCGCGCCCTGCAGGCCGGCAAACATGTACTCTGCGAAAAGCCTCTCGCCGCCAACGCCCAGGAGGCAGCGCAGATGCGCGACGCCGCCCAGACCGCCGGCCGCGTGCTGATGGAAGCCTTTCATTACCGCTATCACCCGCTCACAGCCCGCCTGATCGAGATCATCCGCAGCGGCGAACTGGGAACGATCCGCCACGTCGAGGCGCATATGGCCGCGCCGCTGGTACGGCGCGGCGATATCCGCTACCGCTATGACCTAGCGGGCGGCGCCACCATGGACATGGGCTGCTATACGATCCACCTGCTGCGTACCCTGGCTGGGGCCGAGCCGGAGGTCATCGCGGCCCAGGCCAAGCTGCGCGGCCCCAGCCTAGATCGCGCCATGGCCGCCGACCTGCGCTTCCCCGGCGGGACCACAGGCCGGATCGTCTGCTCGCTCTGGTCTTCGACCGTATTTAGCATCCAAGCCCATGTCCGCGGCGATCAAGGCGACCTGAGCGTGATCAACCCCTTCCTTCCCCATCTCTTCCACCGGCTGACCGTGCGCGCCGGGGGCAGAACCCGCCATGAACGCATTCCTGGGGAGAGCACCTACACCTATCAGTTGCATGCCTTTCTAGACGCCGTACACTCCGACGCGCCCTTTCCCACCGGGCCGGATGACGCCATTGCCAACATGCAGGTGATCGACGCCGTCTATCGCGCCGCGGGGCTGCCCCTGCGCGGCTTCTAGCGCACCGATCCACTCACCAGTTGAGGGGCGCAGTCGGCGAGCCTATGCTATCGTTTCGGTGTATACTATTATGGATAGACCCGTTCTGTAGACCCTATCGATAGACTTCATCGACAACGCCGCAGCGCACACGCCTAGGAGCAGTTGCATGAGCAAGCGCAGCGAAGCCCAAAACGAAGAACCCCACTTGCCGCCCGTCTGGCAGCAAGTACAGTCCGCCATCTGGCTGATCGGCCTGGCTATCCTCTTCTGGCAGGGGTGGATATTCCCCGGCATCCTGGTCCTGGCCGCGATCAGCGGTCTAGTCCAAGCCCTTATGTGGGCTTATATCAAACGCCAAGAGAGCGCCCAATCGCTAGAAACGGCACGCGAGGTGAACCTGCCGCCCACCTGTGCCAATTGCGGCGGGCCGATTACCAAGCAATCCGTGCGCTGGACCGGCAGCCACACCGCCACCTGCCCCTACTGTGGCGCGGCCCTCAAGCTGACCGACCAGCCGATTGCCACCTCTTCCGGCGCGCCACGGTGAGATCGGCCCGGCTCTCGCAGAACCGCATCGCGCGCCTGCCCGACCGCCGGCAGCCTAGTCGCCGGCCTTATCTACCGTTGCCTCATCGGCCCCAAGCGCTATCAGGGCGTTTCGAGCATCATCGAATTCGTGCCTAGCGAACCGCCATGACCAGACACCACACCCGCATCGGACTGATCGCCGATACCCACATGCCCGATCGGCTGCGCGCCCTGCCGCCGGCGCTCCCAGAGCTATTTCACGGCGTCAACCTGATCTTGCACGCCGGGGACGTGGGTGAACTCTGGGTGCTGGACCAACTCAGCGCCATCGCGCCGGTTATCGCCGTCCACGGCAACGACGACAGCGCCGACGCCCAGCGCGAACTGCCCTATCAACAGGTGATCGCCGTCCACGGCGTGCGCCTTCTGCTCTGGCACAGCCACTTTCCCGACTACACCGCCGAGATGGCCTCGCGCCGCGACGACCTCATCTCACCCGCCCGCAGCCTGGCACAGGCGCAGCGCGCCGGCGCCCAGGTCGCCATCTTCGGCCATTGGCATATCCCCTTTGTCCACCGCCAGGACGGCGTCTGCGTAGTCAATCCCGGCGCGCTGGCCTCCGGCTCCATCTTTTCACGCCAACTGATCCGCTCCGTGGCGATCTTGGAGATTGCCGCGCCAAGCCAAGTCGAGGTGCGCCACGTCAACCTCGATGCCCCCGACCAGCCCTTCCGCCCCACCGTGGACTGGGAGGCAGGCTTCGCCGCCAACGGCGCGCGCTACGAAGCGCCCATTATCACGCCGGAACTGAGCCGCGCCGTCGCCGCCCTGCGCCGCCATTTCTCACGCGACGAGCTTCTCGCCGCGCGCCCCGCGCTCAGCCCCCTGGCCTATGCCGTCTGGGAGGGCCGCACCGGACCGATCACGGCGGCCCAGGCGCACGCGGCCATTGCCGAGGACCCAACCATCCCCGCCGACCTCAAAAGCCGCCTCCTGGCACGATTGGCCGAGTTTCAGATTGCGGAATCTTGACCGTTTTCTCGTTGATACAAACAGACTTATCACCGAAAGCAGAGATGCAATGACCAACACAGCCGACACAGCCTGGTTCATACATGACCGCTTTGGCATGTTCATCCACTGGGGCATCTACGCCCTGCCGGCGCGCCATGAATGGGTGCGCAACCGCGAACTGATCTCCAACGAAGACTATCAGAAGTACTTCGACCATTTCGACCCTGACCTCTATGACCCCGCCAAGTGGGTCGCACAGGCCAAGGCCGCGGGCATGAAATATGTCGTGGTCACGACCAAACATCACGACGGCTTCTGTCTGTGGGATTCGGCGCTGACCGACTATAAGGCCACGAACACCCCCGCGGGGCGCGATGTGCTGCGCCCCCTGGTGGATGCCGTACACGCCGCGGGGCTGAAGATCGGCTTCTATCATTCGGTGATCGACTGGCATCACCCCGAATTCCCCATCGACGGGCTGCACCCCATGCGCGAGAACCTAGCCTTCCGCGAGGCAGAGAAGCATCGCGACATCGCCAAGTATCGCGAGTATCTGCACGGGCAGACGCGCGAACTGCTCACCCAGTTCGGCAAGATCGACATCATGTGGTTCGACTTCTCCTATTCCCAGCGCGATTGGGGCTGGTCCAAGGGCAAAGGCAAAGCCGACTGGGATTCCGAACGGCTGCTCGCCATGGTGCGCGAGCTTCAGCCGGGCATCCTCGTCAACGACCGCATCGAGATGGGCGGCGACTTCAGAACACCCGAACAGTATCAGCCCGCAGGCAAAATGATGGCAGACGGCAAGCCGGTCTTGTGGGAAGCCTGCCAAACGCTCAACGGCAGTTGGGGCTATCATCGTGACAACCTCGACTGGAAATCCACCGTTATGCTGATCCGCATGTTGGTGGATACCGTTTCTAAGGACGGCAACCTGCTGCTCAACGTTGGCCCCAACGCCCGCGGCGAATTTGAACCGCGCGCCGTGGAACGGCTGCAAGAGATCGCCGAGTGGATGCGACTGCACGGCCGCGCCATCTATGGCTGCGGCGCCGGCGACTTCACTCCTCCCCCCGACTGTCGCTACACCCAGCGCGGCGACCGGCTCTATCTACACCTCTTTGCCTGGCCCTTTGGTCACGTTCACCTGCCCGGCATGGCCGACCGCGTGGACTACGCCCAACTGCTCAGCGACGGCTCCGAGATCAAGATGCAGCGCATCGACCCGCACCAGGCCGCCCAGAACACGACCATGGGCGGGCTAAGCGCCGATATCCTGACGCTGCAACTGCCGGTGCAAAAACCCGACGTCGCCGTGCCGGTGATCGAGTTGTTCCTCAAATAGCCGTGAGGCATCATGCGCAGGGCGCAGCCGCCGGCGGCTGCGCCCTGCCTTTCGGGTTGAGGAAAGTTCCTATGAATACGGCGGCGCTTCCCTCAAGCGACAACGAGAAGTTGAGCTTTTGGACCAAACTCGCCTACGGCTCCGGCGATCTGGGCACGGCCATCGCCGCCGGGCTGCGTGCTTTCTTCCTGTTGATCTTCTTCACCGACGTGGCGCGGCTCGACCCGGCCATGGCCGGTATGATCCTGCTCATCAACCGCATCTGGGATGCCTTCAACGACCCCTTTGTCGGCTGGCTCAGCGACCGCACCGTCACCCGCTGGGGGCGGCGTCGCCCCTGGATCTTCGCCGGCGCGCTGCCCTTTGGCCTCACCTTCTTCCTGCTCTGGGTGGTTCCCCCCTTCAGCCCCACCGGCCTTTTCTTCTACTATGTGATCATCAGCCTGCTGCTCGACACCGCCTACACCGTCGTCAACGTGCCCTATACCGCGCTCACACCCGAATTGACCAAAGACTATGACGAGCGCACCAGCCTCAACAGCTATCGCTTCGCGTTCTCGGTCGGCGGGGCCTTGGTCAGCGCCGTGCTGCACCCCATTATCGTCAGCAGCGCGCCCGACCCGCGCACCGGCTATCTGATCTCCGGGCTGGTCTGGGCAGTGGTCTGCACCGTCCCTTGTTACATTGTCTTCTTCGCCATCCGCGAACGGCCCCAAGCCATCGAACACCAGGCGGGCGATTCGATCCCCCTGACAGCACAGATCCGCATCGCGCTCGCCAACCGTCCCTACCGCTTTGTCATCGGGCTGTATCTGGCCTCCTGGCTGGCGCTGCAGTTGGTCTCCGCCGTGCTGGTCTATTACCTGACCTATTACATGGGCACACCCGAACGCATCCCGATCACGCTCCTGGCCGTGCAGGGGACTTCCTTTATCTTTCTCTTTGTCTGGACCGCGGTCAGCCGCCGCTATGACAAGCGCCTAGTCTACATGGTGGGCGCGACGCTTTGGCTCATCGTCCAGTTGGGGCTTTACTTCATCCGCCCCGGCCAAGACGCCCTGGTGCTGCCCTTGGCCGCGCTGGCGGGCGCAGGCGTGGCCGTCGCCTATCTGGTTCCCTGGGCTATGCTGCCCGACGTGGTAGACCTGGACGAGTTGGAGACCGGGCAGCGCCGCGAAGGCGTCTTCTACGGCTTTATGGTGCTGCTACAAAAGGCGGGCATCGCCATCGCCATCTATCTGGTGGGGCGGGCTTTGGCCACCGCGGGCTATGTCACCCCCACCGACGCCGTGCCCGTCCCGACCCAGCCGGAGAGCGCGCTGCAGGCGATCCGCTTCTTTATCGGCCCGGCGCCGGCGGCGATCCTGGCGGGCAGCCTGCTCTTGGCGCTGCTCTACCCCATCACGCGCACGCGACACCGCCAAATCCTCGACAGCCTCGCCGCACGCCGCGCTGCCCTGCCGCCGCCACTCGCTGCACCGGCGGGCGATTGAACATGCCCAAGGCAGACCGCCGCGTGAGTCGAAAAGCCGATTGTGACTCCCAGTGCGTACCTCTGGGCTTTCAACGTAGGGCGCTCGTACCCCCCTGGTCAAACTACAGGAGTGCAAACGTTGACAAACTCGAGTACACTAGTGGTAGAATACGCTGCCAATAAGGTTGCAAGAGGGGTGGCAACCGTGACAACGTAAATTGCAGCCGCTGCCCCAAGTGCAGGCGTTTGAGCACAAGTATGTTGGATGCAGTGTTCTATCAAAAGGAGGATTTCGATGGCGTTCACCTATACCAACAGCAAAGGCAACAAGTACTATCTGCATTCGCGCCAGACGACGCTGAAGAACGGCACCAAGCAGACGATCTACTTCTTCGCCAAGGAGGAGAAAGACGGCGTGCAGAACAGCGTGCCCGCCGGCTATGAGGTTGCCGAGAGCAAGAACGGGCTGCCTGTGCTGAAGAAGAGATAACCGGCTGCTCAACCAAAGACGAGGGTCCACCTCGCTGAGGTGGACCCTCGTTGATTTACGACAGGGAGCCGGCGGGTAGACCGCCCCCCTACTCCTGGACGCGCTGCACGTTGACAGCCGTCGGACCCTTCTGGCCGTCCTGGACTTCGAACTCGACCTTTTCGCCTTCCTTCAAGCTCTTGTAGCCCGTGCCCAGAATGGCCGAATGGTGTACAAAGACATCCTTCGCACCCCCGGACCGCGCAATGAAGCCATAGCCCTTCTGGTCGTTGAACCACTTGACCGTGCCAATCTCCCGCTTCGACATTTCGAAAACCTCCTAATACTTGTGAAGGACTCGTTGCGACGCCCAGTTGTCTCCAAAATGCCTACGCAACAGGACGCCCAGACCTGTGTAGGTCTGGGCGGTGGTTCAACATCCGGATCAGACTAACAGCGTCATACACGGGCCACTATACATCGAAACCAGAGACGCGTCAAGTACTTTCCCAGAGGAATCTCACGATTTATTGCGATTAGCAGACGCACTTGTGACAAATTTTACAAGCACCGGCGTTCGTTTCGCGCCGATAGTTCTCTGGCTACAGGTCCTCGTCCATGTCGTGCCCGTGCGCGTGGCCGTGCGCTAATTCCTCGTCGGTCGCACTGCGCATCCCCACCACCTTCACGCGGAAACGCAGCGTCTCGCCGGCCAACGGATGGTTGAGGTCGACCACGACCGTGTCGGTGCGGATCTCCGCGATATAGCCCTCTACGGTTTCGTCGGTATCCTCATCGTACAGCTCTACGGGCATGCCCAGTTCCAAGTCCATATCGTCGGGAAAGATATCTAGCGGCACTTCCTCAAAGGCTTCGCCGTCATATTCGCCATAGCCCTCAGACGGTTCGACGGTAACTTCCTTTTCCTGGCCCACCCGCATGCCATAGATCGCCCGTTCTAGGCCGGGAATGATCTCCTCATACCCTTGCAGGAACTCGATCGGGCCATCTTCTTCGGTGGTTTCCACCACTTCGTCGTCCACCTGCAGCGTATACTCCAGGCTGACGACCACCCCATGTTCGACGGTCTGAGGCTCATTCATACAATTCCTGCTTTCTGCCTATGGCTTTGGGCGCAGCGGGTACACCGCCGCCGTGAATTCAATGGATTGCCGGCGCGCCTTCACGCCGGGCTGTCTGCCACGATATGCTGCCACCGCACAACCTGCTATAGTGTACTTTACAGTGTACCCCACCGAAACATATACCCCACGCAAAAAAGGACATTGCCCAGCGTGCATGTCCTGTCTGCCCAGCGCTGCTCACCATCATAACCCAGCTTGCCATGCACGTCCAGTAAATAGACGCTCTTGGGTAGCTCTGCCATGAGCGGTTTTAGCAGTCCTGTAGGATGCGCCGCGCCGCCATCCCGACCAGACGGCGCGCCACAAGCAGCCCGCTTGAGCGGGCGTCGTTCTTTAGCCAGATTCTTTAGGGCCTGGCGGAGATGAGCGGGCGCATCAGGATGGCAGATTGCCGGTTGCGCCAAACGGGCGCAGGTGGTATAGTCTCTGCGCTTTTGATCCTCCACCTTGGCTGGTTCCCATGCATGCGCCACTGACATGCAGGCGAAAGAGAGGGACCCTACCATGCAGCTTGTCCCGGGGGTCTATAGCCTTGGTGTAGCCAAGGGCTTTGCCTCCCATGCATTCCTGCTCGACGGCAGCGACGGGCTGACGCTGATTGACACCCTGTTCGACGCCAACGCAGCCGTCATCGTCCATCAGATCGGGGCTATCGGTCGCAGCCTCGCCGACCTCAAGCATATTGTGCTCACGCACGCGCACCGTTCGCATCTGGGCGGGCTGGCTACGCTCAAACGTTTGAGCGGGGCAACCGTATACAGCCACGCCTGGGAAGCCGACATCATTGCCGGTGAACGCGCCGCCCAGCAAGTCTCCTGGCGACCCCAGGACCCGATCGTCACCTATCATTTCCAGATCGGCAACAATCTCAATATCTCCAAACACACGCCCTGCGCCGTAGACCGCACGGTCGTCGACAGCGACCAGGTCGGGCCGCTGACGGTAGTCCATACGCCGGGCCACACCCCAGGACACCTGGCCTTCTGGCTGCCGGAATCCCGAATCCTCTTCTGTGGCGATGCGGTCGTGACCTCGCCCAAGTTCATGGCCGGGTGGCCTGGGTTTGTACTCAACAAGCGCCAGCACGCGGCGTCGCTGCGCAAACTGGCCGGCTATCCTGCCGACATCCTGGCCTTTGGGCATGGGGAGCCGATCACCGTGGACGCAGCCGCGCGCTTACATGGCCTGCTCGCGTCGATGCAGACCTAAAGCCGCCGCTGTAAGAGAGGCAGCGTTGCACCCAGGGGCATCCGGGCGCAACGCCTGCCCTGCTGATTCGGATCCTCAGCCCCTGCCCCGACCGGCCCGTCGATAGACATCCCCTAGCCACGGGTTGGCCTTGAGTTCCTTATCGTACTGGCGCAGCGGGTGGCGCGCCGGGTCCAACTGTTCGCCCGTATCCCACGGTTCAAAGGCATTCTTGATATTGGCCAGCCCCGTGGCGGCCAGTTCGGGGAAATGGCGCAGGATCACCGTCTTGAAGTCGGTCTCGTCGATCCACCGCAATCCCTCTCGGGTATAGACCTCCTCATTGTAGCAGTCGGTGTAGAAGCGGTCCGCCTGCAGCCGCCGCGAGGCGTTCAGGATAAAGATCTGGAACATGGTTTCGCCGAACCCAAACCAGTTCGGGCGATGCCCCTCGGCCAGCGTGCCGATCATCAGGTCGAGTTGTTCCACATCTTCAGGCCGATCCCCATAGACCGCTTTGAGCTGGGCCACCGTCTCCTGGTCCTCGGTCAGGTCCTCAAAAGTGCGGATCGGATTCAGCCCCAACTGGCGGCGGAACTCGTTATAGCGCGGCACCCCGCGCTCGCGGGCGCGCAGGATATCCACCGCGCCCATGTCGAACAGCGGGTTGCCCGGAATGCTCATCTCCTGCATAAAGTGCGGGAAATTGTTCAAGACAAGCTGCCCCGGATGCTGATTGCCAAAGGAATAGAAGAGGTCGGCCAACGGCGTATGGCGAAGCAACTTGGCCGAACCAGCCTGGCGCGTCTCTACGAACGGCATCTCCGTAACCTCATCGCCCTGCCCCAGCCGGCGGAGCCGCAGCGTTTCCGGCAGCAGCGAATGCAGCCGGTAGACCTCGACAAATTCCTCCGTCAAGCCGTAGGGCTGCCCATGTTTGTCGATGGGGTTGCCCACCACGCCGCCCAACTCCGGGTTGCGCACGTTGATATCGGCCAAGGTCTTGCGCTGTTTGCCCGGGCGGAACAGATTGGTCAGCAGACCATACCAGTTGGCGTTGAGGCCCGCGTCCAGACCTGGATTAGGCAAGATGGCCGGCGTCCACTCCACGCTGTGGATCTTGGCCATGACCGCAGCGTTGATCAGCCGCGCCACGTTGAACAGCCGGTTGTCATCCCAATCGGGATAGGCGTCCTTCAGACGGTCACAGATGGCGTTGTGTTCGCGGGCGAAGAGCGTGTGCAGCATGGTCAGGCCGATCCACCAGTTGCGCACAAAACCAGTCTCCTCCACCCCTTTCTTGTCCAATGGCAATGTCCCGTCTGGGTTAAGACGCAGCTTGCCGTCCACGCCGCTGCGCAGGCGGTTTTGCGTCTCTTGGTCGCTGCCGTAGATTTGAGAACCGTCCCACCAGTGCGTCACTTCGTTGATAAACGTGATCGGCGTCTCCTCTCTATCGGGCGTCCAGGTCGGGTCGACCTGCGTCCTGCCGACAAGAATATGCGTCTGCCAGTGACGCCGCCGAGCGGGATCGTCTTCGGCGAGCGGGATGGCGATCACGTCGGTCAGCGCAACTTCGCCATGGTTGATCCAGTCGTGATTTTGAAACTGGATCCACGAAGCGGCCAGCATATTGAGAAAGGGCGCCTCGCGCATCGCGCCGTGGCGCGTCAGCAAGATGCGGCTGATCTCCCGTGGGTTAGGGTGAAGCAGTTCGTCGCCGGTCGCCGGACGGATGGCGCGGTTGGTCACGTTGCGCATAAACCGGGTGTATGCGGCCCCCTCCTTCGGATCGGCGAGATTATTCCAGGTTCCGTCCGCCGTGCGAAAGTGGGTGACGCCGGGCGGCGGCGTCTCGCCCACCGGCTGAAAACCGGTCAAAGTCCCCTTAGGATAGGTATTCTTGAGGTTATACGCGTTGAGTTGATGGCGCATATAAGCCAGCGTGAGGATAGCCAGGACAAACGGGCGGCGGTACCAGTTTGTCCAGACCGTATCTCGATAGCCCGCCAGGTGTCCGTAGAGTTCAGTAGCGCCGCCCATCAGCGCCGAGGCTACCACGCCCAGCCCGTTCCCCAGCACAAGCCGCAGCCGCTTGAACCCGTCCGGCGCGGGCGACGACAGCAGCGCCGCGGGCAGCGCATCGGGCGGCACAGTTGCCTTGGCCATAAGCCTGTCCCGTTCGAAAAAGGATAGGTCGGGCACAAAAACATTGACCTCGGCCAGTGCATTGGCCGCCGCCCGCTGCCGCAGATCCTGCCAGTCGGCGTTGGTTGGGTCATGGTAGAGGGCCAGCACACACTCCTTCTCCGCCTCGGCATACCGTTCACTGTGAAAATAGGCCAGGGCCAACAGTGCGTAGCCTTCACCGTCCGGCTGCCTGTCGACCTGCGCGACCAAGGTTTCGATCGCGGCTGCAAAATTTTGCTGCGCGATCAACTGCCGCGCCGTATCGAGCGGGGGTGCGCCCACTGTTGCTAGCATAGTCCCTCTCCTTTGGACAGTTCCTCAACAACCCGCACAAACGCAGGGGCCGGTTCAGCGATCCGGCCTCACGCCAACCTAACGCCAATCACCTTACGGCGACGGCGGCTTTACGGTGACGGTGATCCCCGCCCGATACCGCTCGCCTTCAAAGGCGATATGCGCGCCGTTGGCCGCCTGCAGCCGCAAGGTGTGGAGACCCGGCGCAAGCTCCAGCGTCGTCGTCAACTGCCCCTTGCCAAA
>JADLFO010000215.1 GCA_020845455.1 Caldilineaceae bacterium
CAGTATTACACCGCCGACCGGCCGGGTTTTATCTGGGATGCGACCTTTGCCCAGGCCGGCATCCCCTTCCTCAAGGTGCGCGACCGCTATGCGCAGGGCAAAGGCAGCATCCTCGGCAAGCTGGGCGGGCTGTTGACCATCGCCGAAGCCCAGGGGGATGACCTTGATCAGGGCGCGATGCTGCGCTATCTCAACGAAATGATGTGGTTTCCCCAGGCCTACTTGGGCGATAACATCACCTTTACGCCCGTGGACGACGGCTCGGCGCAGGTCACCTTGACCGACCAGGGCAAGAGCGTAACGGCCACGCTCTACGTCGACGCCGAAGGCAAGATGACCGACTTTGTGGCCGAGCGCTATTTCGAAGCGGGCGACGCCTACTACCCCTGGTCTACGCCTATTTCTGCATACGGCGAATTCAATGGGCTGCACCTGCCCAGCCGCGGGAAGGGTGTCTGGAAGCTGCCGGACGGCGATTTTGTCTATATCGATCTATTCATCCCCGAGCTTGAATACAACATCCGCGCCCCCTTTGACGCGGAATGAGCGCTGAATTGCCTGGGTGGGGTGAAAGCGGGTACACTACAGGAGCCGACTTTCCACCCCACACCAGACAAGAGAGGGCGCGATGGAGCCACAAGGCCACCCGCATATTGACCCCCGCCAGCCGCGGCAGGGATCCCAACCCGGCACGAACCCGCCTGTCTTTGCTTGGAAACCCAGCCCCGACCAGACGGCTTTCCGGCTGCTCATTGCACGCGATGCGGACTTCACGCAGGCGGCGGTGGATCTGCCGGACCTGACCGAGCCGATCTATCTGCCCCAAGCGGCCTTTGCGCCGGGCCGCTATTTCTGGCGCTGGGAGTCCGGCGGCGAGCAGTCGGAGCCATTCACCTTTGAGCTCACGCCCGACGCTGTGACGCTGGAGATTCCGCCCGCCTCCGATTGGCTGGCGCGCTTCGCCGCGGGCCACCCGCGCATTTATGTGACGCCCGGCCAAGTGACCGACCTGCGTGCCCGCTTCGCCCGGTCCACATCGCCCACCAAGGGCAAACTCCTGGCCGACGCCGCCCGGCTGCTGGACGAAAGCCATCACCTGGCCGAGCCGCCTTTTCTGCCCGACATCAACCGCGACTATGAGGCGTGGTTTGCCATCTGGTATGAAATCCTGTGGGATTCGCGCGCCTTTGTCAAAGGGGCCGAGACGCTGGCCCTGGCCTATCTGTTGACCGGCGACGTGCGCTTTGCCCGCGCCGCCTGCGAGCGCATGGCCTCGATCGCTCGGTGGGACCCCGACGGCTCCAGCGAGGTGAACCACAACAGCGAAGCGCACATGTCGGTGATCTGGCATGGGCCAAAGGCGTGCGATTGGGTGTGGGAGCATTTCACCGACGACGAGCGCGCTGTGGTCATCGCCCAGTTCCGCCGCCGCGGCCAAAACCAGTTCAACCAACTGCGCCACCAGGGCTATTTTGGCGTCACCCGCTTTGACTCGCATTCAGGCCGCAAGATCGTCTTTCTGGCGATGACCGCGCTGGTCTTCCACGACGAGATCCCGGAGGCCGCGGGCTGGCTGGAATGGCTGCGCCCGATCCTGTGCGGCATCTGGCCGATCTGGGCGGGCGACGACGGCGCGTGGGCCGAGGGCATCTCCTACGCCACGGCGTATGTCGAGATCATGACGATGTTTGCCACGGCGCTCAAGCGCGGCGCAGGGGTTAACCTCTACCGCCGCCCCTTCTGGCGCAACCATGCGATCTGGCGGCAGTACACCTTTCCGCCCTATGCCGAATGGATCGGCTTTGGCGACCACACCGAACGCTGGGCCGGCACCTGGATCACCAACGCCGACCTGGTGGAACAGATCGCGCGCGAGACCGGCTCCGCCGACCTCGCGCCCTACATCGCCCAGGTGCGCGCCGAGGCCGCCATCAGCCCGTCGGTGACCGAGCGCAACCTGCCGGGCATCACGTCCGAACTGCTGCTGGTGCAACTGCTCGACCAGGATGTTGCCGGTCTGCCCCAATTTGGGCCGGAGGCAGCCCAAGGTTACCAGGACACCCGGCCACACCTGCACCGCGTCTTTGCAGGCGCAGGCTGGGCCGCCATCCGCACCGACCTGGCCGGCCCGGCGCGCGACGTG
The DNA here is from genome assembly GCA_020845455.1 of Caldilineaceae bacterium. GTDB lineage: Bacteria > Chloroflexota > Anaerolineae > Caldilineales > Caldilineaceae > QEUY01. The sequence goes on from JADLFO010000215.1 coordinate 2,144, forward strand.
GCGCTGCTCTTCCGCTCGTCGCCCTACGGTGCGATCAGCCACGCCCACGCCAGCAACAATGACTTTATCGTGCATGTGGCGGGGCGGGCGATGGCGATGCCCAGCGGCTATTACGACGGCTATGGCTCGAACCATCACGCCCACTGGGTCTGGCACACCAAGTCGCACAACTGCGTGACGCTCTCGGACGCGCCCCAGATCATGCGCTCACACGCTTCGGTCGGCGCAATCGAGCATCCTTATGAGGATGAGCGGCTGGTCTACTGGCGCGGCAACGCCGATGCCGCCTATGCCGACCGCGCGGCGCGCTGCCGGCGGCATGTGATCTTTTTCAAAACCAGCCAGGCGCTCTTGATGGTGGACGAGTTCTTGGAAAAACCGGGGATGGTCTCGGCGCTGCAGTGGAATATCCACGCCTGGGAACGCTTCGCCGTGGACGAGACGGCGCGCGCCTTCCGTCTGCGCCGCGGGGAGAGCGAACTCCACGGCCACTTCCTCTATCATCACAACGCCTTTTTCACGCTGACCGAAGGCTGGGATCCGCCGCCGCAGAGCGCCAAATCCAACGCGCAATGGTACATGCAGTATAACCTGCGCTTCACCACGTCGGGCTTTGGCAACCGCACGTTGGGGGTGGTGCTCTGCCCCGGCCACGCCCAGTTGACGCCCGCGCCCGTCACGGCGCAGCGGGTGGACAATGTCGAGGTGGCGCAGATCGGCGCGGACCGGGTCGCTATTCGCCAAGGCGCGACGATGCTGTTCGAGGGGCAAGAGAGCGAAGCGCTGATCGCGCTGGCCGTGGACGACCGGAGATACGAGGTTTCCGAGGTGGGTTTGACGGCTCTATAGGCACGTCAAAAGTGACGTAAGTCCAACATGAGTCATCCCGAAGTTTGCGTCGTCCGCGCAGGCTGTCGTGGAATCCAGGGAGCTGCATCGCATCCCTGCCTACGCCTACGATCTCTAGCCATACGGACACGATACCCCCGTACGGACACGAACTATCGTGTCCGTACACGATCCGGGAATGACTCATGTTGGAGGATGATCTACTGCTTTCCTGCAAACCACGCCGCCACACGGCGCACGCCGCGCACCGTCTCGGCCAGGTCGGTCTCGGTGTAGGCTTGGTTGATCGCCAGCATCACACAGGTCTCGAGGATCGCCTCGGCCTGCGGGCACAGCCCCTTGCCATAGGCGCGGCGCATGTAGGCATGCTCCCCACGCTCAAACGCGCTGTGTTCGACAAAGATCGGATACTCATAGATGCAGTGGCCGATGTAATGCGCCGAGGCGCGCAGCCCTTCGGCCTGCAGCGCCGCCGCAAATTCGCCTGCATCCGCGCCCAACTCGCCGGGCCGCACGCGCAGCATATAAAACCACCACGACGACTCACAGCCGGGCGTGATCTGCGGCAGGTCGATCCCTGGCACATCGACCAACTGCGCGCTCAGCGCATCGCACCAGCGCCGCCGCCGCGCCACAATGTCGTCCAGCTTTTTCAACTGCGCCACGGCCACCGCGCCCTGCAGCTCGGTCATGCGGTAGTTGTTAGCCAGGAAGGTCGGGTTGCGCTCGGCCCCCTGCGCCGTGCGGTTATAGCATTTGTCGGTCGCCAGCCGCAGCCGCAGCGCCAACGGCGCGTCATTCGTCACCGCCAGCCCGCCGTCGCCGCAGGAGATATGCTTGAACTCGTTGTAGCTAAAACAGCCGATCGCGCCGATGGCGCCGATGGGCCGCCCGCGGTAGGTTGCGCCAAAGGCTTGGGCGCAGTCTTCAACCACGACTATGTTGTGGCGCGCCGCGATCGCCATTAGCTCGTCCATAGCGCAGGCGTTGCCCGCCAGATGCACGGCCAGGATGGCGCGCGTCTGCGGCGTGATCGCCGCTTCCACCGCCGCCGGGTCCAGCGTATAGGTATGCGGGTGTAGGTCGGCAAAGACCGGCGCCGCGCCTTGATACAGGATCGGGACAACCGACCCCATGTCGGTAATAGGCGAGACGATCACCTCGTCGCCAGGGGAGATGCCCGCCGCGATCAGGGCGGCGTGAATGGCGGCGGTGCCGCTGCTGGTGGCCACGGCAAAGGCGACGCCGTTCTTAGCCGCAAACTCCGTCTCCAACTGGTGAACCTTTTTGCCCTGGGCATAGAAGAGAGTGCCTTGGTTGAGCGCCTCTTCCAGTTCGCCCAGTTCCTCCTCCCCGTAGCGCCGCTCGCTGCCATAGGGGGTCTGTTTGGCCGGTGTGCCGCCGGCGATGGCGGGCAGTTCGGCAGTTGTCATGGTTGCCATTGGGTCTACTCCTGGGAAACCAAAGGGTTAGCTTGTCTGAAAGGCCAGGCGCGCCGCGCCGCCGGCTGCGGCGTCGAAGGTCACGGCCCGGAAGGAAAAGCCCCAGCGCGTGACCGCGGACGCCGCTACTTCTGCGCCGTCGACGCTGCCCCGCCCAGAGCGTCCAAGCCAGAGCACCGTTGCGCCCCCCAGCGCCGCGCCGCAGTGCAGCGTAACCTGTGCGCCGCTCCCGTCCTGAGCGTAGTCGCGCCAGGCGACCTGGCGGCGGGCGCGCTCCCACCGGTTGATGAGCGCCGCCGTCCACCATTCTAGCCCACGCGCCTGGGCCGCGTCGACCGCATGCAGGATGGCGTCGGCCACGCCCGGCTTGTCGATGTGCGCCGGGTGAAAGAGCAGGTGCAGGATGCCGTGGCTGCGTACCACCGCATCGAGCATCGGGTCGAGGATGGCGGGCGGTGCAAAGACGATGAAATCCTGCGTCGGCGTAGGCAGTTCAAGCACGTCCAACGTCCGGCCCGCAAAGTCTACCGGAAAATAGGGGCGGCAGACGCCAAAGTTGAAGCCCGCCTCGCCCGTCTTGGACGCGCCCTTGGACTGGTCAAGCTGGATGCCGTGGTCGACGCACCACTGCCAGAGGTCGATATCGCCTTCCCAGCGCAGATAGTGGTTCTTGTTGGTCGTAGGCCGCTGACCGCCGAACATCGCCGTCAGCGATTCCCACTGCGTGTGAAAGAGATCGGCGCGCCACGGGCAATCGTCGCTCATGCTGTCATAGTGCATCGCCAGTTCGTGCCCCGCGGCGCGGATGCGCTCGATCAGCGCGGCGTCATAGCCGGGCAAGATCACACACCAGGTCGAGTGAATCCCCGCCTGGGCCACGACCTCGAGCAGCCGTTCACCCTTGGCCGGTTCGTTCTGGTCGGTGTCATGTGAGAGATGGGCCAGGCCGGGCAGGCTGCGCGGGTAGAGCCAGAGCAGCGGCAGGTTGACCTCGGCCTGCTCGGCCAGATAGAAGATGGCGCGCAACAGCAGTTCACGCCAGTGGTCGGCGATGGGTTCAAAAAAGCCGTGCAGCCCCGGCACGCCGGGGACCGGCCGGCGGTCGAAGATCCAGTCGAGCACGCCGCCGTCGCTGCTCTTGAGCACATTGTCGCCCACGGGCGCGGTGCCGTCCGGCGCAGAGACGCCGTCACGGTTGACGCCCACCCCCTGCTGGATACGCACCACCGTGCCGGGGATATCGGGCGCGATCAGCAGACAACTGCCCCGCCCCACGCGTTTTTCGGTCACGGCGGCGCGCTGGGTCAGCCGCTGGTGCGCGTCCAGCACGCCGGCCAGTACCTGGGCATCGGTCACCTGGGCAGGCAGACCGTTGAAATAGTGCAGCGGCAGCGCGAGATGGCCCAAGATGCGATGCTGCACGGCGACAGCGAGATAGCCTTCACCCAAGGTGCTTGCGCCGCCGCCAAAGCTGCCGTAGGCGGGCGCTTCGGGCGCGACGCCAAAGAGATCGGCGGCTCCGCCCGTGCCGCCCACGGCCAGCCAGCGCCCGCCGCCTTCGACCCAGGCCGCAAGCTGCGTTCTAAGGTCGGCGGGCAGATCCATGTCCCCGACGGTCAACAGCAGGCGCAGGCCGGGCAGCGCCGCTGCCAGACCGTCTGCGTCAATTTCTGTATAACACAGACCTGCATGGCGCAGGATTTCGTGCGTATACTGCGGATAGCTCACGGTGCGCGCGGCGTTGGGCCGCGGCTCCGGCAGAATGCACACCCCCAGCGGGGCCAGTTGCAGAGTACCCATTGCGCGATCGCCCATAGGTGCTACAGGTCTTTGAGATAGATGCGGCGGTTTTCGTCCAAGCTACGGTCAATCGCCTTGCCCACCTGCACCGCTTCGACCATCTGCGCCGCCGGCACGCCGCCATCGCCCTCCCCGCGCAGACAGGGCAGGATGCGCTTCATCCCTTCACGATAACAGTCGGAGATGTCGATGGCCGCGCAGTGAAAACCGTCTTTCCCCAACGCCAGGGCGCGGAAACCATAGTCGGCGTCCACGGTCAGTTCAAGCGTGGCGGTTGCGCCGTCGGGCCAGGCGCAGATCGCGGTCATGTTGCCGTTGCCCTGGGCGTCGACGGCGGGGCCTTCTAGCGCCTGCACCCACTCGATGCCCGTCCCCTGCACCATCAGCATCAATTCAATGCTGTGGATGGCATAGAAGATCACCCCGCCATAGGGGTTGCGGCGGCTGGCCGGGCCGGTATAGACGCCGACGCGCACGCCGCCCAGCGTTTGCGACTGCGCCAGAAACGCCTGGGTATCGGCGCTAAAACGCACTGTGGAAAAGGAAGTGAAAGGCGTGCCATGCTGCTCGGCCAGCGCCACGATGGCGCGGGCGTCGGCGGGTTCGGTCGCCAGCGGCTTGTCGACAAAAACCGGGATCTTCGCCTCCAGATAGGGGCGCACCAGGCCCAGATGTTTACCGCCGTGGCGCGTAACGCAAAAGACGGCGTCCACCTGGCCCATCAGGTCGCCGGGCGCGTCGACGATGGTTTCGATCCGTCCATGCGCCGCGGCCTGGCGGGTGCGCTCCGCGTCTTCGCCCCAGATGGCGACCACGCGGGCAGCGGCATCAGCGAGATAGTTGGGGTGGTCGGGGACATTGAGCAATTCGGAAAAACGCTCGGCATGGCTGCTGTCGCTGCCGAGCAGACCGATTTTGAACATGGGGTCTCCTTCGTCCGTAGTTTAGATGGATACCGGCAGATTCAGCCGGTAGAGTTCGGTTAGATGGGCGAAATAGATCGCGCCGTCGGGCGCGGTGGCTGCGGTCTGCACCGGCCCCGGCAAGTCGCCAAGCCGCGTGCTTGTGCCTTGGCGCGGGTCCATACACCACAGTTGCGTGTCACAGAAGGCCAGCGCACTCCCGTCCGCCAGGGCCAACAACGTCTGGCACGGCGCAGCGCAGGCGACAGTGGCTTCCCAAGCCATGCGGCCAGGGTCAAAGACCTGGATGGTCTGATCCACGACGACCAGCACGCGCCCGCCCACGGCGGCCACCCGGCCCAGCCTGCTGCCCAGCGCAAAGGTCTGCTGCCAGATCAGACCCTGCGCCGGCTCCCAGACGACAAAGTGAAACGGCTCGCTTTTGGCGGGCAGGCCGTTGCCCGCGCCGCCGGTGGTGAAATAGAGATAGCGGTCATCGGCGGCCAGGCTCATCAAGGCCTGTCCGGGTATCGGGTCTTCCCAGACGGTGACCGCGCCCGTCGTCACGTCGACGCGCGACAGGCCGCCGCCATAGACGCCGTAGCGCGCCATCCAGCCCGTCCAGAATGCGCCGTCCGGCCCGATGACGCTGCGCGCTTCGGGACGAATCAGCGCCGGGCCGACCGCCGGCAGCGTGCGCGGGTTGACGTTGTTGACCTGGTCCCACGGCTGGGCAGGGTCATAGACGATATGGTCGCCGCCCACATAGGCCGAGAGAAAGAGCCGGTCGCGCGCAAAGGCCATGCCATAGACCTCGCCGCCCTGGTCGCAGACGACGCCGGAATTCCAGAAATCGCCCGTCTGCGGGTCACAGGAGAAGATCGTCTGCCCAAAACCGCACGCGCCCCCGACGGTACCGTCGGGCGCGACGGTGATGGTGTGGATGCGCGTCGGCGGTTTGGGCGTGGGGATGGGGCGCAGCGGCGGGCGTGACTCTGGGCCATCAGCCGCCGGGCCGAGGAGATAGTAGTCTTGGCCGCGCACGGCGAAGATGCGTCCGTCCTGCAGCGGCAAGACATGGCGGCTGCCGCTGTAGGGCAGCGCCGGTTCGACGGGCAGCCGTTCGGGCGCGGCGGCGATGGGCTGAAGCGTGGCCGCGTCATAGAAGTCAAGTTCGCCGCCCGTATCGGTGCAGATCAGTTCTGCGGTCACAGCCTTGACCTTGGTACCCGGCCTGCCAAACGGCTGCGCCGTCTGGGTGCGCGTGTCCCACAGCGTGAGATGGTGCGCCGCCGACCAGCATTCGACCAGGATGGCGTCGCCCACGGCATAGACATAGCGGCTGTAAAGGTTGTCGGGGTTGGCCGACATGCGCCCCATGTTGTCCAGCCGGTGGAGCGCGGGGTCATAGCGCAGCAGCACACAGCCGGGATAGGTCCCGCCGTAGACCAAGCCGTCGCGGCCGCGGCAGAGATTCCAGATATAGCTCTCGCCGGGGTCGCGCAGCGGTATAGCCCAGGTACGGGTGCGCAGGCCCAATCGATGCAGATAGCCGGCGCGCGGGCAGGTCCCCACCAGCAGCGTCTCCTCGTCGAGATTGAGCAGCGCCCAGGCCCCTTCATCGCCGGGCAGGGGGATCGACTCGCCGTCGCCCGTCTGCGGGTCGATCAGGATCAGGTTGCCGGTGGCGCCGGCGGCGAAGTTGGAAAGCGCCACCTTTTCGCGGCCGTCGCGCGGGTCGATCAACGTGGTGCTGCCCAGGATATTAAAGTTGCGGCACGGCTGCCCAACCAGATGAACGCTCATGTGATTTCCTTCAGGCGTGTGACCCACTCGTCGACATCAAAGACAAAGCCAAAGGCCAGGGCGATGCGCCACAGCGCCTCTTCCTTGTGCGCCTCGTCGCGCGCCGACTCGCGATTTTCGACCGCGGTCACAGCCTGGCGCAAGACCGAGCACATCACCCCGCGACGGTTCATATCGACCATGCCGCCGGGCGACATCAGCAGACACCAGTTGACGGCAAACCCGGCATAGACCAGATGATTGACGCCGCTGCCGGCGCAGAGCGCGGCCAGTTGATGCGCGTTCTCGGCAATGCCTTCGTCGCCCTGCGGCCGCGCCGCGTCGGGAAAGTCGAGCTTGCGAAAACCGCGATCTACGTCGTCCTCGTTATGCTCGCCCACAAAGACGGCGCGACGGCGAAAGGCGCGCAGCGCGTCGAGCGCGGGGTCGGACGGGAGCCGGGGCAGGGCAGGCTCCGCCCCCGCCAGCGCCACGGCGCGCTGATAACCGGGCAATTGGCGGTAATAGTCGCCGCCGCCCACCACATGCAGCAGCGTCAGGCCGGCGGCGCGCACGGCCGACAGCAGCGGCGGAAAGACATCGCACAGGATGGCATTGGAGCGGGGGATGTACTCCACGGCGCGATACCAGCCCGGATACAACTCCCGGCGGCCATGGTTCCAGGCGTGCATCACCACCACCGCGGTGTGATCCAGGTCGAGCGTGAGCGGCGCCTGCTGCCAGCCGCCATAGCCTTCGCCTGGGAAGGGGCGCGTGGAGTCGGCGTCGAACTGCTGATAGTAGCTTGCGGTCAGGGTGATCGGTCGCATCGGGTGCGTCTCTACGTCAGGGCTGGATCATCTCGACGGCCAGCGACACCGGCTCCGCGGTCAGCGGCACACTGAGCACGGCGGCGGCCTCGTCTAGCGGGCCTTCCCCTTGGGCCGCATAAGGGTTAAAGGGCGAGACAGGCCAAGTCAAGCGGCTGCCCGGCGGCAGTTGCACGCGCCATGCGCCGTGTGACAGCCACCCACCGGCCGTGGCGGCATCGACGGCGAGCGGCGTCCCATCGGTGGCAAACTCGGCTCCCGCCGCGCTGCGCAGCGGCGTGCCGGGGTGCAGCTTGAACTGCACCTGGCCCACCGCCGGAAGATCGCCGGGGCCTTGCATCTCCAGGCGCAGCCGCTGCGAGCTTTCGACCGCGACGCGCAGCCGGCAGGCGGGGTCGCCATAGTTCAGCGTCACCTGGTCTTGGCCGTCTTGCGTCTGCAACTGGGCTGCGGTCGGGAGATAGCGGCGGTCTTCAGCCTCACCGACGACAAACGTGCTGAAAGCGGGCTGATCCTTGGCGTTGCCGCCGCCTGCGATCAGGCCGGCAGCTTCATGCCAAATGCTCAGATAGCTCTGCCGGTCCTGGCCCCAGCGACTTTCGACCGGCGGGGTGACGACGCCGCTCAGACAGGTGAACCAGCCGTCCTGACGGCGCAACAGCGCATGGTCAGGGTCGTGGATCGAATACGCCGGCTCGTCTTGCGGGATGGGCGCTTCGGGACCCTCGCCGCAGTATTGAAACAGCGGCGTGAGCCGCGGGCTGAGGCCATACTCGCCGCCCGCCAGCTTGGGGCCGTCCGGCGTCTGGTTATAGGTCAGATGGGGCAGCGGGTGCGCCGCGCGATCCGCCAGCCACTGCGCCAGCAAAAAGCGCACAAAGCGCCGCCCCTGTGGAAAGAGGCTGAAGGCGGACAGCCCGTGCAGGTTAACGTGGTTGTGATACTTGACCCGCCCGTCGATCGTCTCGACGATGCGCCCGTCGGGATAGGTGTAGCGGATATGGAAATCGGTGGCGCGTTCCAGACAGGGCAGCACCGACTCGTCGCGCGAAAAGAAAAAATAGAGGCCAATGGCGTGGACATAGATCGAGTTGTAGAGCGGGGTAGGCCCGTGATGCTCCAACCAGTAGCCGTGGGATGTCTGCTCGGTCACGGCCTGATCGATCATCTTGCGGCCCGCCGCTTGCCAGTCGGCCCGGTCGAAGATCTGCCCGGCGCGATAGGCGGCCATGCCGTTCCAGGTGGGGATGTTGTGGACGCGGCCCGCGGCCAGTTCCGCCGTGATGCCGTCATAGGCCAGGGTCAGCCCTTCTTCCCAACGCCGGCTGCGCGCCGCGTCGAGCTTGTGGCGCAGCAGGGCATAGGTCTCTGCCCAGTGATACATCGACCAGGGCATAAAGGTCGGCCCCCAAGTGGAGCCGTCAACCTTGATAAACTCGACCGAGCCGTTGGGGTTCTGAAAGTCACGCCAGGCATCGCCGCCGCGCAGCGCATAGTCGAGGATGCGGTCGTCGCCGTGATAGGGGTTATCAGGGTGGGGCGTGGCGTAGAGCAGCGCCAGCGGGTAGACGATGTCCTGATTAGTGACGGCCCAGCCGTCGCCGATCAGGAATCGTCCGGTGGCGGGGTCAAAACGTGCCAGGTTGATCGGCACGTCTTCGACCAGGGTGCGGAGGACGGTGGTGCGGAGATCGGATTGCATAGGGTGCTCGCTTGCCGCTTCCGGCCTGAGAGTGGGTGGTAGGTTGGGTGGGTGCGCGGGCGCGCCTTAGGCGACGCCGCGCAGCATCAATTCGTCGGCAAAATGGCAGGCCGCAAAATGGTCGGGGCCACTTGGCGTAGCGGGGGACTCTCCGCCTTGCAGATCTCCTGGGCATAGCGGCAGCGCGGGTGGAAATAGCAGCCGCTGGGTGGGTTGGCCGGGTCGGGCACATCGCCTTCCAAGACGATGCGCTCGCGCTTGGACTCGGGGTCGGGACGGCGCACCGAGGAGAGCAGCGCCTCGGTGTAGGGATGTTTGGGCGTAAAGAAAAGCTGCTCATTGGGCGCAGTTTCGACCAGCCGGCCCACATACATCACCGCCACCGAATCGCTGATGTGCTGGACGACGCTCAGGTCGTGCGCCACAAAGATATAGGAGAGCCTAAACTCTTCTTGCAGGTCTTGCAGCAGGTTGAGCGTCTGCGCCTGGATCGACACGTCCAGCGCCGAGACCGGCTCATCCGCCACGACCAGCCGCGGGTTGAGCGCCAGGGCGCGGGCGATGCCGATGCGCTGGCGCTGGCCGCCGCTAAAGGCATGGGGGTAACGCCGCATATACTCCGGCCGCAGCCCCACGCGGCGCAGCAGGTCGGCCACGCGCGCCTCCACCTCGCGCCCGCGCGCCACTTTGTTGATCACCAGCGGCTCGCCCACAATATCAAGCAGGGTCATGCGCGGGTTGAGCGACGAAAACGGGTCTTGAAAGATCATCTGCATGTTGAGCCGCAGATGGCGCAGCGTCTCTTTGCCGGCGCTTACCACGTCGACCGGGCCAAGCTGCTCGTCGTGGAAGATCACCTGGCCGCCGGTCGGCTGAATGGCGCGCAGGATGCAGCGGCTGGTGGTCGTCTTGCCGCATCCGCTCTCCCCCACCAGACCCAACGTCGTGCCGACCGGCACGTTGAACGAAACGCCGTCGACTGCCTTGACCTGGCCGACGACCTTGCTCAGAAAGCCGCGCGTGATCGGGAAATACTTTTTGAGTTCACGGACTTCCAAGATCGGCGGGCGGGCCGCGACTGTCTCCTGCGCAGCTAGGCTGCCCGCCGCAATTGGCGCTGCACGTTGGGTCATGCGGCCTCCTGGGTCACGCGGACGGCCGTCTTGGCCTGGATCGACTCGTCATAGAGCAAACAGCGCACCAGATGCCCGTCGGCGGTGTGATAGGTGGGCGGCTCAATCACGTCGCAGATGCCGGGCATAAAGTCCGGGCAGCGCGGGTGAAACGGGCAGCCCGACGGCACATTGTACGGGTCGGGCACCATCCCCTCGATAGTGTCCAGCCGGTGACGGCGTTCTTTTTCAATGGTGGGGATGGAGCGCAACAGCGCCCGCGTGTAGGGATGTTTGGCGGCGCGAAAGAGCGAGACCACATCGGCGCGCTCGACCACCTTGCCCAGATACATCACGATTACCTCGTCGGCCATCTCGGCCACCACGCCCAGGTCATGCGTGATAAACAGGATCGCCATGCCCAGTTCTTGCTGTAAATCCTTCATCAGTTCAAGAATCTGGGTCTCGGTGGTCACGTCAAGCGCGGTGGTCGGCTCGTCGGCGATCAGCAGGCTGGGCCGGCAGACCAGCGCCCGCGCGATCATGGCGCGCTGGCGCATGCCGCCCGAAAGCGACCAAGGAAACTGGTCGATCACCCGTTCGGCGCGCGGCAGCCCACAGCGGCGCAGCATATCGATGGCGATGGCGCGCGCCTGTTCTTTGCTCACCGCTTGATGCAGCAAGACCGCTTCGGTGATCTGGTTGCCGATGGTGTGGACGGGCGAAAATGAAGTCATCGGCTCTTGAAAGACCATGGCGATCTCTGCCCCGCGGATCTCGCGGATGGCGCTGCCGGTAGGGTCCAACTGCGCCAAGTCCACCGTCGTTTCGGATACGCCGCCCGCGCCGCTGCGCTTGTGGAAGAGGATCGACCCGTCCACCACCTTGCCGGGCCGCGGCACGATGCCCAGGATGGCGCGCGCCATCACGCTTTTGCCACAGCCGCTCTCGCCCACCACACACAGCGTCTTGCCGCGGGCGACGGAGAAATCGATGCCGTCGACCGCCTTGACCGTCCCTTCGTCGAGGAAGAAGTAGGTCTTCAGGCCACTGACTTCGAGCAACAGTTCGTCTTGGCGCATGGGGGTATCCTAGCGGCTGTAGGGGTCCGCGGCATCGCGCAGCCCATCGCCCATAAAGTTAAAGGAGAGGATGGCGACGACCACAAAGATCGCCGGGATCAACAGCCAGGGCGCAAGCGCCACAGTCTGTAAGTTCTGCGCCTCTTGCAGCAGCACCCCCCAACTGATCGTGGGTGGGCGCAACCCCAACCCCAAGAAGGAGAGGCTGGTCTCGCCCAAGATCATGCCCGGGATGGCGAGCGTGAGCGAAGCGATGATATAGCTAAAAAACGAGGGCAGCATGTGGCGCAGGATGATGCGCAGTTCGCCGGCGTTGGTCAGGCGCGCCGCCATGACATAGTCTTCTTCGCGCACGGCCAGAAAACGCCCGCGCACCACGCGCGCCAGCCCAGTCCAGCCGATCAACGAGAGCAGCACCACGATCGCAAAATAGCGCTGCATCGAACTCCACTCGCGCGGCAGCGCCGCGCTCAGCCCCATCCACAGCGGGATGGTGGGGATTGAACGCAGAAACTCGATCAGGCGCTGGATGACCAGATCGGACACGCCGCCGAAATAGCCGGAGACGCCGCCCATCAAGATGCCGATCACAAAGCTGAGAAAGACGCCGATCAGCCCAATCGAGAGCGAGACGCGCGCGCCATAGAGCACGCGCGAGAACATATCGCGCCCCAGACGGTCTGTGCCCAACAGATGGATGCGCAGCCCGTCGCTGTCGGCATCGGGGCGCAGCCCAAAGAGGTGCAGGTTGGACTCGAACAGCCCCCACATCTTGTAGGGGTCGCCTTCGACAAAGAAATAGATGGGCAGGATTACGCTGGGGTCCGGCTCATAGGTGATGGCGTAGGTAGCGGCATCGCGCGTGCGCGCCAGCCCGTAAATATAAGGGCGCTGGATGCGCCCGTCGCGCATCCAATGCACCGGCTGAGGCGGCACAAAGGTAAAACGCCGCTCAAAGGCGTTGGGGTCATAGGGCGACAGAAATTCGCAAAAGATCGCGACCAAATAGAAAAGAATGATCACGGCGCTGCCCACCATGGCAAGCCTATGTTTGCGGAAGCGCCACCACATCAACTGCCACTGCGACGCGACAAAAATACGGTCTTCCGGCACACCCTGTTGGAGCTGCGCTTCGGGCACGCTCTGCACGCCCTCGGCGGTTGCGGGTTTGGTGAGCAACGACATGGACGATCCTTTGAATCAGTAAACCTTTGAGTCAGTAAGCCTTGAAGACAGTGGGCATTGAGCCAACAGGCCTTTGGGCTGCTGAGTGTGCGTGCCGCGCGCTACGCGGCCGGGTTGCCGCCAAAGCGGATGCGCGGGTCGACCAAGACCAGCAGGATATCGGAGATCAACGTCCCGATCACGGTCAAAACGCTGAGCAGCATGATAAAGGACGCAGCCAGATACATATCCTGCGACAGCAGAGCTTTGAGCAGCAGCGGGCCGGTGGTGGGCAAGCTGAGCACGATCGAGACAATCGTCGTGCCGGAGATCAACCCCGGCAGCATCCAGCCGATGGTGCTGATGAACGGACTCATGGCGATGCGCACCGGATACTTGAGCACGACTTTGGTTTCGGAAAGCCCGCTGGCGCGCGCCGACTCGACATAGGGCTGGGGCAGTTCGTCGAGCAGATTGGCGCGCATGGTGCGGATCAAACCGGCGGTCCCCGCCGTGCCGATGATGACCATCGGCACCCAGATGCGCTTCATTACCTCAAGGATTTTGGCCGTCGTCCACGGTTCGCCGATAAACTCGGGGCCATACAGCCCCCCCAAGTTGACGCCAAGCGTGCTCCACGCCCACCACAGGATGACCAGCGCCAGCAAAAAGTCGGGGATGCCGACGCCGATAAAGCCGATGAAGGTAAAGATATAGTCGCCCGGCGAATATTGATGGGTGGCGGAATAGATGCCGATCGGCAGCGCCACGATCCAGATAAAGATCGTGCTCAACAGCGAGATCAAGATCGTCAGCCCCAGCCGTTCCATCACCAGGTCTTTGACCGGGCGGTTCCAGTCGAACGACATGCCCATATCGCCGCGCACATAGTTGCTGATCCACTTCCAATAGCGGACGTAGACCGGCTGATCCAGACCATAGCGCTGCTTCAACGCTTCCAGTTCCGACTGGCTGATGCGCGACCCCTGCTGCTCCAACTGCGCCACATAGCTGCTCAAGTAATCGCCCGGCGGCAGTTCGATGATGGCGAAGGAGACCAGCGAGATCAGGATCAACGTCGGGATGGCATAGAGAAACCGGCGCAGAATATAGGCCAGCATAGACACTCCCTGCTCTTACAAACCCGACCTGGACAGGAGAAACACCGTTGGCCCTCCTGTCCAGGGGAAACCGACTTGGGACACACGAGCGCGCCTCAAAGCATCAGGCGCGGCCGGGCCGTCCTGCTACTCGGAGATAAAATACTGCTCGGCCCAGGCGTCCGAATCATACAGCACGCAGTAGTTGACCTCCGGCACGTTGTGGATGTCATTTCTGGCGATGCGCACGGTCGGGCCAGGGCCAACCGTCAACACCTCCCACACATTCTCCAGATTCAACCGTTCGATCTCGGCCAGGATCTCCAACTGGCGAGCGGAATCCACGGTCACCTTGGCCTCGTCAAAGAGCAACTGGGCCTGGCGCGCCGGAGAATCGGCGGGCGGCTCGACACCTTCGTCGCCGCCGGTCTGATACCAAGCGCCCCAGGCGGGACCCCAGTAACTGCTGTCGTTGACCGGCGCATAGGAGCGCAGATAGGTGTAGCGGGCCAGGCCGCCGATGCTGTCCTTGACATAGGCGGTCATGGGGTATTCAAACGAGAAGATGCGCGGCCACCACAGGTCATAGCTGATCTCTTCCAATGAGGTGCGCAGCCCGATCTCCTCCCAATAGCTGGCGATCAACTGTGCGCCGTCCATATATTGCTGGCCGGAGAAGACGTCCAGGTTCAAGACCAAGGGTTGGCCGTCGGGGCGCAGCCGCATGCCGTCGGCGTCGGCTTCCAGGCCGATCTCGTCAAGCAGCGCCTTGGCCGCGTCGGGGTCATAGCGCAGATGCTCAAACAGCTCAGGCTGATCCTGCAGCAAGGGGAAGGCCGTTTCCGGCGGCGCGTTTTCGCCCAGATAGACCAGTTCGTTCAGTTCGTCGCGGTTGATCGCCAGGTTCAACGCCTTGCGGAAGCGGATGTCTTGCAGCAGCCCCAGCAGGAACTCATCGTCGCCGTTATAGTTCTGGTTGGGGAAGATCGTCAGTCCCATGGGGTGTTCGGCCATGGCCTTGATCACCCGGTAGCCGCCCTGTTCGGCATTCTGCAGATAGAGCGGCAGGTCGGTCAAGGACAGATTGCGACCCTGCAGGGTCAACTCTCCGGCAATCGCCTTGAGGTTGACCATCTGGCGGTCTTCCACAGCCTGCATGCGGATCTGGTCGATGTAGGGCAGTTGGCGGCCGTCGGCGTCGGTCTTGTAGAAATAAGGGTTGCGCTCAAAGATCCAGGGCGGGCCGACCTCGGTGAGCTTCCAGGCGCGCAGCACAGGCAGATCGGGGTTGGTGGCGACGCTGGTCCCCTGGGCGATGGCGGCGCGGTCGGAGAAGAGTTGGGTCCAGTCCTCCACCCCCGCTTCTTTGACCTTGGCCTCCAGTTCGGTGGCGTCGGCGTAGTCGGCATGGAACTGCTCAAGATAGTGCTTGGGCGCTTTGCCGACATCGCCGCCCCAGACAAAGGCCAGATTGAGCAGGAACAGGCCGTTCGGCTGGGCAAAGGTGACCGAGAAGGTCAGGTCGTCGATCGCCTCAACCACCGCAGGCTCGCCACCTGACATGAGAATGTTCGGGGGAGCGGGCGAGAGATCGGCGTTCATGGCGATATCGTTGTACCAGAACATCACATCTTCGGTGGTAAACGGTTCACCATCCGACCACTTGTGCCCTTCACGAATCTTGAAGGTGAAGGTGCGGCCATCGTCCGAGATCTCAACCGACTCAGCTAGATGGGGCTGCCACTCGGAGCAGGTGTCGTCAAACAGCACCCACGGCTCCTTGGAATAGCCGCTGGCGCCGTTGGCGTCGGCCTGGCCGGTGACAGCCTGATCCCAGATGCCGCCATAGACGCCGGGCTGTTCGAGCACGTCGACCACGACCGGGCTGGCGGGCAGGCGCTCTTCCAGCGGCGGCAGCTCGCCCGCCGCGACCTTCTCCGCCAACATGGGCGATTCTTTGACAGACGTGTCCGCCTCGACCGGCGCGGCTTCGACAGCGGGCGCTTCAGCCGCAGGCGCCTCGGCGGCAGGCGGCTCATTCTCCGAAGGCTGGGCCGGCGGGGGCGCGGTAGGCGCACCGCACGCCGCTAACACAGCCACCAGCGCCAATACAGTGAGCAGCACGCTCAGGCTTCGGCGCAGCGAATTCCGTAACGAATTCCTTTTGATCATGCGATTTCCTCCTGTGACAAACTGAGTGAAATAGGTGCAGGACGTGTGCAGACGTGCGAAACCGCAAACGACAACCTGCTACAACTCGGCATAGCGCCGGATGACTTCCGCATCCAGTCGGGGAGCCGTCCAACGCAGGGATAGGTCTCCCCGAAAAACCCACCAGCGCACCCCTGTATCGGGCAGCGGCGCAGCATGGACCAGCGTCAGCGGGCCGCGGCTGCCGGGGTGACGCTGCAGCATGGCGGCGGAGATGGCCCGCTCCATCCCGGCGGGGCCTTCGTGCGGAGGCCAGGCGCCGACCCAGAGCGCCCGCTGCCCGTCGCTGAGCCTGGCCCAACCGTCGACAAAGGCCCAGGCAAGCTGTGCGCCGCCCTGCCAATGCGTGCGGATTTCAGTGCCCGGCGCGAGACCCGCCAGCGTGTCGCGCACGATCACCAGCGGCGACCCCTCGGCGTCGGGTGGGATCAGCCAGACATCACGGCGGACGCGCGCGCCCTGCGGCAACCCTTCGTAGCAGCCGGTCAGGTCGAGCGCGACCTGCTGCCGCCCGTAGCCGTCGCCCTGCAGATGCAGCAGGCGCAGGTCGCGGCGGCTCTGGGCAATGCCGCCGATCACGGGTGCGTTGTGCGCGGCGACGCCGATGCTAAAGTCGCGTTCTTCGCCGGGCCGATACTGCTGATAGCCGGGGTCGGTGATCCAAAAGCGGTTGTGCCAGCCCAGGATCAACTGCCCACCGTCGTTGTGCAGATGGCTCATGCCGCTGCGGCTCATCCCCACCAGCGCCAGAAGATCGGCGCTGTCCCAGCCGGTGCGCAGGGTGGCGGCGTTGGCGACTTCCTGCGGCGCGGCGACGGGCGGCGCGGCATCCGCCGCGGCAGCGGGCGTATGGTCGAGCGCCCAGGTCAGGGCAGCGGCGGGCAGCCGCACCGGGTCCATGCGCTGCGCCAGCCACAGCCCGGCATCAAAATCGGCATCGGGGCCATACCAGCCCGCCAGACGCAACATGCAGGAGATCCAAAAAGGCATCTCGCCTTCCACATCGCCCAGGGGGGCGTGAAGATCGGGGCGACCGGGCAAGGTCGAATAGACCCACTGCCGGATCAGGCCGGCAAAGGCATCGCGACCTTCGGCGAGCAGCGCCTCGCGATCCGGCAAGCCGTCGAGCCAGTCGGTGAAGCTATCCATCAAGAAGCCGTCATAGGAGACGCCCTCGGTATGCGGCGCGGCGGGGTCGCGGCGGTGACGCCACCAGGCACGCAGCGCGCCCTTGGTGCGCGCCTCCATCGCATCAGTATCGACATGGGGCGAATCGACAAAGCGCGCCAACTGCGCGCCGCGCACCAGCGCAATCACCGGGATGTTGTGGATATCGTGCGGGGCCAGTGGGCGCGATCCCTGCCAGGTCGTTTGAAACCAGGGCCATACATCCTTTTCAACCAGCCGCAGCGCCGCGGCAAAGGCCCGCTGCCAGAGGTCGATATCCCAAGCTTCATGGTTTGCCAAAAAGCGCGCCAGGCATCCGGACAGGTGGGCGGTAGGCAGCCCCACCTCATGGTTCCAGTTGCGGAACGAGTACCAGCCGTCCAGTGCGGCCAGTTCGGTCTGAAGCAGCCGCCCGGCCTCGCCGTCACCCAGGTGACGCCAGGCGCAGTGCAGGGTCCCCCAACGTTCTTCCAACGCCCAGGCCAGCCAGATCAGCCAGGGATACCATTTCAACTGCGGAATCCCAGCGGGCATGGCGTTGGGGCGGCTGTTCAAGGGTAAGGGGAAGGCCATCAGGTGGTTGATACGGTAATAGTAGACGTGCAGCTCGCGCTGCGCCTTCTCCCAGGCGGCACGCGCCGCCAGCGTCGCCTTCAGATCATCCGGCGACCAGCGGTGCAGACCGGGGCGCACCTGCTCAGACAACTCGAAGATCGAGGTATCGTAACCAAGGGCGAGCCGGCTGTAGACCCATGGAGATGGAGAGAACGGTGACGACATGGCAAATTCCAATGGCGACGGACGGGCGACGATCAGG
>JADLFO010000216.1 GCA_020845455.1 Caldilineaceae bacterium
CGTTTAGGTATTCGACACGTAAGGCCGGATACTCCTCCACAGCGGAGACGTACTCCTGGTGGCTCTTGGCGTTGAGCACCAACTGACGATCCGGCGCGGAGGCCGTGTTAGGCACAGAACTCATTGGATAGACCCTCCTCCTCTGCGGTGAACCATAGGCCTGCGGGGATGCGTGCCGGGTCGTCGACCAGCGTACACAACTGGCGCAGGTTGCGGACATCGTCCTGCAAATCTTCTTCTTTGGGCGTCTCCAGCAGCATGGCGATACCGGCCCAGCGCGCGTCGTTCAGAATGCGGGCAAACCCCTCAAGCCCGATCCCCCCCTCGCCGATATGGGTGTGGCGGTCAAGACGGCTGCCCAACCCGCCCTTGCTGTCGTTGAGATGCCAGCATTTGAGCGCCTCCAGCCCCAGCTCGCGGTCGAGTTCTTCGAGCATCGCCAGATAGCCCGCCTCGCTGCGCAGGTCATAGCCGGCCGCAAAAGCGTGGCAGGTATCCAGACAGATGCCGACGCGTGAACGATCCTCCACCTGCTCGACGATCCGGCGCAGTTCGCCAAAGCGGCTCCCCAACGTCGAGCCTTGGCCTGCCATCAGTTCCAGCAGGGTCAAGGTGTGGCCACAGTCTGGAGTGGCGGCATGGATGCGGTTGAGCGCAGCGGCAATGCGGGCGATTCCCGCCTCCGCCCCGGAGCCGGTATGAGCGCCGGGGTGCAGCACCACATGCTCGATCTGATAGGCACACGCGCGCTGTAGTTCGTCCTGATGCGCCGCCAGACTTTTTTCCCACAGGTCATCGCGCGGGCCGGCCAGGTTGATCAGATAGCTGGCGTGGCTGACGGCGTACTCGATTCCATGCTCGGGCATCGTCATGCACCAGCGCTCCACGTCCGCCAGATCGACCGGCGGCCCCTGCCACTGGCGGTTATTCTTGGTAAAGACCTGCACCGCATTGCTGCCGACAGAGGCAGCGCGGTCCAACGCCCGGCTGACGCCGCCTGCAATCGACATATGAGCGCCCAGCCGCAGCGGCGCCGCCAAGCTCATTGCCGGGCAGGCGCCTGTTGGCCGGCGGCCTTGGCGCGGTCGCTCGCCATGTGACAGTTTTTGTACTTCTTGCCGCTGCCGCACCAACAGGGGTCGTTGCGGCCCAGTTCCGGCCCGCTGCGGCGCGCGGTCTGGACGGCCGCGCCGTTGCCGCCGTCGCGGTTGGTGCGGATGTTGCGCGCAATCGGCGTCGGCTGCACGGGCGCGGCCTGGCGCTGCACCTGAATGGTCAGCACGGCCTTGACCACATCACTGCGGATATCGTTCATCAATTCGCCATACATGTTGAACGCTTCACGCTTGTAGGCGACGAGCGGGTCAACCTGCGCAAAGGCTTGCAGCCCAATCCCTTCACGCAGCCGGTCGAGGTCGGTGAGATGGCGCACCCAGCGGCTGTCCACCGCCCAAAGCAGAATCTGTTTTTCGGCGCGGCGCATGGTCTCGGCCCCCAGCTCGGTCTCTTTGGCGGCGTAGGCTTGCAGCGCCAGGTCGACGGACTGCCCCTCGATCTCATCCTTCTTGAGACCTGCCCAGGCTTCGGCAGAGATACCGCCGGGCAAATGGAAGATGGCGTTGAGCGCCTGCACCAGATCGCCCAGCTTCCACTCGTCCTCATAGCTGCCCGCAGTATAGCTTTCGACCAGACCCAGGATCTCTTCCTCGATCATGGTCTCGACCGACGACTGCATCGACGGTTCGGTCAGGATACGGCGGCGCTGGTCATAGATGCGGTTGCGCTGTTCGTTGACCACCTCGTCATATTGCAACACATGCTTGCGCATGTCGAAGTTGTGGCCCTCGACCTTGGTCTGGGCGTTTTCAATCGCCCGGCTGACCAGCCCCGCCTCGATAGGCATGTCGTCTTCCACGCCCAGCCGGCTCATGATGCCGCTGATGCGCTCGCCGCCAAACCGCCGCATCAGTTCATCGCCCAGGCTGAGATAGAAGCGGCTGCGGCCAGGGTCGCCCAAACGGCCCGAACGGCCTCGCAACTGGTTGTCAATGCGCCGCGCTTCATGACGTTCGGTGCCGATGACATACAGCCCGCTCAGTTCGCGCACGGAGGCACGGTACTTCTCCGTCTCACGCATCTTCTCCGCCAGGATCTGCGCCCAACGGGCGTCATACACCCTCGTCGGGTCCTGGCCGTGTTTCAGCAGATCAAGCGCGTGGTTCCATTCGTGTTGCGAGATCTCGGTTAGGTCGATCTCTTCGCGGCGCATCTGTTCGCGCGCCAGCCCTTCGGGGTTACCGCCGAGCAGAATATCGACGCCACGACCGGCCATGTTGGTGGCAATCGTCACCGCGCCGGGGCGGCCCGCTTGGGCGATGATCGTGGCTTCGCGTTCGTGGTTCTTGGCGTTCAATACCTCATGCGCGATGCCGCGGCGTTTGAGCAGCGTGCTGACCAGTTCGCTGGTCTCGATCGCCACCGTGCCTACTAAGACGGGCTGGCCGCGTTCATGGGCGGCGGCGATGTCGTCGATCACGGCCTTGAATTTGGCTTCAGGCGTGCGATAGACCAGATCGGCCTGGTCGTCGCGGATAACGGGCTTGTAGGTGGGAACCATCACCACGTCAAGATTGTAAATGCGCTGAAACTCTTCCTCTTCAGTCTTGGCCGTACCGGTCATCCCAGAGAGCTTGTCATACATGCGGAAGAAATTCTGAAAAGTGATGGTAGCCAGCGTCATCGATTCTTTTTGAACCTTGACGCCCTCTTTGGCCTCGATCGCCTGGTGCAGCCCTTCCGAATAGCGCCGGCCCTCCATCAGCCGCCCGGTGAACTCGTCTACGATGATCACTTCGTTGTTGCGCACAATGTAATCACGGTCGAGATGGAACAGCGCATGCGCACGCAGCGCATTGTCGAGATAAGGGATCATCTCGAAATGCTCCGGGCTGTAGAGATTTTCCAGCCCCAGCCGCTGCTCGATGGCGGCGATGCCCTCTTCGGTGAGGGTGGCGACCCGCTCCTTTTCATTGACGACGTAGTGCTTTTCCTCGTGCAGCGTCTTGACCAGCGAGGCGAACTCCACATAGTAGTTGGAGCTTTCGCGCGCCTCGCCGGAGATGATCAGCGGCGTGCGCGCCTCGTCGACCAAGATGTTGTCCACCTCGTCGACGATGGCAAAGTGCAGTTCGCGCTGCGACACATGCTCGACAGACTGCACCATATTGTCGCGCAGATAGTCGAAGCCGAACTCGTTGTTTGTGCCATAGGTAATGTCCGCCAGATAGGCGTCGCGGCGCGTGATCGGGCGCAGCGCCTGAAAACGGTCGTCGGCGGATGGGTAGTCGGGGTCATAGATAAAGCTGCCGCGGTCCGGGCTGCCCGCGCTGTTTTGGATCACGGCAGCGCTCAGCCCCAACAGATAATAGATCGGCCCCATCAACTGGAGACCCACCTTGGACAGATAGTCGTTGGGCGTGACGAGATGCGCGCCGCGGCCCGCCAGCGCGTTGAGATAGAGCGGCAGCGTGGCGACGAGCGTTTTGCCTTCGCCGGTCTTCATTTCGGCGATGGCGCCGCTGTGCAGCACCATGCCGCCGATCAACTGCACGTCATAGTGGCGCAGACCGATGGTGCGTTTGCCCGCCTCGCGCACGGCGGCAAAGGCTTCGGGCAGGATATCGTCAAGCACTTCGCCTTCGGCGCGCAGGATCTCCTTCTTGAGCCGTTCGACTTCGATGCGCGCAAATTTCTGCTCGTCGGTGCCCAGCACGTCAAGATATTCCTGTTGGGCGGCGTCCAGCAGGCTGCGCAGTTCGTCGGTGGCGGCGTGAATGCGCCCGCGAAAACCCGCGGTCAGGCCGCGCAGGCCGTCGTCGCCCTTGGCCTCAAAGCTCTTTTCCAGCCCGTTGATCTCTTCGACCACCGGCCAATAGCGCTTGAGGACTTTTTCGTTTGGATCGCCGGTAATGGCGGTAAACAACTTGCGAAACATGGGCTATCCTTTATTGACAGCAGCGCCCGATGGGCCACGCGAGCAGGCCGCTTCCGGCGCGGTATGTCCGTGTATTCTACCACGGCAGGCCCCACCGTCAACCTGGCGGGACAAAGCGGAGGGGTGGGGACAAAGGATGCCAGCGCAAAGCCGAGAAGCTTGCACAGAGCGCGGCAGGGCTGGAACAAATCCAGCCCTGCCGCGTTGGTCTAGGGTCTAGGGGTCAGGTCAATGGGTTAGACGGTGCGGATCTTGATCTGCTTGGGCCGCGCAACCTCGGCCTTGGGCACGGTCAGGGTCAGCAGACCGTTGTCGAACTGCGCCTCAATGGCGTCGGCGTTGACCGGCACATTGAAGGTCAAGCGGCGCTCGAAACTGCCGTGGTAGAGTTCACGCTTGATAAAGGGGGCGTTCTCCTCCACCGCGGGCAGGTTGCCGCGGATCGACAGTTCCTCACCCTCGACGGTGATCTCGACGTCGTCGGGGTTGACACCGGGCACATAGGCAGTGATGGTAAAGGCATTGTCGCCCGCCAGCACATCCAGCGGGAGGCTCACGGCCTGGCTGCCGCCATTGGCTGCGCCGGCGCTGCCGCCGCCGGCGGCATAGTCATAGGCGGCGCGGCGGTTCAGGGCGTCGGCCACCGTAAAGAAATCACGCATCAAGTCATTGTAGGTACGGATACGCATCGATTGGCTCCTTGTCTGCCATTCATGCCCCCAGCCCATCCTCGCGCACGCGGGGCCGGGGCGCTCGTGTCATCGAGAAGCGGCGCTGCTTGCGCCGTGCTGCCTTCCAGTATAGGGACCGGGCGTTAGCGCGGCGCAGGCGGGCCGTTAGCGTTCTATAGCTGGCGCGTCTGTATTGCGTTAGCGCGCCGGCTGCCGGCTGTGCAGCTGCGCGTGCGCAGCTGCATATGCACCGGGTAGCGCCCTGCGGCGCGCACGGCGAGGCGCAGCGCCAGTTGCTGGACCTGGTCGTCCAGCGCCCATCCGTCCAAGGTCACGGCCTCGAAATTGGCCTGGATGCTGATCTGGGCGGTGGCCCCGCCCAACAGGGGATGGGCCGCCAGGGCATCGCGCACGCGCCAGGCAGTGGCTCGGTCGGTTGCGCCTTGGGAGACACGTACCATGGAGACCTCCTGACTCTTTCGCTCGGCAAAATCGTGACCAACTCAGCGGTTTTGCTCGTTAGCCCCAGTGTAGCGAATCAGTGTTGTCACGGTACATGCGCGGCGTTTGCGCTCTGTATGAGTTTCGGCGGGGCAGGTGGTGTTCGCGCCCGCCGTTAGCCCAAAGCCACGCCGCGTACGGACACGGTATACCGTGTCCGTACGCGGCTGCGCGCCGGCGGTGAGGCCCCCCGACGCCCGCTTGAGCAGGCGTCATACTTGAGCCAAAGGCTCCATCCACGGTGAAGTGCGCATCGATCTGGGATGATTCATGTCTGGTGCAGACAAGCCGGAGCCTATTGTTGCGCCTGGTGCAGCGCGGGAACCACGCGCCCCTCAGCGCCGCGCCGGACAGTTGCGAACGGTGTTTCGGCGCGTTGCCGCAGGAGCCGGAAGCGCGTCCGATGGGTGGATAAATCGCTTTGCACTTTCAGCAGGTGGGCGATAGAATGGACGGTAATCAGCATATACTGATTACCCGCGTTCCCGCAGCCGCACGGCTGTGTATATCTCGTGTACTCCATTCAAAACGAGGAGACCTTCTTATGACATCGAAACGTTGGTTCAATGGATTGTTGGGCCTAATGGTCATCTTGGCATTGCTCGCCGGGTGCGCCGCGCCCGCGGCTGCGCCCGCCGACAGCGCCGCCGCGCCGGAGCAAGAAGCCGCGGTCGAGGCCACCGAAGCGCCAGCGGAAGAAGCCGCTGCCGAGGCCACCGAAGCCCCTGCCGAGGAAGCGGCGGCGGAGACCGGCGAGAAGCCGTATATCCCCATGATCTCCAAGGGGTTCCAGCACCAGTTCTGGCAGGCGGTAAAGGCCGGCGCAGAGCAGGCGGCTGCCGACCTCAATGTCGAGATCACTTTCGAAGGGCCGGAATCCGAGTCGCAGGTCGACAAGCAGATCGAGATGCTGCAAGCAGCCCTGGCCAAAAATCCGGATGCGATCTGTCTGGCCGCGCTCGACAGCCAGGCGGTGATCCCGCTGCTGGAGGAAGCGCAGGCCGCGGGCATCCCGGTCGTCGGGTTTGACTCCGGCGTCGACAGCGATATCCCGGTCAGCACGGCAGCGACGGACAACGTGGCCGCGGCCGCCCTGGCTGCGGACAAGATGGCCGAACTGATCGGCGGCGAAGGCAAGATCGCGGTGATCGTGCATGACCAGACCAGCCGCACCGGCATCGACCGCCGCGACGGCTTTGTCAACCGCATCGAATCGGAGTACCCGAACATTGAGATCGTCGACGTGCAATATGGCGGCGGCGACCATCTCAAATCCACCGACTTGGCCAAGGCCATCATCCAGGCCAACCCGGACCTGAAGGGCTTCTTTGGGGCCAACGAAGGCTCGGCCATCGGCGTGCTCAACGCCGTGACCGAACTGGGCAAGGAAGGTCAGATCGTGGTGATCGGCTATGACTCCGGCAAGCAACAGATAGACGCCGTCCGCAGCGGGGTGATGGCGGGCGCGATCACGCAGAACCCGATCGGCATCGGCTACAAGTGTGTCGAGGCGGCGCTGAAGGCGATCAACGGCGAGGAAGTGCCCAAGGTGATCGACACGGGCTTCTTCTGGTATGACGCCGGCAACATCGACTCGCCCGAGATTGCCGCCTTGCTGTACGAGTAAACTAGGGTCGACCGGCGACCGAGTGATCGCCGGGAACGCCCAGCCTTAAGGCGCGAGAGGAGACGCACGTCCACAGCCAATACATACGCGGCGATAGCGATCAGCAGCGATATGTACTGGGGACGTGCGTCTCTGTTTTAGCGCAGGGGCCATACAGCGTGTGGAGAGTCAGGCATGGATGACGTATTGGTCTCGATGGAAGGGATCGACAAATCCTTTCCGGGGGTGCATGCGCTGGACAACTGCCGGTTTGAACTGCGCGCCGGGGAAGTCCATGCGCTGGTGGGGGAAAACGGCGCGGGCAAATCCACGCTGATGAAGATCTTGGCGGGCGTCTATAGCAAAGACGCCGGGCGCATCGTGGTTCACGGGCGTGAGGTGGAGATTCACGGGCCGCGCGCGGCGCAAGCCTTGGGGATCAGCATGATCCACCAAGAGTTGAACCTGATGCCGCATCTGACCGTGGCGCAAAATGTCTTTATCGGGCGCGAGCCTCGCCAGACGGCGCGCGCCTTTCTCGACGAAAACGCCATCAACCAGGCAACCCAGCAGTTGTTCGACATGATGCGCCTCAAGCTGGACCCGCGCACCAAGGTCGCCGATCTGACCGTCGCCAAACAGCAGATGGTCGAGATCGCCAAAGCGCTCTCCTACAATTCGCAAGTGCTGATCATGGACGAGCCGACCGCGGCGCTGACCGATGCGGAGATCGAAGAGTTGTTTACGATCATCCGCCAGTTGCGCGCCAAAGGCGTGGGCATCGTGCATATCTCGCACCGGCTGGAAGAGCTAAAACAGATCTCCGACCGCATCACCGTGATGCGCGACGGCCGCTATATCAATACCGTCGATACGGCGGATATCAGCATTGAACAGATCATCAGCATGATGGTCGGGCGCACGATCTATGAATCCACGCCGGAAGTGCCGGAAAACGGCGACCAGGAAACCGTGTTGGAGGTGCGCCATCTGCAGCGTGGGGACGAGCTAAAGGATATCAACTTCAGCCTGAAGAAGGGCGAAATCCTGGGCTTTGCCGGGCTGATGGGCGCGGGACGCACCGAAGTGGCGCGCGCGGTCTTTGGCGCAGACCCGGTCGATGCGGGCGAAATCTTTATTCAGGGCAAGCCGGTCCAACTCAACAGCCCCAAAGACGCGGTGCGCCACGGCATCGGCTATCTCTCCGAAGACCGCAAACGCTATGGGTTGGCGCTGGGCATGGATGTGGAAACCAATCTGGTGCTGGCCTCGTTCCGCAAATTCCTAGGCTGGCTGGGCTGGGTCGACAGCAAGGGGACTCGCGCCACCGCCGAACATTATGTCGAGGCGCTGGCGATCAAGACGCCCAGTTTACAGCAGCGCGTCAAAAACCTTTCAGGCGGGAACCAGCAGAAGGTCGTGATCGGCAAGTGGTTGACGGCCAACACCGATATCCTGATCTTCGACGAGCCGACGCGCGGCATCGACGTGGGGGCCAAGAGTGAGATTTATCGGCTGCTCAACGATCTGGCGCGCCAGGGCAAGTCGATCATCATGATCTCGTCGGAACTGCCCGAAATCCTGCGCATGAGCCACCGCGTGATCGTGATGTGCGAAGGCCGGATCACCGGCGAATTGAGCGCCGCCGAAGCTACGCAGGAGGCGATCATGACCCTGGCGACGCAGCGCACCGGCATGGTCGAAGCGTAATCAGCCCGAACACCCGCTTGGCATCTTTGTCTTGTTTGTCTTGAGGACACAAAACGACTATGACCGTAGAAACCACTGTTGCACCCAGCCGCACGCGCAGCCTATTTCGTTCGGATGCCACGCAAAAGCTGCTGGCTTTTGCGGGCCTGATCGCGTTGGTGGTGATCTTCTCGCTGGCTTCGCCCAACTTCTTTACCTTCGACAACATCGTCGGCATTCTGCTGGCGACCGCGGTCAACGGCATCTTGGCCTTGGGCGCGACCTTTGTCATCATCACCGCCGGCATTGACCTGTCGGTCGGGACGGTGATGACCCTGTCGGCAGTGATGACCGGCGTCGTAGTCACCAACTGGGGCATGCCCATCCCGCTGGGCATCTTGGCCGGGTTGATCACCGGCGCATTCGCCGGGCTGCTCAACGGGTTGACGATCTCGAAGATGAAGATCCCGCCCTTTATCGCCACGTTGGGCATGATGATGGTAGCCAAGGGGCTGTCGCTGGTGATCTCGCAGGCTAAACCAATCTACTTCAACGACACGCCGGCCTTCCGCCAGTTGGCGATGGGGTCGCTGGTGGGGCGCATCATCCCCGGCTTCACCGTACCCAATGCCGTGGTGGTGCTCTTTCTGGCCGCCATCGTCGCCGCCATCATCCTGGGCAAGACGATCTTGGGGCGCTATGCGGTGGCGCTGGGCAGCAACGAGGAAGCGACGCGGCTGTCGGGCGTCAACGTCGACGGCTGGAAGACCGCAGTCTATGCGCTGGCCGGGGCCTTTAGCGGGCTGGCGGGGGTGATCATGGCGGCCCGCCTGAACTCGGCGCAGCCCGCGCTGGGGGCCGGCTATGAACTGGACGCCATCGCAGCGGTGGTGATCGGCGGCACATCGTTGAGCGGCGGCGAAGGCACGATCCTGGGGACAATCATCGGCGCATTTATCATCAGCACGCTGACCAACGGGCTGCGCATCCTCTCCGTGCCGCAAGAATGGCAGATGGTGGTGACGGGCGCGATCGTGATCTTCGCCGTCTACGCCGACATCATCCGCCGCCGCGGCAAGTAGGTGGGGGGGAGGCAGTAGTCGTTTCTGATCTTTGCGTCCTTTGTGGTTTATCTGTCTTCAGGGCTGTGCCAGGTTTGGCCGAGGGCGCGCAGCCAGTTCTGCGTGCCGATCTTGCGCAGGTCGCCATCATCATATCCGGCAGCGCGCAGCGCCGCCACCAACCTGGGCAGCCCGGCCACATCGCCCAGGTCGCCCGGCATGGTCGCGCCGTCAAAGTCCGAGCCGAGCGCCACATGGTCGATGCCCATCCGCTCCACCATATAGTTGACATGGCGCACGATCTCGCTCAACGAGGTGGCGACATCGCTGCGGCCATCGGCGCGCAGAAAACCGACATGGTAATTGACGCCGACCACCCCGTCCGAGGCGCGGATGGCGTCAAGCTGTTTGTCGGTGAGATTGCGCGCCGACGGGCAGAGCGCATGTGCGCCTGAATGGGTGGCGACCAACGGCGCATCCGACTGTTTTTCCACATCCCAAAAGCCCTTTTCGTTGAGATGCGAGAGATCGATCAGCACGCCCAGGCGGTTGCAGGCTTGCACCAGCGCCACGCCCGCCTTGCTCAACCCCGGCCCCACGTCGGGCGACTGGGGAAATTGAAACGGCACGCCCGTGCCAAAGATATTGGCGCGGCTCCAGGTGATGCCAAGCGAACGCAGCCCTGCCTGATAGAGGACTTCGAGCGCGTTCAAGTCGCGGTCAATCGCCTCGGCCCCTTCGATGTGGAAGACCATGGCGAGC
This sequence comes from Caldilineaceae bacterium, assembly GCA_020845455.1. Lineage (GTDB taxonomy): Bacteria > Chloroflexota > Anaerolineae > Caldilineales > Caldilineaceae > QEUY01. The sequence goes on from JADLFO010000216.1 coordinate 10,285, forward strand.
GTACCCGTGTTGAGACAGCGTTGGAGTTCGGGCAGCGTGCGCACCACCTGGACCGCGCCCGCCGCTTGGCGCTCCAGCCGGAAGAGCAGTGCGGCCATGTCCACCGTAACCTGCAGGGCATCACCCTGTTCGACGGGGGCGGCAAGCGGCCGCGCATAGCTCTTGGCCGCCCCCGTCGCGCCCACCGCAGGCACGACCTCGGCCGCGGCAGGGCTGGGCGGGAAGATGGCAAAGAAGCCGCCGGCCAAGCCCCCCTCTTGGGCGCGCGGCAGGTCGATGTGGCCTTTATCACTGTGCGTGAAGAAATCGCGCGGGCTGTCTCCGTTGCGCGGCGGGCGATAGAGGCTGAGCAGGGTATCATTGTGGCCGTCGAAAATCGGAACTAGGGCAGACGACATGGGGCACAGGGTCCTTTCAGAGGTTTTCAGCGGGAATTACTCACCGCAAAAAGCGCAAAGAGCAGAAGCAGAAAGATCAGAGAGAAGCATCATTGGCTGGACGGAGTGAGTGTAATGCAGTCGCCAGGGTCGCGCAAGAAATGGGTGGCAGAGCCGGCCACGGTCGGGTAGAATAGGCGCGACACAGGATACACGGGACAGGAGAAACCTGTGATGGAGACGATGATCGCAAGCGAACGATTGAACGAACCAAATGACTCGCAGGCGCATGACTATGCGCTAGTGGCGCAGGCGATCCGCTATCTGGAGCAGCATGTTCAGGCGCAGCCCAGCCTGGACGAGTTGGCGGCGCAGGTGCATGTCAGCCCCTATCATCTGCAGCGCGTCTTTACACGCTGGGCCGGGATCAGCCCCAAACGCTTTCTACAGCTCTTGACCGTCGACTACGCCAAGGCGGCGCTGGACGAGTCGCGCAGCGTGCTGGATGCCGCTTACGCCGCCGGGCTGTCGGGGCCGGGACGGCTACACGACCTCTTTGTGACTCTGGAGGCGGTGACGCCGGGCGAGTTCAAGACGCAGGGCGCGGGGCTGGAGATCGTCTATGGGCAGCACGCCACCCCCTTTGGCGAATGCCTGCTGGCGACGACCCCGCGCGGCATCTGTGCGCTGAGCTTTCTCAACGGCGGCGGTTGGGACGCGGCCGTGGCGCAGTTGCGCCAGGAATGGCCTGCAGCGGCGCTGCGCGAGGATAAAGAGGCTGCCGCCGCCCTGGCGCAGCGCATCTTTGACCCCGGCGCAGGCCAACCCGATCCGCGCGGCACGCCGCTGCGTGTCCTGGTAAAGGGCACCAACTTCCAGGTCAAGGTCTGGTCGGCGCTGCTGCGCATCCCGCCTGGTGCGCTCTGCACCTATCGCGATGTGGCGCGCGCCGTCGAACGGCCGTCAGCCGCCCGCGCCGTCGGCAACGCCGTGGGCGCCAACCCGATCGCCTATCTGATCCCCTGCCACCGTGTAATCCGCGCCGGCGGCCTGGTGCGCGACTACCGTTGGGGCGCAACGCGCAAAAAGGCCATGCTCGGCTGGGAAGCCGCGCACAAAACCATTGACAAAGTTACTGCAATTGTCTAACATTGGCCCTACACTGCCTTGGCGAGCAGACGGCTCCTCGCGATTGCCGGCCTGACCTTCTGTCTGCTGCATCGGGCCGCTTGTCATGGATAGGTGGACCGGCTGCCGGTGGCTCCCCAGCGCACCCCACCGTGCAGCCCCGGCTGAAACCTTTGGCGCCGTGATTCCTCGATGATCAACTACATAGCCGCCCATCACGGGTGCGACCTGGCGTCGGCCAGGCGCTTTTCCCAAGGGTTGTGCGACGGAGGTCACTGGGGACGACAAGCTCAGTTTGCCGCCTCAGTGCTGGTTTCCAGAGGAGGCATGCCCATGGCGCAGCAACGAATTTTGTTTGAATGGGTGATAGACGATGACCCTATCGCGCCCTGGCAAGGCGGGCGCGACGAGACCGCACCGGAGTCGCCTGCGCGCGAGGCATTTTGGATGGGGCGCCTGGGCCGCGTGCTGAGCTTGGCGCTGGCCGCATTGTGTCTGACCACGGGCGTGGGGCTGACTCACGACCAACAGGCCCAGTTGATTGCCCAAGACGGCATTGAGTTTGCGCTTAACCAGGAGAACCTCGCCTGGCGGACGCGCGACCGCGGTCTGTTCGAGACGCTGATCGACCCCAAGGTGAGCGACGAGTGGCGCGACGAATGGCGCGACTACTGGCGCTCCGGCGCAGAGGCTACGGGCGACTACGATGCCCAACTGCTTTATGTGCAAGCGGCGGATGGCTGGATCGAGGCGACGGTGATGACGCAGCAGCCGGCGCTGGAATGGTGGCAGACCAGCCCCTATCGCGAGACACGCTTCTATCGCCGTGTCGGCCAAAGCTGGCTGCGCTCGGCCCCGCCCGCCGAATCCTGGGGAAAACAGGGCCGTCTGGAGACGGCGCATCTGGCCTTTGAATATTACGCCAAGGATGAGGTCGCGGTGCGCGCCGCGGCGACCACGTTGGAGCGGGCCTACGGCGAGCTATACCCGCTGTTGGGGCTGCCGCTCCCGCCAGAGAACGTCAAACTGACGATCCAGGTCCTGCCCGCCCCGGTAGGGCGCTGGACGCCGGCGCGCAACGAGTTAGATGTGATGTCGCCCCGGCTGGCGCAGATTCCGCTGGGGCAGAGCGAGGCGGAATACCTGGCCTATGACGTCATGGGCTGGTTTACCTATCGGGCGCTGCGCGATGCGACGCCCGGCACGGACGGTCGCTATCTCTACCGCTGGCCGATCTTGGTGTGGGGGCTGCGCGGCTGGCTGCGCGACGATCTGCTCGACCAGCCCTCACCCTGGCGGGTTGAAGCGCGGCGCGTCTTTCAGGAGGCCGCGCCGCAGTATCTGCCGCTAGGCCTGAGCAATATTACCGAATTGGAGGGGGATGGCCGCCCGACGCGCCAACAAGTGATCATGCGTTATATCGCGGCGGAGTCGTTTGTCAGTTTTGTGATGGCGACCTATGGCCGCGAGCGGCTGCCGGAACTGCTCAAGGCGCTGATACACCATGGTTCTTGGGAAGAGATCGCGACCGACCTCTACGGCCATTCGGTCGAAAAGCTGGTGGCGGACTGGAACATCTATTTGCTGGCGGAATATGGGACGGAAGCGGCCCCCTAGGGTCTTGACGATCATCTAGCGCAGCAAAGCAGCACAAATCACACCCTACCATTCGCCGCACCATTCGCGGTATCCTGGAGAGACCAATGGCCGCTCACCCGCTTGTCCCTGCCCGTTTGTTGAGACGCTCCGCGCTGTGTGGGCTGTGGCTGATCATCCCTATCCCCCTGACGATGCTGCTGATAGCCTTCTTGAGCATTCTCTTTCAGGTGGAGGCAAGCGACCCCGTTTCCGCCTGGCTCATGCTCCCCTCGTTGCTGTCGGCGCACGGCACAGCCGGGGCGCTGTGGGGGCGCAGTCTGGCCTGGGCGACGGGTCGCAGCGATCCCCAGCGCTGGATGGCGGAGGCGCGCGCCACCATGTTGGTGGTCAGCCTGTTGGGCATGTGGAGCGCGGGGATCGCCGGCAGCGCAGTCATCGGCCAGACGGTGACGCGCCTTCAGCCCGCGCCGCCGCTCGCACCGCTCATGGCCGATAGCCCGGCGTGATCGAAAGCGGGCAGTAGGCAGGTGTGGAATCTCCGCCCCTACTGCCTTCCTCCCAGGAGAGCGGCGCTCACTGCCAGGTGGCCGGCGCGCCGTAGGTGGTCAGGATATAGGCCTTGGCTTCCCGATACTTGGTTAATCGATCGGGCGACTTGGTGCAGGCCGGGTCGTCAAAACCTTCGATGTTGGCGCGCAGGTCGGCCAGTTTGACGAGCCGCGAACGGGGCCGGCGCGCGGCGCGGGCGACAAACTCCGTATAGCCTTCGCGTTCCTTGTCGCGCGTCAGCGCCGCCACATCGCCCGCCACCTCCGCGCCAAACTGCCGGCGGATGTCTTCTAGCTTCACGTTGGTATCTTCCACCGTGTCATGTAGATAGGCGACCACTTGGGCCAGCGGGTCGTCGCTCATGCCCGCCACAATCTGGGCGACGCGCTCCGGATGCACAAAGTAGGGTTTGCCGTTATAGAGCGCGCCGGTGTCGCCGTGGGCGCGACGCGCCAAGCTGCGCGCCTGTTTGATCATCTCCTCCATGTTGAGCATCTCCTCCGGCGCTCGGCTCGCTTTATGCCTCTCTGTCGTCTGCATAGTCTAGCCAACTTGGCGGCGCAGGGCAACTCATCGCGGAGCCTAAGCGCGCACAGAACCGGGTTGCCAGAAGCGCGGCTCTCCCTCTACAATACCCTCTACAACAGCAGTGAAGATACCCGCAGACCATCCTGCGCCTTTCAACTGCTGCTCACCCGCGAGGAAAGCCATGTCGCAGCCCGCCATCGAGCCGAACGTCCAACAATCCTATGCTCTCTATCAACGCGCGGGGACGTTGATCCCCGGCTGGACCCAGTTGATCAGCCGCCGCGCCGACCAGTTCGCCAATGGCGTCAGCCCGGTCTATGCCCAGCACGCCAAGGGTGCGCGCTTTGTCGACGCTGACGAGAACGAATACATCGACTGGGTTAACGCCGTCGGCGCGGTGATCTTGGGCCATGCCGACGACGTGGTGGACGGCGCGGTCAAGGCGCAGATCGACCGGGGCAGCATCTATACGCTCAACAGCCCGCTTGAGATCGAGTTGGCCGAGGAGTTGGTGACGACGCTGCCCAGCGCCGAGATGGTGCGCTATACCAAGGGGGGCGGCGAGGCGTGCGCGGTGGCGGCGCGCATCGCACGCGGGACGACGGGCCGCGACCGCATCCTGATCTGCGGTTATCACGGCTGGCACGATTGGTATCAGGCCGCCAATTTCGGGGTGGACCCGGAGAGCGGTGAGTATCCCTTTGCGGGCATCGAGCCGATCGGCGTGCCACAGGCGCTGGCGGGCAGCGTGATCCCCTTTCGCTATGGCGATGCGGCGATGGTGGCGCGCTTGTTGGAGGAATACGCCGGGCAAGTGGCGGCGATCATGATGGAGCCGGCACGGTCGGAACTGCCCCCTGCCGGCTATCTGGCGGAGATCAAGCGGCTGGCGCAGGCGCACGGCGCGGTCTTGATCTTCGACGAAGTGTCGTGCGGCTGGCGACCGGCGTTGGGCGGCATCCAAGCGATGGTCGGCGTGACGCCCGATATGACCGTGGTGGCCAAGGCGATGTCGAACGGCTACCCGATGGGCGCAGTGGTGGGCAGCCGGGCGGCGATGGAGCCGGCGCAGCGCATGTTTATCTCCAGTTCATATTGGAGCGACAACATCGGCCTGGTCGCGGCGCTGACGACGATCCGCGAACTGCGGCGGCGCGAGGGGCCGGCGCGTCTGCAAGAGATCGGCGAAGGGCTGCGCGCGGCGCTCAACCGCGCCATCGGCGAGGCGGGGCTGCAAGGGGCCTGCACTGGGCTGGCAAGCAATCCGGCGCTCACGTTGGATCTGCCCGCGGCGGCGGACCGGCGCAAGGTCTATACGCTCTTTATCCAGGAAATGGCGCGGCGTGGGATCCACTGCCTGACCAGCTTCAAGGCCACGCTGGCGCATGGCGAGATGGAGATCCGGCAGACCGGGGAAGCCGCAGCCGAGGCGTTGGGCGCGGTCAAACGCGCCCTGGACGAAGACGCCCTCGACCGCTATCTGGTGGTGGATGTCAAGCGCGAGCCGTTCCGCCGGCTGGTGCGCTAGCGAGTTTGCCGCTCCCAAACCTAGCGTTCGCAGGTTTACAATAAAGCTGGCCGAGGCGAGGCAAACGCTGAAGCCGGTGGCCGGCGACGTATAGAGTAGGCTATCTGCTATGTTGGAGCAAACCTTGCCGGGTGAAAGATCGCCGGCTGCGGGCGTCTATGATGTGGCCGTGATCGGCGCGGGCGTCGTCGGCTGCGCCATCGCCCGGCTGTTGTCGCATCATGTGCTGCGCTGTGTGCTGGTGGAAGCCGGGCCGGATGTCGGCACAGGCACGAGCAAGGCCAACACGGCCATCTGGCATACAGGGTTTGATGCCGCGCCCGGCACGCTGGAGGCGCGGCTGCTGCGGCGCAGCTATCCGCAGATGGCGACCTACATGGCGGAGACCGGTGTGGCGGTGGAGCGGTTGGGCGGGCTGCTGCTGGCCTGGAACGATGACCAGATGCAGGCGCTGCCCGCCATCCAAGCGCGGGCGCAGGAAAACGGCGTGACGGATGTGTACCCACTGCCGCCGCCCGAGATCTGCGCGCGCGAACCGCACTTACAGCCGGGCGTGTTGGGCGGGCTGTGCGTGCCGGGAGAATCGATCCTCTGCCCGTTTACACTGCCGCTGGCGCTGGCGACCGAGGCGGTGGTCAACGGCGTGACCCTGCTGTGTAATTGGCCTGTGCAGGGCATTGATCGGCTGCCCAACGCTGATTTTCGCCTGCGCAGCGGGGAACGCACCCTGCAGGCGCGCTATGTGGTGAATGCGGCGGGGCTGTACGCAGACAGCATCGAGCAGATGTTGGGCTACCGGCGTTTTACGGTGACGCCGCGCCGCGGCGAGTTGATTATCTTTGACAAGGCAGCGCGGCGCTTGGTCAACCATGTGCTGCTGCCGGTACCGACCGCGATCACCAAAGGCGTGTTGATCAGCCCCACGATCTATGGCAATGTGCTGCTTGGCCCCACGGCGGAGGACATCCACGACAAGCAGGACCGCGCCACCACCGCCGCCGGTTTAGCAGCGGTCTGGGACAAGGGGCGGGCGCTGCTGCCCGCCTTGATCGAGGAAGAGGTGACCGCAGTCTACGCCGGGCTGCGCGCCGCCACCGAACACAAAGACTATCAAATCCTGGCACACCCCGACGAGCGATATATCTGCGTGGGCGGCATTCGCTCGACGGGCGTATCGGCTAGTCTGGGCATTGCCGATTATGTGCGCGATCTGCTGGCCGACGCACGGCTGACGCTGCCGCCAAAACCCGATTGGCAGCGCGTGCAGATGCCCTATCTGGGCGAGACGGGGACACGCCCCTATCAATCGGCGCAACGCATCGCGGCCAACCCCGACTATGGGCGGATGGTCTGCTTCTGTGAGCGGGTGAGCCTGGGCGAGTTGCTCGACGCCTGTCACAGCCCGATCCCGGCACGCACATTGGACGGGCTGCGCCGGCGCACGCGTGCGCTGCAAGGGCGCTGCCAGGGGTTTAACTGCCAGGCAGCGCTGAGCGCGCTGCTGGCGCGTGAGACGGGTCAAACGGTGGCAGCGCTGCTGGGGCTGGAGGCGGGCTGTGAGCAGTGAGCAGTGCCGGGTGTTGATTGTGGGCGGCGGCCCTGCCGGGCTGGCCGCTGCGCTGGAGCTGCATCGGCTGGGGGTAGCCGGCGTGCGCGTGCTGGAGCGTGAGGCGGAGTCAGGCGGCACGCCGCGGCTGTGCCATCACACGGGCTTTGGGCTGCGCGACCTGCGCCGCGTGCTTTCGGGGCCGGACTATGCGCGGCGCTACCGGGTGCGCGTGCAGAAGGCAGGCATCGACGTGCAGACCGAAAGCCAAGTGACGGGCTGGCAGGGGCCACGCGCCGTCAGCGTGACCAGCCCGCGCGGGCTGCGGACGATCCAGGCCGAGGCGATCTTGCTGGCGACGGGCTGTCGCGAACGCCCAGCCTCCGCCCGGCTGATCCCCGGCGACCGCCCGGCGGGGGTGCTGACCACCGGCTCGCTGCAGCGTTTTGTTTATGAGCAGCGTCAGTGCGTGGGACGGCGCGCCGTAATCGTCGGTGCGGAATTGGTCAGCCTGTCGGCGGCGCTGACGCTGGCCCACACCGGGGTGGAGGTCGTGGCGCTGGTGACCGAGCATCCCCATCACCAGGTCTATACGCCCTATACGCCGATCTGGTGGATGGTGCAGCGGCGTTTAGGCTTCCGGCTGCTGACGCAGAGCGCGGTGCGCCGTGTGATTGGACATCGCCGCGTGGAAGCGGTGGAGATAGAGCGCAACGACCAGGGAACAACGCAGACGCTCGTCTGTGATACCTTGATTTTAAGCGGCGGTTGGATCCCGGAGCACGAGTTGGCGCGGTTGGGGGGCTTGACGCTGGCACGGGCGACGCGCGGGCCGCAGGTCGACAGCGCGCTGCGCACGTCGGCCCCAGGCGTCTTTGCGGCAGGCAATCTGCTGCGCGGGGCGCAGACCGCGGACGAAGCGGCACTGGAAGGGCGGTACGCGGCGCGGCAGATGGCTGCCTATCTGAACAGCGGCGTATGGCCGCAGACCGGGGTAGCGCTGGCGGCGGAACCGCCGCTGGCCTGGGTCTGCCCATCGTGGATAACACCAGGGCAGCCGCAGCCGCCACAGGGGCGCATGTTGTTTCAGGTGCAGGCATTTTGCCGCGCCGCCGAAGTGAGTGTCTATCAGGGGAGGCGGCGGCTGTATACCCAGCGCCATCGCCTGTTGATCCCCAACCGCAGCTATGCGCTGGCGAGCGGTTGGACGGCACAGATCAACCCGACAGGCGAGGCCGTGCGCGTGACGCTGGGATAGCCCCGGCGCGACAGATGCACTGTCCGCCGGGGGTTGGCCCACAATGAAGGCTAGATTTGGGTGAGGGCTATGCAAGCATTGGTGTTAGAAGCAAAGGATCGCTTGGCGCTGCGCGAGATCGCGATCCCCGAGACGATCGGCAGCCACGATGTACGCATCGCCATCCACACGGTGGGCATCTGCGGCAGCGATGTCCACTACTACACGCACGGCGCCATCGGGCCGTTTGTGGTGCGCGCGCCCATGGTGCTGGGGCATGAGGCCTCGGGCACGGTGGTCGAAGCCGGCGCAGAGGTCGAGCATCCGGCCGTGGGCGACCGCGTCTGCATGGAGCCGGGCATCCCCGACCCCAACAGCCGCGCCGCGCGCCTGGGTCTGTATAACCTCGACCCGGCGGTGCGCTTCTGGGCGACGCCGCCGGTGCATGGCGTGCTGCGCCCCACCGTGGTGCATCCGGCGGCGTTTACTTTCAAACTGCCCGATAGCGTCAGCTTTGCCGAGGGCGCGATGGTCGAGCCGCTGGCCGTGGGCATGCACGCCGCCACCAAAGCGCGCCTCCAGCCGGGTGACCTGGCCGTGGTCATGGGCGCAGGGCCAATCGGCATGGTGACGGCGCTGGCCGCGCTGGCAGGCGGCTGCAGCCAGGTGGTGATCACCGACGTGCAGCAGCCCAAGTTGGATTTAGCCGCAAGCTTGGGGCCGATTCGCCCGGTCAATGTGGCGCAGGAAAACCTGGTGGACGTGATCCACGCTATGACCGGCGGCTGGGGCGCGGATGTCGTCTTTGAATGCAGCGGCAACGAACGGGCCGCGGCGGGCGTCTTCGGGCCGCTGCGCCCAGGGGGGACGGTGGTCTTTGTGGGGATGCCGATGCACCCCATCGCCTACGATGTCGCCACCGCCGCCACCAAAGAGCCGCGCGTCGAGCATGTCTTTCGCTATGCGCACGTCTATCCGCGGGCGCTGGCGTTGATGGGCAGCGGCAAGATCGACGTCAAACCGCTGATCACCAACACCTTTGGCTTTGACGAAAGCGTGGCGGCGTTTGACTTTGCCGTGCAGATGCCGCCGAGTTCGGTCAAGGCCCAGATTGTCCTAGAGGCGTGATGCGATGAGCGACAGCATGGAGGGCGCAGATCCGATCCTAGAACGTTTCCGGCTCGACGGGCGCACGGGCTTTGTCACAGGCGGGGGACAGGGCATCGGCCGCGGCTTTGCCCATGCCTTGGGCGAGGCCGGCGCGGCGGTCGCCGTGGTCGATGTGGTGCCGGCGCGCGCCGAGACGGTGGCGCATGAGTTGGCGCAGAAGGGGATCCGTGCGCTGGCGTTGTGCGCCGACGTGACCCAGCCGGAGCAGGTTCAGGCGATGGTGCAGACGGTGGTGGCCGAATGGGGCCGCTTGACGATTGCGGTCAACAACGCCGGGATCGGCCAGTGGGTGGATTCCGAGCAGATGACGCCCGCCGACTGGCGGCGCGTGTTGGACATCAACCTCAACGGCGTCTTTTATGGCGCGCAGGCCGCCGGGCGCGTGATGCTGGCCGCGGGCTACGGCAAGATCATCAACACCGCTTCGATGTCGGGCAGCATCGTCAACACGCCGCAAAACCAGGCCGCCTATAACACCTCAAAGGCCGGGGTGATCCACCTGACGCGCAGCCTGGCGGCGGAATGGGCGAGCCGCGGCGTGCGCGTCAACTGCATCAGCCCCGGCTACACGCGTACGCAGTTGGTGAATGACCTGGTGCAGACGCCGGAAGGCCGGCGCATGGTGCCCGAATGGATGCGGCTGACGCCGATGGGACGCATGGCCGAAGTCAGCGACCTGCAAGGCGCGGTCGTCTATCTGGCGTCGGCGGCGTCGGACTATATGACCGGCCACGACCTGGTGGTCGACGGCGGCTATTCGCTCTGGTAGGGGGCGTTAACCACTATCACTGAGGGCGCCGGGTCAAGATCCTTTGTCTGACCTCTGGCGGCAAGTCGTCCAGGATTGCGTGGATCGCAATGGCTTCGTTTAGGAGCGTGACCGTGACTGGATTGCCGCTAAGCACTTCCTGCGGAACCATCTGTACGGGCACGGGCGTGCTGGCATGGTGCAAGCCGATCACTTGCCAGCTATCGTCGCACACAGGCGAACCAGATGCTCCGGGTTCGGTATCGGTCTGGTAGCGGA
>JADLFO010000217.1 GCA_020845455.1 Caldilineaceae bacterium
CGCGCAGCGGGCTGCAGATCGTGCGCGGCCGGCCCGTGGTGCTCATGCTGGTGATGGTGGGCGTGGTCTTCGGCGCTTTCAGCGAAGGCTTCGACCGGCTCGGGGAGGCGCACTTCCTGCGCACCCTCAGCTTTCCCGCCTGGCCCAGCCTGCAGCCCGTGGTCTGGATCGGGCTGATCAACGCCGGAGGTCTACTCATCGGCCTGCTCGCCTCCGAAGTAGTGATCCGGCGCTTGGACACGACCGACAGCCGCCGTGTGCACATCCTGCTCTTCGCCATCTCCGCCGGGCTGGTGGTCAGCGTCATCACCTTCGGGCTGGCGCCAGGCTTTGGGGTAGGGCTGCTTGCCTTCTGGAGCGCGGGCGTGCTGCGCTCGCTCCAACACCCGCTGGCCTCGGCCTGGCTCAACCAGCACATCCCGTCACGCGTGCGTGCTACGGTGCTCTCGATGTACGGCCAGTCGGATGCGCTGGGCCAGTTGGCAGGCGGCCCTGTGGTCGGCGTGGTGGGGCTGCGTTCGCTGCGTGCCGCCCTGGTCTTCTCCGGTGTGATCCTCACCCCGGCGCTCTTCCTCTATGGCCGCGGGCTGCCGCTCACCGAGAACGAACAGCCCGCTCCAGCGAGGAGCGGGGAGTAGGGAGATAGGGAGTAGGCTCAGCAGGAAAAAGTAGTTAGCCGTGGCGTTATGCGCCCGCTGCATGAACAGTAGCCGGTTGCAGAAGCAGGGTGTCTCCTATGCGGGGCAGGCTCTGCTTCTGCAACCCTACTGCCTACTCCCTACCTGCCCATCTCTTTGACTTTTGCCCTGGTGACGAGTAGTATGCAGCCATGCTCACCATCCGTCTCTTGGGGCCAACCCAGGTGCTGTCCGGCGGACAGCACCTGTCCCTCACACGCCGCAAGAGCCGGGCCGTGCTCTACTATCTCGCCGCCCATCCCCAACCCGTGCCGCGCCGCCGGCTCTTAGGCATGTTCTGGCCGGACCACAGCGCCGACACCGCGCGCCACAACTTGCGCACCACCCTCTACAACCTGCGCCAAGCCCTGGGCGACGACCTGAACCTGGACGGCGAATGGCTCTCGCTTGCAGAGAATGCCGTGGTGGATGCGCGCAGCTTCGCCGCAGCCTTGCGCGTCCCAGACCAGGATGACGCGGCCCTGGTTGCAGCGCTGGCGCTCTATCAGGGCGATTTCCTGGCCGATTTTGACCTACCCAACGCCGCCGACTTTGACGATTGGATCACGGTCGAGCGCGAACACTATCGCCGCTTGGCCATCAACGGCTTCCAGACCCTGAGCCGCCGCTACGAGGCCACAGGCGAGTATCAAGCGGCCCTGGCCGCATTACAGCAGGCCCTATTCATTGACCCCTTTCAAGAAGACCTACAGCGCGCCGGGCTGCGGCTGCACTATCTGGCCGGGGATCGCGCCGGCGCAATCCGCCGCTATGAAGAACTGGTCCGGCTGTTGGACGAGGAAATGGGCGTGCCGCCTATGGCCGAAACGCGCAGCCTCTATGACGCCATCATCACCGACAGCCTGCCGCGAGCGGAGCCACAACCTACGCTGCTCACTAGACCCCGACCCGCTCCCCAACCCACACCGCAGATCATGCCCCAAGTCGCAGCGCTACCGGCTGTCCTCCTGACTGCTGCCCCGGCTGCGCTGCCGGCCCATGCCCTTGACGAGATGGCTGCGCCCTTTACCGGCCGTGCGACAGAGTTGCAACAGATTCACACCCTGACAGCCCACGGTCGCTTGATCTTGGTGGAGGGCGAAGCAGGCATCGGCAAGACGCGGCTGGTAGAAACTTTCTTGGAAGAGGCCGCAACCCACAGTCCCGCCCCCTGGATTGGCGTGGGTCGGGCGCGTGAGCTTGAGAGCCGCCTGCCCTATCAACCCATCATCGAGGCCCTGCGCTCGCTGCTGGCCGCGCCCTCCTGGCCTGCGCTGCGGCCCCATCTCCGCCTGCCCGATGTCTGGTGGCAAGAGGTGGCCCGCCTGGCGCCGGAACTCGACGCCGGGCATGGCGGCAGCCTCCCCCCGATGCGCACGCCCGACGAATCGCGGCTGTGGGAAGGGGTCTATCAACTGCTGGCCGTGGCGGCGCGGCTCCAGCCTGTCATGCTCTTTCTCGACGACTTGCAGTGGGCTGACGCCGCTACCCTGGGGCTGACCGGCTATCTGGTGCGCCAGGCAGCCGCGACCGACCTGCCCATCACCCTCTTAGCCACCGGTCGCCCCATCGCCCCGCGCAGCGAAGCGGCCATTCTCTACCAGAGCTTGCAGCGCGAGGAACATTTGGCGCGGTTGACGCTGGGCCAACTCAGCGCCGATGACGTCCTAGCCCTGGCGCGCCGGCTCAGCCCCACCTATGCCTATCCTCTGGGCAGTTGGCTCTACCGCAGTTCCGAAGGCAACCCCTTTATCCTGGCCGAACTGATCCGCTTTGCTCGCACCCAGCAGATTCTCTCACCGGATGGTATCGTCAACCTGAGCCTGCTGCCCACCGGCCCGGTCGTGCCGCCCTCGGTCTATACGTTGATCCAGGAGCGGTTGGCGGGCCTCTCCGATGCGGCGCGGCGTGTGCTGGATGCCGCGGCCGCCGTGGGCCGCGAATTCGAGTTTGAGGTCGTCGCCCGCGCCGCGGCCCTTTCCGACAGCGCCGCGCTCGATGCATTGGACGAACTGCGTCAGGCGCGACTCATCCAGCCACTTGACCGGCAGCGCTTTGCCTTCGACCACACCCTGACCATCGAGGTGGCCGTGCAAGAGGTGGGCGACCTGCGCCACCGGCTGCTGCATCGCCGCGTCGCGGCCGCCATCGAAAGTATCCATCATGACGGGCTGGACGCCGTGGCCGGGCTGCTGGCCCAGCACTATGCCGAAGGCAACCAGCCCGACCTCGCCGCCAAATATGCATGGATGGCAGGCCGGCGCGCGGTACGCTTGGCCGCCTGGCGCTCTGCGGTCGAATTCTTCCGCCAAGCCGAACAAGGCGCGCCTCCGGCCCAGCGTCCTGCCGTGTTGACGGCCTTGGGCGGCGCGCTGCTGCAGGCCGGAGAATTGGACCGAGCCATAGAGACGCTGCGGGCTGCGCTGGAACTGCCGGGGACGCATCAAGACAGCGGGTTGCTGCGTTCAGCCGCCCAAGCGCTCGGCGGGACGCTGCTGCTCCAAGCGCGTTATGGCGAAGTCGCGGATCTGGCGCGCACGCTTGTTGACCATCCCTTGCCCGCCATCCGTTTTGCCGCCGAGTTTATGTGGGGCGCGGCGCTTTCGCTGGAAGGACTGGACCTGGACGCCGCAGCCGAGCATTTGCGCGCCGCCGAGACGCATCTGCGCGCCCATCCCGGCGACGCGCAGCCCACTCTATTGGCCCAAGTCGAGTTTGAACTGGGCAACCTCGACGCGCAGCAGGGCCGCCTGGACACGGCTATCGCCCGCTATCGCGAAGCCTTGAGCCTGACCCGTCATCCTGCCGACGACGAAGCGCTGCGCAGCCATATCCTGGCCCATAACAACCTGGCCTATCATCTTCATCTTGTCGGCGACCCCAGCGCTGAAGAGTATATTCGCCGCGGGCTGGCCTTGGCTCAGGAAAAGGGTATGTTGACGCTGCTGCCCTATCTCTTTTCCACGGCGGGCGAACTGGCGTTGGCCCAAGGTGAACTCGTGACCGCCGAAGCGCATTTCACCCAAGGGCTGGCCCATGCCCAACGGTTGGCGCAGCCCGAACGTATCGCGGGGTTGACGGCAAACTTGGGGTTGGTGGCGCGCGCCCGCGGCCGGACCGAGTTAGCCATCCATCGGCTCACCACCGCGCTGGAGCAGGCCGTCGCCATCTCCAGCCGCTTTCTAGCCGCGCAGATCCACCTCTGGTTAGCGCCGCTTCTGCCTGCCGAGGCAGCCCAGTCCCACCTCGCCGCCGCCCAAGCGCTGATCACCAACAGCCACTATGACCGTCTCGCGCCGGAGTTGGAGAGGGCAGTAGCCAATCGTCAGTAGGCAGTGGGGCCAGAGTCCAGAGTCTACGCGCTGTCTTTATTCCGAACTCTACTCCCTTCTTCTCTGCCCTTTGCGTCCTCTGCGCCCTTTGCGGTGAATCCTCTGTCTCTACCCCACTGCCCATCTGCC
>JADLFO010000218.1 GCA_020845455.1 Caldilineaceae bacterium
CGCAATAAAAGTTGCGTCCACACCAGCAAAGAACTCCTGCCATGGCCCCAGTCCCATCCACGGCTCCAAAGGCCTTCTCGCCTCCTCATGCGCGGGGCTATGACCTGATCGTCATCGGTGCAGGAGGAGTCGGCAGCGCCGCTGCCTATCACGCTGCCCGTGCCGGTCGCCGCGTGCTGCTGCTCGAGCAGTTCAGCATCGGCCATGCACGCGGCAGCAGCTACGGCGGCAGCCGCATCATCCGTTATACCCATGACACGCCCGGCTTGGCCGCCCAGATGCCCGCTACCTTTCACCTCTGGCACGACCTGGAACGGGAAAGCGGAACCCGTCTGCTGCAACTGACCGGCGGCCTCTATCTGGCGCGCCAAGACACTCCCTGGCTGATGGATTGCCGGACAACGCTGGATGACCTGGGCTTTAGCTATCAACTCATGGACAGTGCCGGGCTGCGCTATGCTTATCCGCAATTTCAAGCGCCCGACGATTGGTGCGCGCTCTATCAAGCCCACACCGGCATCCTTGCGGCCACACGCTGCGTCGAGACCCTGGTCGCCCAAGCCCAACGGCATGGCGCAGAGATACGCGCCGAGACGCCGGTCCTGGCAGTGGAGCCGGACGGTGACGGGGTGCGTGTGCAGCTTGCCGGCGGCGAAACGCTAAGCGCGGCGCGCGCCATCCTGGCCGCGGGACCGTGGTCCGGACGCTTTCTCGCCGAGTTGCTCGATTTTCCCGTGCCCCTGCGCGTTACCCATCAGCAGGTCGCCTATTTTTCTGTGCAGGACCCGGCAGCCTTTGCCGTGGGCACGTTTCCCATCTTTATCGCAGCTCTGGACGAGCATTTCTACGGTTTTCCCATCTGGGAGCGGCCCGGGACAATTAAACTCGCCCTGGAGCAGACCGCGCTTATCGTGGACCCCGATAGCCCGCGCCGCGTGGACGACGATCTGCTGGCGCAGCTTTCTCAACTGGTCGCTGCCTATCTTCCAGGAGCCGACCCTACGCCGGTCCATGCCGAGCCGTGTCTCTATACCGAGACGCCCACGCGTGACTTTGTGATTGACCGCCACCCGCAGCATCCGCAGATTGTGGTCGCGGCGGGCTTCAGCGGTCGCGGCTTCAAGCACACCATCGCGGTAGGTAAACTGCTCGACGAACTGGCTTTCAGCGACCCCGGCAACGATGCAAGCGCTTTCTGGCTGGATAGCTACCGTATCACCCGCTTTATCCAGACCCAGACATCGGCAGTCTAGCCTGCACCACGCGTCCACCATGTGCCCAGACAACCCGGCCGACAGCCTTGTGACCCAAATCCTCCCCCTCGACGACCTGGCCGCCCAGACGCTCGCCCTGGCCCTGCTGGCTGAAGCACAGATCGTCGTCGCGCCCACCGATACAGTCTACGGCGTCATGTGCCGCTACGACAGCCCCGCGGCCATTGCGCTGCTCTATGCGGCCAAGGATCGCCCGCCGCAGAAGGCCATCCCGGTCCTGGTGGGCGACTTGGCCCAACTAGATCTGCTGGCGCAGCTACCGCTCTCATCGGTGGCCCAGGCGCTGGCCCATACGCTTTGGCCCGGTGCGCTCACGTTGGTGCTGCCCGCCCAGCCGCATTTGCTCCCCATCCTCACAGCCGGTCTGCCCAGCCTGGCTGTGAGGATGCCCGATCACGCCGGGCTGTGCAGCCTGATCCGGCGCAGTGGGCCGCTGGCCGCCACCAGCGCCAACCGCAGCGGCGCGCCCGAGACCCGCTCCGCGCGCGAAGCGTTCGACCAGTTGGCCGGTCGCGTGCCGCTCATCTTGGCAGACCCCGCGCTCGACCCCATATCCGACTCCGACGCGCCACCCAGCACACGTCCCAGCACGATTGTAGAGCTAACCATCCCCACCCGACCCACCCTGCTGCGTAGCGGCGCGCTCGACGATGCAGTGCGCGCCGTACTAGTCGGGTTGGGACTCATGCTTTTCCCACCAGATTCCCATGTTGATCGGGGTTGACGCGTCGCGCGCGCTGCGCGCCCGGCGCACAGGCACGGAACGCTACGCCTACGAACTGTTGGATCACCTGCTGCGGCTGCCCGCCGCGACCGCCCTGCGCTGGCGGCTCTACACCGACGCCGCGCCGCCTGCCGAACTATGGCGGCTGCCCCATGTCGAATGGTGCGTGCTGCCTGCCCGACGCCTGTGGACTCATCGCACGTTGGGCCGTGAGGTGCTGCGCCGCCCGCCCGACGTGCTCTTTGTCCCCAGCCATGTGGTGCCCTGGCGCCGGCCCCCACGCCGTTTGCCGCCCACCGTGGTGACGATCCATGACTTGGGCTATACTTTATTTCCGGAGGCTCACCCGCGCGGGCAAAGGCTCTATCTGCGCTGGAGCACACGCTGGAGCGCCCAGGCCGCCACGCGCGTCATCGCCATCAGCCAGGCGACCGCCCGCGATCTGGTGCGCGATACCGGTATTGACCCGGCCAAGCTGCGTGTGATCTACGAAGCGCCGGCGCCGCTGCCCAACCCCAGCGCGGACGCCATTGCCGCAGCGCGGGCGCGTTACGGGCTGGCGCGGCCCTATGCGCTTTATGTGGGCACGCTGCAGCCGCGCAAAAACCTGGCGCGGCTGATCGATGCCTATGCGCGGCTGCGCGCGACACACGCCGTGTCCTGGGACCTGGTGCTGGCGGGCGGCGCAGGCCGGCTCAGCGCGCCCATCCTACAGCAGGCGCAGGCAAGCCCGTGGGCTGTGTCGATCCATCTGCCCGGCTATGTGCAGGATACCGATTTGCCGGGGCTGATGGCCGGGGCGCATCTTTTCTGTTTTCCATCGCTACATGAAGGGTTTGGCCTGCCGGTATTGGAGGCCCAAGCGTTAGGAGTGCCGGTGATGACCGCCAACAATTCAGCTTTGCCCGAAATTGCCGGCGATGCCGCGCTGCTGGTTGACCCCACCGATGTGGAGGCCATGGCCGCGGCCATGCTGCGGCTTAGCCAAGACGATGCGCTGCGCGCCCGGCTGATCGCCGCGGGCTTTGCCAATATGCAGCGCTTCTCCTGGGAAAAGGCTGCGGTTGAGACCTTAGCGGTACTCCAAGAAGCCGCGGCCGTCCGAAAATGATCGAACCGGCAGTCGTCGTAGGTATGGTCTTTCAACCGCACGAAACCCGCACCGCCGCTAAGAAACGATGGATCCACTGATTCCCACTGTAGACATCCTGGGCGTGGGCGTACATCGCATTGACGTGACCGGGATGCTGGCGCAGATCGAAACATGGCTCGCGACAGCGCGGCGCGGCGAAGCGGCGGGCTGTTGCCAAATCTGCACGGTCAACCCCGAATTTATCATGGATGCCCAGGCCGACCCGGTCTTTGCCGCGGCGTTGCGACGCGCCGATCTGCGCGTGCCCGACGGCGTAGGCGTGCTCTGGGCGGCGCGGCGCCGGGGCGTGCGACTGGCCGAGCGTGTCACCGGCTCCGATGGGATCTACCAGATCAGCCAGGCCGCAGCCCAGTCAGGCTGGACCCTCTTTCTATTGGGTGCGGCTCCTGGCGTAGCGGCGCGCGCCGCCCAGATTCTCTGCTCCCGCTACCCAGGGCTAAGGGTTGTGGGGGCCTATGCCGGAAGCCCGGACGATGCACTGTGGCCTGCAATCTGCGCGCAGTTGAACGCGACCTGCCCCGATATTCTCTTGGTCGCCTACGGCCATCCTCGCCAGGATTTATGGATCGACCGCCATCGCCATGAACTGCCCGTGGGGGTGGCGATGGGCGTGGGCGGCGCATTTGACTTTGTGGCCGGGGTGACGCCGCG
>JADLFO010000219.1 GCA_020845455.1 Caldilineaceae bacterium
GCTGTGTGCCCGCTTGTACACCAAACTCGCCGCACACACCCTCTGCATCTATCTCAACCGATTGCTGGGAAAGCCGAACTTCCTGCAACTCAAAGCCCTGGCTTTTCCCATCTAGCATAAGGCCCTACTAGAACGGCATCTCCGGCTCCACATAGCGCGTGGCTTCCTCAAGCCAGCCCTGCGCCACGATGTTCTCGGCCCAAACTTCAGCAAACTCGGCGAGATCCGCCTGCTCGAGCGGCAGAACGGACACAATCTCGTCCAGCTCCTGCGAGAGAAAGGCATAGATGCGGTAGCCGCCAACGCGCTGGCTAATCTCTACCGGTACCCACAGGGCATAGCCGGCAAAAAAGATGATGCCAGGGTCGGCCAAGCGTACATCGGGCCGTGGCGCATAGACATGCGCCACGCTCACCAGGTTCGGGTGGATGACCTCGATCACCAGGCGGTCGTAGCCTTCCATGTTCAGGCGTAACCACGCACCAGGGCTAGCGAGGTCCAGACCGTGCTTTACGGCCAGGGCCGTAACAACCTCTTGCAGCTTCGGACTCGTCTTCATGATCCTCGTCTCCTCGCTGGGTCTAGTATTCGGCCGGGGTGAGAATCGTCGTGACTTCGCGGTTCCATTCCGTGATCACCCAAAGTCTGGCTCCCTTCCGGGTCGTATAGGCACTCAGGAGGCGATTGCCCTCACGCAGCGCCTCTTCATTGGCCTGGCGGTCATGCGCGTCGAGTTCACCCCAGTCGCCGGCCACGTGCCGGTAGAGAAACTCCTGAGGGAGTTGCCCGGCCGCAGTCAGAGCGTCAAGTGCGCCCGGCGTCGCAACCACTTGGCCCAACGGAAAGAGCGGCGTGCGCCGTTTCTTCGGCGTGGCGCCTGTTGATCCTTCGGCCAGGGTGGGATAGAACTCACTGCGCCACAGGCGGCTCGTTTCGTCCCAGGACATCAAGAACTGGGGCTTGGGCGGCTGCAGCAAGAGGGGAAAGAGCGCCTCCTGAATCAGTCGGGTAAACGAACCCGGCAACTGGCGCACATACGGCACACTGTCCTCGGCAATCCACATCTGGCAGGCCATCCCCCGCTCCCCGGTCTTGGTTATGGGGTAAAGCGCATACGGGCCAAAGGTCTCTGTCACCCGTTGCAGCCAAGCTGCCGAAACGGGCCGGGGCCGGTCGACCATCAGTAAGCCCACCAGATGGTGAAGGTTCCCAGGCTCGACCGTGAGGCCGTAGCCGGAAAACTGCACCTCGCCTGGATGCAGGAGAAAGTACAGATCGCCCTTCCTGCGGACCTCAGACATACGAAAGCTCCTTTGCTTAAGGCTTGTTGCCTAAGCGAACGTCGTGAAGGATGACAAGTGGCCAACGCGAAAAGGGCCTGCTGCAGATGTGCAGCAGGCCCTCCCCCAAAAAACTGTGTTCTTGGTTGTCGGATCGGTTGTGTGATCTGTCTCTATCGTGTCAAAGTGCAATAGGGAGCTTTCATTGTAGCAAACGAGAACGCTCCACTGGTAAGAGATCGGTAGCAACCAGGCTTCACGCCGTCGGCTCCGTGAGTCTGTGAGCGGGAAAAGCGAACAGACTCACCCGACGGCGTCAACACATAGCCGCACGCAATGGGAGTTGTGTTCTGGTAGAATAGGAGAGGCCACACAGTCTTCGTGATGAATGTGCAAAAAAAGGGGGCGGGAGCAGTTGCTCCCGCCCTGTGGCCGCTTAGGAACTCACCGGAATCGCCTCGAAGAGATAGTCAAGGATGCCTGTGGGGCCATCCTGTCCTGTTCGCTTCTCGTCATACATCGCGATGGGAATCGGCTGCCAAACGGGCCGATTCTCCGTGTCCCGTGTGAAGGGCTGGACCACCTGCGAATACCGGCTGCCATCGGCACTGCGGCCGATAGCGACAATTGCCTCCTGCCGTGAGGGATGTTGGCTGGGTGGGATCTTCAACGCAGCCGGTGCACTTTGCACGCCTACGAACCAGCTTTCGGAAAGCAACACGGCCTCGTTCGGCGTCAACCCCCGTTCGTGGAGTTGGTGTCCCAAGGCAAAGAACATCAGCGCTTTCTTGTCATAGGTCTCTGGCAGGACCAAAGGCATCGCAATCCGCTCGTTGCCTGAAACATGCACAAACAAGGTGGTTTGCATGGCACAGCGTTCGTCAAAACACCGCCTGGCAATCTGCAAGATGCGGTCAATCTCGCGCTTGACGAGAATGGATGTGGTTGTCATTTTCGTGCTCACCCCCTTTCTCTTCTGGAAACTGCTAATGGGGCGCAAGGAAAGCGTATGCTTGGCTTGCTCCATCCGTATCCCACCCACACGAAGTCAAGGAGACCCCGCCTTGTGGCGGGGGACTTGCGGTTCAAGCGACCGGTCACCGTGGGTGAGATGTGCAGACAGTGTCGCCTGAACCGTCCTTGACCGTGTGGTACCCTGGGGAATCATGCAAGCCAAGCACCCTACGGGTCTTGAGCCAGCCGGTGAGAAAGGCGGTGTGTCACTTGACGACAGGGGGTACGTGCGCCTGGCGGGGCTTTCTCCTCCAATAGCCTGGAGGAGAAAGTCAAAAGAGATACGTTCCCGTATCTGTTTTGACCGCAGGACCCGCCAATGGCGCAGGTACATCACCTGTGCACGCAGGCGGGCTGTCCCCATGCTTTCGGGGACAAATGCTGGAGGAGTTGCTGACGAGAGATCGGTGCTGAAAAGTCAACCAGGTGGTCTGTCGCGAAGCGGAAAACAATGAGCCGCGCCTAGGGCGCGGCTTCGATATTGGCGGCACGAGCGAGGGGGTCAAGGGGGAATCGCCGTGCCGCCCCGCCGTCGGGTGAGGGAGCTTTCGCGACCGAGGCCGACTACCAGCGTCCCAAGTGGCCGCTAGGCCACGCAGCCCAAGGGACGAGGCACCAAGGCAAGAATATAGGCCTCGTACCGCCGGGGACACGCACTCGAACTCGTTAGAACACAAAACGGGGTGAGAGTGCGTGGAGGGCGCTGGTAGTCGGGCTCGCAAACACCCACGAACACAAGCCTATAAGGCGCAAGTGTGAGGCAGGTGTGCAGCCGAGCCCGACGGCGGGGACACTCGAGTGGCTCGATGCCCGAAGAGTGTCCGATCCCCCTTGACTGGCCGCAAGGACTCGATGTCCGCCGCGGCCAGAACAAACCGCCAAACTGTGCTGTTTGGGTGTGCTATTCATGGAGCACAGGTTTCAGCACGGTCTTTTAGCACACTTTTGGGCTTGGGGAATTGCAGACTATAGGATCGCGACAGATAGCCACACTTTTCTTGCTGCGGGGATGTCTCTGACCAAACGGGATGGTTTATGCAGGGGGATCGGCCAGCTCTTGGTCTGCCTGTAAAGTCTCCTGGATTACCTGTTCTGAGAAGCCGGCCAGACGGTAGGCTGCTTCGTCCCTGAGATCGGGATTCTGCCGGCGCGCTTCTTGGCGCAAAGCATCAAGGGCCTCCAATGCTTTGCGCTTCTGATCGCGTTTGCGACGGAGTTGAGCGTCACCTGTTGGGATGTTGGTAGGCATGGTGCAATGGCCCGTGGGCTTAGGAGCGAGTTTGCTGGCGCTTCACGTACTCGTCGATCAAGTTACGGATCATGCGCTGATAGGGCGTCTGCAATCGCTCGGCCTGCTCTTTAAAATAGTTGAGGCTCTCTTCACTTAAAGTGAGCGTGACTTTCACCCCTTTGGGGCGAAAGACCAGGTCCTCCGGGCGTGGCAAAAAGTCTTCAACCACAGGAAGTTGGTCATCGTCAATCTCCCCTAGCTCAAAGGGGTCATCGTGATACTGTGCCGTTTCGCCTGGTCGTCTTGGCGGATGC
Source organism: Caldilineaceae bacterium (assembly GCA_020845455.1). GTDB lineage: Bacteria > Chloroflexota > Anaerolineae > Caldilineales > Caldilineaceae > QEUY01. The sequence continues at coordinate 3,840 of JADLFO010000219.1, forward strand.
TCTTCTGGTAAACTCATAGGTGGCCTTTCGCTTGGAGGTACTTCCTGCGTAATCGTCGCCAGTACCCTGCTCCAAAAATTCTAATGGTGTTCCCTCGATAGGTAAAGCGTACCGTCACGATGCCGGTGCCGATATCGCCGACACAGAACCATCGTTCTTCCTCACTGCTGTGAAACGGGTCTTTGAGAATGAGCCTGTTTGGGTCCCGGAACGCATCTTGTGCCTCCTCAAACGAGACGCCATGCTTCTGTTGGTTCTCCCGATTCTTGTGCTCATCCCACTCAAAAGACACCTCCATACGCTAATGATACACCTCGTATGGCGAAATTTCAATATAAAATATATGGATGCTAGCTGGCGTCCTCACTGGTTCTGGCGGATCTCGCCATGGGGACCGATGTAGCGATAGAGCGTGGTGCGCGAGATGGCCAAATTCCTGCAGATCTCCTTGATGGAGATATTGGGGTCTTGCATAAGGCTGGCAGCCATCTTGATCTTTTCAGCAGGCATGATCCGAGGACGTCCTCCGAGCCGACCACGGGCACGCGCGGCCGTCAAGCCAGCCATGGTGCGCTCACGGATCAGATCGCGCTCAAACTCGGCCAGCGCCGAGAAGACGTGGAACATGAACTTGCCGCCCGAGCTGGAGGTGTCAATGTTCTCAGTCAGGCTGCAGAACTCGATCTGGCGCGCCTTCAGCTCCTCTACCCGCTCGATCAGGTCGCGTAGGGAGCGTCCCAAGCGGTCCAGCCGCCACACCACAAACGTATCGCCGGCGCGCACAAAGGCGATCGCCTCGGCAAGACCGAGTCGCTCGCTCTTAGCACCACTCATCTCGTCGGTGAAGATCTTCTCGCAGCCGGCTTTCTTCAGGGCGTCAGTTTGTAAATGGAGATGCTGATCCTCGGTGGAGACACGCGCATAGCCGATAAGCATAGAGAGTTGGTCAATGGGTAACCTTTACACTGTACCAAATCCAGGGACCAGTTTCAAGATGTGAAATGTTGATTAGAGAACTGGGTTTTGAAATGAAAACACTCCTATGATAGGAGTGTCGAACACAAGTCTGTGTCATTGTTCCAAAAACATCCGTTTCTGGAATGGTTGGCAGTGGGCGACTTTCCGGGAGGTGTGGCGATAAGAGAGGCTTATCGGTTGTGCGCCCAGTGGACTGTTTCCGCTGGACGCGACATTTGTAGCTTGTCAAGTGGCAACATGCGGTCTATACTCAGGATGACTCGTCATATATGTCATCGTGAAAGTCATGCTTCATGTCCCCCGACACGCCTGAACAACGCGCCTGGTGCACAATTGACGCCCTGCTCGATGCTGCCAGTTGGAAGTTCCAGCCTCATAACGAGTTGAACCTGGGCGTGGCTGAGCGCGAGCTGCCGTTGACCACCGGCTATGCCAATTACGCACTCTCCGTGACGCCCAAGGCCGATAGCATCCCCTTGAGTGGTATTCTCTCCAGTCGACCAGATATTCGGGCGGGTTGCCGCGTGGCTTGCCCGCCTGGCCTACGCCGTTGCCGTTCCTCTACTAGGGCATTGGCAAGAGACCCAGTTCACCAGCGGTGTGGATCCTGACCTGCGCAGCCAGTTCATCTAGAAAACGGGGGCGTGAGCGGTGGCAGAGAATTTAGGAGAGCGAAGCATGGACAAACGCTTGTGGAGTCCGGCGCTGCGGCCGCCATCGGACATCAAGACCGCGACCCGTTATGCGCGGCTTGGCTTGATTCGTAATCCTTTTCCGGCGACCGGAGTTGCTCCGGACAACGCCGATCTAGGTCTTAAGCCCGTAGGTGGCGTAGATGCCGCGCTCGAGAACATACTCCAGAAGTTTCTGGACCGACGAGCCAATCTCTTGGTTGCTTTAGTCGGTGATTATGGAATGGGAAAGACCCACACCCTAAGGCTCCTGCAGGAGTTGATGGTAGGTGAGGATTTTCCGCTTCGCCCCAAGGTTGTTTATGTCTCGTCGGCTGGTTACGAGCTCTATAGCTTGTTACGTAGCATCCTGGACAGCTTCGGCCGCGATGAACTAACCAAGACAGTATGGTCAATGCTACTAGATGATCTTCGTCAAAAGCAGAAAGCTGGTGGTTACAAGTGGCTGGTCGAGCAATTCGGCTCGGATAAAGAGCGTGAAAAATGGGATCATACGCTGTGGCACTCGACCGAATTACCCAACAGCTTCGTCCTTCAGGAGGAACACCTAAGGGATTATCGTCATTTCTTGCGGGAATTTGAACGACGCAGATTTTCCGTAGCTCGCCTGCGCAACTACGCGATCGGTTATCTAACACGGGAACTCAAGTGCAGTGCATTCGTTGCTGGAGAACTCTTTGATGCTACGGATAGTGACATGCTATCAGCGCAGGCGGCTTGGGATCGGCTTACGGTACCAGGGGAGAAGAAAGCGCCGTATAAGCCCCAGCAGGAGACCTCGTTCTTCCAGACCATGTTGACACTTGTCCAGCGTACTGGGAACTACGACAGCATGGCCTTGCTGGTAGACGAGTTTGAAGCAACGGTGAGCAGCAGTCTGCGACGGTCTGAGCAGGAGGCATACCTACGAGCACTTCGGTTGCTCCACGATGCTGCTATTGCACCAAGTCCACTGCCACTACTAATGGTGTTGGCGATGAACGCCGACGCGCTCAAGACCATTCGGAGCATCTACGAGGGACTTCTGCAGCGCGTGGTAGTGATCGACCTCCCTGTCATTGATGTGATGACAGCAACTGAGATCATCGCGAACTACCTTGCTCCGGCGCGCCCTGCGAACTGGGCCCCCGCCGACTCGTTATCGCCTCTTAACACAAGCGTCATCGAGTCACTTGTAGAATCGCTTCCCGCCAAGTCAAAGTCACCTCGGGCGCTCGTCATTCGATGTCACGAGATCATTGAGCGCTTGGCGGACGACTCATCGATCGAGGTTCCAATCAGCGACCTAGCGTGGTTCCTAGACCCTTCGCAATGATATATCGTGCACCAAGAAGGATATGGGTACGATGACTAAAGCCGTGCTGTTGGACACGAATGTCCTGCTCGAGTTAAGGGCATACAACCTAGCGGTACAGGAAACCAACGATAGACTCCTAGCGAGGTTAGCCGACTCCAAACCACTCTATGACATCGTGCTGGCTCATGCAGAGAACGGGCCAGACTTCTTTGTCGCGGATACTAGTTTGGTTGAACTATTCGTTGTGAATCGCAGATACAACCTATATGAATTCGCCAGACAGAGCTATAGGGTTCCTGTGGAACTCCTCTATGAGAGGAGAGCCAATCTGTTGAACAAGCTTGTGGGCGAATTCATGAAAGTGGAAAGCCAAGTCGGGTACCTGGAGCTGCAGCAGACGATATTCCCGGAGGGCGTCTCACCGCCCCGGGTGATTGGTTTCGATGGCGCCGTTGGTATAGCCCAACTACAGCGCCAGAGGACGATAATGCCCAACATCCTGTCATTTATTTCACTAGAGACACAGGATGCGTACATTCTATCATCCGCCATTGCTGCAGGAGTAGATGAGATATGGACGACGGATGACCCATTTCGCAAGCGAATAAAGACACTCCGTGATCAGCATAGAAGCGCCTTCTCAAACAAAGTCGCGAATTCTGCCCCCGAGCTGTTTCCGGATGGAGCAGTTGTACCACTTGCGCCGAAGCCACGCGATTTCTCGCCCTGATGTATCAATCTAGCCCCCCCGCCAGCGGTAGCCGTGGAGGTGTCATGGATCTGGACTGCAGTCTCTCGGGGATTTCGTCCGTGAGCCCAAGTCGGGATACATAGCTGCCCTCAACGCTCAAGTAACTTCGCAAGAGTGTGGGGTAATCACTCGGTTTCCGCTGCCAAACTGACATGGGCACAGAGGGAGCAAACACAGAAAGAACCACGTAACGCCGATTGGCTCCGATCCACTGTATGAGCGCAGCCTTCACGGCATCTACGCCCAGATTCTCGGCTGGACATAGCCGGTGTAGCAGTTCGGGAACACCGACCGACCAGTAGTTCGCCGACTTACGAGCAAGTGCCCAGAAATGGGTCAATAACCGATTCTCGAACGAACGCTCTGTTAGCGCCCTCTCGAAGTTCTGGACGGGGAACAACACCTGCACTCGGTCTTTCCGGATATCCGGACTTTGAGCGACAACTAGCTCATCCAGGATGCCGAAAGCGAGACACCACAAGCGAAGCCCAAAGACAAGGGATTGTGTAAGCACTGTATCTAGGACAATCGGCCCGCAGAACTCACTGCGTACCCATCGTTGTTGGCGTCGTTTATTATCTGCGCTGCGTTCCGGGGGAACCGGCTCAATGTAGACAGCACGACCGTGATCAAGTGGTAAGGAACCGTCAGGCCCGCGAAACAGCCAAAAGAACGCATGATCAAGCGTTTGGTTTTCGCGAACGATGTCGGCCAGGCGTGCCCCAAAATCGGAGTCGCTCAGCGCGTCTTTGTGTGCGCCCTGGGATGCGGCGATTAGGCTGACTCCCGCTGTCGTTAACATATATGGTTGTTTTGGTGACTCCTGCTGAATTAGCCCAAGGATCTTTCCGGCGGCTAGCATGTGGTAGTAGGTGGAATTCGAGAGCTGCTCTGGCATTGCCCGGACTATTCCCTGATAGAGCGCCGTGTACCCGATGGGACCATGTTCGCCGATAGACCTCAGAATCGCTAAAAGCAGATCAAGTTGCAGCGAGCGCATCTTCTTGACCTCGGCAAGACGTCTCCGCGCCTCTGCTAAAGTTATTCGGCTCGCCATATCACCACGCTTTCTCGCGCCGGGTCGCGTCCAAATTCTCGCATCTGTTGGGCGCTATTGTTTCGTCTCCGAGCAACAAGGATTCTATCCGGTTTGAGCCCGACAGCCTGACCGAGCTCGGCGACAATCTTATCTACCTCTATCGCGATGCCACCAAAGCGGACATTACCCAAGACAAAGGCGACCCATGCGCCATCGGCTAGTCTACCTCTAACAGACCTCAGCACTGCATACATGTCCTCGAAATAGCCTTTGATAGTACGAAGTACACGCTTGTCGGTCTCTTGCGCGGAGAGACGTTCAAGGATCGACGCCACATATTCCGGTTCCTTATACTCAATTGGGCTCACCACGGGTTTGGCTTCAACATGCGAGCGCAAGAGCGAATAGCGCAAATCCCTCAGTTGGGCGTAATCTGACAGGAAACCCACGAGCAGTTCCAGGCCCAAGACGCGTGTATAGTCATGGCGGTTAAGGTAGGGCGGCGAGGTAATGACAGCGTCCGCAAAGCCGATTTCCGCCGGAAGATATCGCGCATCTCCTAATGTAGCCGTCCATTCGCCATGGTGTGGCGTGGACTGGACTAGAGATACATCAGCCACCATTCTATGCAGGCGCGCGATGTAGCTGACTGGCAATTCCTCACTGCGACGCGTCGGTTCCACAAGCTTGAGCCAGCCACCTGACTTTCGAGTCGCGCTAAACTCCTCCAGTAATGCCAACAACCCAATTAGGCAGAATCGGTGGTTATCCTCCGACAGGCACACAGTATCAATGATATTTCTCAGGAGCATCAGGCACTTACGCGTGCTCTCATCAAACGCCTTCGCCAGTATCCGATTTTCATCCTCTGCCAAACAGGCTAGGTCTGATCGCTCCGCGCGTCTTTCTTGGGGGACTTCTTGCGTGTACCTGTCTCTTTCTAGGGCACCTTCTATCACTCCGATGTCATTCTTTAGCGACTCAACATCGTAGTACGCAACTTTGGCTTTCGCCAGCGCAACTGAGATCGGTAGCAGATCGATCCCAACTCCGGAGAAACCAGCGTCTCTAGCGCACAGCAGCGTAGTTCCGGCGCCAACAAATGGGTCCAGTATCCGTGTACCCGGCTTGAGGCCAAAGCGTCTAGTTAGCGCGGATACTAGGCCAGGTGAAAAGCTGTGTGGATAGGTGAACCAATTGTGAACAGGAAGCTTGCGCGCCTCCGCCGGAGTTACCTGCCATCTCAATGAGGGGCAATCCTCGAAATACACCTGGTCGGAAGTGGACGCTGCCATGTGAAGTCCTTTGGCAACTCTCATGACGGTCTGCATCAGCAGTATAGTGCTTTTGCCCGGGCTGATCAACTCTTTACCCGGGTGTCGACCTTGTGTATCACGCGGCCGCTTCTCCGCTCCAGACCTTGTCCCCTTGCTGTCGATAACAGGTTGTTATCGCCTCGGGACCGAAACAAATGCAATCGGAAACGACAACCTCAGGACTCCCCTCACGTTGCCTTGGTGGCAATAGTGATGACCCAAAACACTAGGCAGCAATTGAAGATCGGGGAAGTGCGTCTATTGCGATTGTGCCTTGCGACGAATTTGCACTTGAATTTGGCGGCGCCGTCTGCTTATAATGAGAAATCTATTACCAATTGCCCAGGATACCCGCTAGCGCGGCTTCTGGGGCAGTTCACACCCTATGGTTATTGCGGTTGCATCACAAAAAGGGGGCGTCGGCAAGACGACCACATCGATCTCACTGGCTGCCGGTCTGGCGCATCGCGGCAAGAAGGTGCTCCTCATCGACATCGACAGCCAAGCGAACAGCTCCAAAGTCCTCCTCAACGACTATCCACAACTGAACGCCAACCAGAGCATCTATATAACCATTATCGAGCGTCAGCCCCTCCCAGTCAGACCCTCCAATATTGCCAATCTCGACATTGTTCCCTCCCACATTCTCCTCTCGGATACCGATGTCAAGCTCACCACGGCCATCGACCATCGCGAAGCACGCCTCAAGACGCAGCTGCAGATCATCCGCGCCCGCTACGACTATGTCATCGTTGACTGTCCGCCGGCGCTTTCTTGGCTCACGATCAATGCCTTCACTGCCTCAGATAAGGTATTGGTACCGGTCGCGCCTGGCTATTTTGAGTTGGATTCGATTGTGCAGATCGGGAAGACCATCCAGGAGGTACGCCAATACTTCAACCCCGCCATTGAACTGACCGGCTTGCTCTACACCATGTCGGATCCGACGGTGAATGCGAAAACGTCCCTGAGCGTGCTGCGGCAGACCTATACGGGCACGGTCCTCAAGACCATCATTCCCCGCAACACCGATATTCGGGACGCCCACTTTCACAAGCAGGATATCTTTACCTTTGCGCCTGAGTCGAAGTCGGCTCAGGCATACAAGCGATTACTCGTTGAATTATTCAATCTATGAACAAGCAGCTCCCTACCACCGGCATTGCCAATGAACTGGCTGAATCGTCAGTCTTTTTCCAGCCACCAACACCTGCCGAACTTCTCCCCGGCGCATCGGAGAAAGCCAATCAGCCAAATTCAACACCACAAACCGCTGAAGTGACTCAGCCGGCAGACGTACCCACCAACCAAACAGGCAATCGTGATAGCACGCTACCACGCAATCATGCTATCGCGCATGCAACTAAGCAAGAACGAAAGCAACCACCCATGCAGGATGACCTGATAGATGACCATCTTGATGAGATTCGCAAAGCAGTCAAACAACTGGGCAAGGAACTCTCCACCCACCGCTTTACGACAGAAGAAAAGACCGTCTTGTCCGATATTGTCTACACCTATTCACGTCAGGGGGTTCGTACGAGTGAGAATGAGATCACACGGATTGGCGTCAACTGGCTGCTGGTGGACTACCAACAAAATGGGGCAAACAGTGTGCTGGCACGGATGCTTGAACGATTGCATAGGTGATAGCACGCTATCACGCAATCGTGCTACCGCCTATTCAAGCAACCACGCGAGCATAGCAGAGTGGTTATAAATTCACATTGCCATGGAGAAAATAGGGGAGTCATTCCAAAACACCAGTGTCGCGGACATTGTCAAGCGGGCGCGTGAACAGTCCTATGAGAAACGACTGACACGTGAGCAGGAGAAGGATATTAAAGATATCGGCGGCATTCTGGTGCCCAACGCCTTCCAAGTGCCCAACGAGGTGGTAGATGACGGCTGGCTGAAAGAACTGGGGGGAGCCGAGATCAAGGTTTTGATCTTTATCACGCGCAAAACCTTTGGCTTCAACAAGATTGGCGGCGACCGCATCCCGCTCTCGCAGATCATTGCCGGAACGGGTTTGTCGCGTCAAACAGCCGTTTCGGCCATCCAGGTGTTGGAAGACTGCCGGCTGATCCGGGTCGTGCGCGGGCGGTCAGAAGATGGCGTCAGGAAAATGAACTTCTATCAGCTTATCACACGGGCCGACTACAACCGTGGCAAAGGGGGGTAGTCTAATCACTAGACTACCCTGTCTAATTATTTACTTGACTACCCCTGACGCGTCTCTATAAGGCCCAATCCGAAAGGGGGTAGTCTAGTTACTGGACTACCCCACTGCAAAACAGATTGCTAGAAGCACCCCATGCTACTAGACTACCCCCGCCAGACGGCTGGAGAGGGAAAATCCGAAAGGGGGTAGTCTAAAAACTAGACTATCAATATATATCAATAGATGGATCAATATTATTGATAGTCTAAAAACTAGACTACATCAAAATATGTCAAGATTTCCGACATATTTCCTGGGGGCCTCAGAACAGTCTGCCCTTTGCCCCACCGGCTTTCCCTGCTCGAAAAATGACTGAAGTCCCTCATGCGATACCCTACCTGCGCGCGGTATAACGAGGAGGCGCACCTTGTGTGGGGGGTGCGGCCTGGACATGTTGCGGTGTAGGAGAAAGCGGTGCATGGAAACCAGCCTGGGCGAGTGTGTCGAACGCTTTGTGGGGACCAAACACAACCATGAAACCCGCGCTTGGTACGCCAAGTGCTTGGCCCCCATGGTCGAGTATCTCGGCCCAACCCGGACGCTTTCCTCGATCACATATGCCGAGGCGGAGCGTTACTGGCGCGCGGTGCAAGCGCGCAGAGGCTGCTGGGAGAGCCATCCCACCAAACCAACCCAACAGCGTCCGTTATCACCGGCCACCCTGCACAACCACCTGCGCGCGGCGCGCACCTTCTGGAACGCCATGGTGCGCCAGCGCCTCGTCGCGTTCAATCCCTTTGACCATCTCACCTCACCCAGAGACACGCGCCCCGTAGTGATGAAAGCCATCTCACCGGAGGATCTGCGGGCCATCTGGCAAGTCGCCCAGCACTCCAGTCGCAGGGATTTCGCACTTCTCACGGTCATGGCCACCACCGGCATGCGCGCTGGAGAGTTGGTCAGCATGAATCTCCCTCAGCTGGATCTCAAGCAGGGGATCGCGTGGGTCCAGGGCAAACGCGGCTGGCGCAAGGTCTTTCTGGGCAACGCCGGCGTGCAGGCGATTCAGGCGTATCTTGCGGAACGCCCAGCTAGCCAGGGACATGCCCTGTGGCTTAACGCCTATGATCGTCCCTTGACGACCGACGGCGTGCGCCAACTCGTGGATCGACTGGCGGAGAGCGCCGGCATCACCGGCCGCCATAACCTCCATGCCTTTCGCCACCGTGCCGCCCAAGCCTGGTTGGATCAGGGCATCAACGCCCAGATCGTGGCGCAGGCGCTGGGACATGCCGACGTGACCGTCACCTTACAGATCTACGGCAACCAAGATGATCGCCGTGTGGCCCAAGCCATCCGCCAGGCCGAGCTGGCCCCCTTTGCAGAGCCGCCCGGCCTCGAGGAGTTGGAGCTTGAGCAGATCGCTCAGTTGCTACATCCACCGGCGCACTAGCCCAACAGGTGGTCCACGGCGCCGAAGCGCGCATGCGCCTCTTGCAGGTCGTCCTCGACCAGCGGCAGGTACTGGCGCAGGATGGTGATGTCGGCGTGGCCCATCAGCCGTGCCAGCACATAGATGTTCATGCCGTTGCGCAGGCAGTTGAGGGCAAAGGTACGGCGAAACGTATGGCACGTACAGGCCGCAACGCCGGAGCGCTCTTGCAGCCGTCCCATCAGCTGGACCAACCCGTCGACGGTCAGCCTGCCGCCGGTCAGCTCCGAGAGAAAGAGCGGGGTGTGGGGTTTGGCGGTGGGCCGCGTCGCCAGGTAGCGCCGCAGCTCTTTGCGGGTGCGTGCGCCGATATAGGTGGTCCGGGCCTTCTGCCCTTTGCCCAACTGGACGGTGACCAGACCGGACTTCATATCCACGTCAGCCAAGTTCAACGCAATCAGTTCACTGGCGCGCACGCCGGAATCGAGCAGAAAGAGGCAGAGCGCTTTGTCGCGCTCGGTGTGGCAACTGCGCAGAACGATGTGGATCTCCGTAGGCGAGAGCGCGGCCAAGAGCTTCTTTTCCAGGCGCGGCATCTGTACCTTATCAAAAGGCGACTTGTCCAGGAGTTCATCGCGTACACAGAAGTTGAGAAAGGTGCGAATGGCACGGGCGAGGTTGTGCTGGTACTGGCTGGAGAGCTTGCGCCGCGAGAGGTGCACCAGGTAGCGGCGCAGATCGTGCGCGGTCAACTGCTGCAAGGTGTCGATGCCTTGCTCCTCGCACCAACGGATAAAAAGGGAGAGCTTAGCGATGTAAAACTGGCGGGTGGCGGGCGTCAGACGGCGGGCTTCACAGTCCAACAAAAACATGTCGAAAGCAGCGGAAAAATCATGAGTCCCTCGGTCATTCACCGGATCCGTCCCTTCGTGGTTAGAGACGAATACACAATATGTGGTACCTAACCTACGGGGACTCTACTACATATTGGGGTTGAGTGGCGACGGGTGGACTTGAACCACCGACCTAGGGATTATGAAGCCCTCGCTCTAACCGCCTGAGCTACGTCGCCAAGTGGAAGCCGCCGGGCCTAGGCCCGGCGGCCATGAGTAGCGGGGGTAGGA
>JADLFO010000220.1 GCA_020845455.1 Caldilineaceae bacterium
TGCTTGGTTTCTCCGCCACACACAAGATACTGACGCCAAAGGGCAGCGACCTGCGCGCCACCAACTCCGCCTCCAGCCGGCCCACCCCATGCAGCAGCGTGTTGGCCGGCTCCGGGATCGCCTCCATCTCCACCTGATAGGCAGCTTCGGATTCGCTGTCGCTCGCGTGCGGGCTTGCCAACTGCGGCTGATGGGGGCGCAGCAGGCGCAGCCCGGCCACCATCGGAAAAAGAAAGAAGTTGGTATAGCTGATACGCCGCACACGCAGCCCGCTGATCTCCAACTTCTGCTGCAGCTCCGGCGCAGTATAGCGCCGCTGGTGCGCGTTGATCTCGTCGTTATAGCTCCACAGCCACATAAACGCAGGCACGCTCACAATCAGTTTGCTGCCCGGCTTGAGCACACGGCGGCATTCCTGAAAGACGCCGAACTCGTCGGGGATATGCTCCACCGTGTCGAGCAGCGCTACCAGGTCAAAGCTGTTGTCGGGGAAGGGCAGACTGTCGCCCCCGCCTTGGCAGACTGTCAGCCCGCGCGCCGCGGCCACCGGCAGTGGCCGCGGGTGCGCGTCGATCCCGATCACCTGCCCGTAATGCGCCAGATGGTGCGCCATATTGCCCGCGCCGCCGCCGATATCCAACACCCGGCGCGGCAGCCCCGGCTGCTGCGGCCCCAGTTCGGCGTCCAGATATTTTAGAATGGCCCGTGTGCGCCCGGCAAACCAGGCGTGCCGATCTTCCTCCAACACCGTCAGCACGGGCGCATGTTCCCGGCCCGGCGCGCTCACTCCGTTCATGCCCCACCCTTTATCAGGCTTACCGGTCAGACTTCAGTGTCAGACCTGCTGCACACTTAGATGTTCGTTGCCAAAGATATCGGTGATGCGTACGGCGACCGTCGCCGGGGTAGGCGCGGCCACGCGATAGCGCCCCATCACCGCCTCACGCTTCTTGACCGGGACATCGGCCACTACCGCCTGAAAGATCACGCCGTCGTAGTATGGGTCAATATCCACGGCGTCGACCAGGGCGCGCCAGTCGGCGGCGCGGTGCGGGCGCACGCGCCGCGGCGGATCGCTGCCTTCCTGCGGCGCGTGCGCCGTATAGTCCACAATCTCGATCTCCACCTGGCCGGGCGCGCCCACAACGCGCTGCATCGTCACGGTCAGCGCCGCGCCGTCCACCGGCGGCGGCTCCACGTCGGCCATGGCATAGAGCGCAAAGCCCGGCCCCGCCTCCTGGATCACGCGCTGCAAGCGCCGCCGCGCCGTCTGGATCGCGCCATAGCCCAGGTCACAGCCGATCCAGTGGCGGCCCATCTTCTGCGCCACCACCGCGGTCGTGCCCGACCCCAAAAAGCAGTCCAAGACTACATCGCCCGGATGCGTCGCCGCCGCGATCACGCGGCGCAGCAGCGCCTCGGTCTTCTGCGTGGGATAGCCCACATCCTCACCCGGCGTCGTGCCCAGCCCAGGGATGTCATCCCACAAATTATCGACCCCGCGCTCGGCGGCAAAGCGGCCGTCGCCCAGCCGGGTCAAATAATACTTGACGCCAATGTTGCCGCCCTTGGAGGGATAGACGCGCCGCGCCGCTTCGTCGACCACGACCTCGCCGCCGTAGGGCGCATAGAGCCGTCCCGCGGCGTGCAGTTCGCGCAGCCGTTCAAAGCTGTAAGTTCCGGGGTCCGACGTGCGAAAAAAGCCGCGGCCATCCTCCATAAACTGCGCCGCGGCCTGGGCGCGGGAGAAGATCAGCCGTTTGCGCTGCGGGTTCCAGACCGTGGGCGCGGCGCGGTTCTTGGCAAAGATCTCGATATACTGCGTGCTGTAGGGGAAGAAGAAGGCGTTGACCTTGGCCCCGCGCGCCACTTGGCTGCGCCAGGCGATGGTGTTCAGATAGTTCTCTTCGCCAAAGACCTCTTCGAGCAGCAGCCGCAGCCGATGGACTTGGCGATAGTCGCAGTGCAGCCAGATGCTGCCGTCCTCGGCCAGCAGGTCGCGCAGCAGAAAGAGCCGTTCATAGATAAACTGGAGATAGCTGTCGCCGCTCCAGCTATCGCGGTACTGCAGCGTCTCGCCCAGCAGTTGTTTGTTGCCGTCGCGCAGCCGCACCTTGCGCGCCCAGTCGCCGCCGCTGTCAAAAGGCGGGTCGATATAGACCAGCTTGACCTTGCCCGCCCAGCCATGCGCCAGCAGATGCGCCAGCACAGTGCGGTTATCGCCGTAGTAGAGGAGGTTGGGCAGCGCCTGGCCGAAGAACGAATCGGGCTGCGGGGCCAGCGCGGGCCGCGCCTCGGCCTGGGCCAGCGGCAGTTCGCGCCGCGGGTCGACGATCTCCACCAGCCGCGCCGCCACCACCGGCACAGGCGCGGGCCGCTGCTTGCCGGCCCAACTCAACATGGCGCGCCCGCGGCTCTCGCCTGGCGTAATCGCGGTGGGTGCTGCGTGGTCAGTGTCCATGAAATGCCGTTCAATGTAGATGCGGTACAATACCGCACCTACGATTTCTTTTTCTCTGATCTTTGCGTTCTTTGCGGTGAAATCTCGCTTTTCACCGCCGCACGAAGTAGTAGGCGAACACTGGGCGGTTGTGACGGCGGCACCAGTGCTCGCGATGGGTCAGCGCAAACTCGCCGATGATTGCGGCCTGCGCCGGGTCATGCGGCGCAAACGCGCCGTGCCCCTCCACCAAATAGCGCACCAGCTCGCCGTAGGCCTCCACATCGCTCTTGAAATGCAGCAGCCCGCCCGCTCGCAGCTTCGCCGCCAGCAGGTCGACAAAGGGCGGCGAGAAAAGCCGCTTCACACGATGCTGCGGCTTCCACCACGGGTCGGGGAAGAGGATATGCACCGCATCCGCGCGGCCATCCGCCACCAGGCGCGGCAGGCTAAAGCGGCAGTCGTCGTCGCTCACCCATAGGTTGGTGCGGTCGAAACGGGCGATGCGCTCCAGAAAGAGCCGGGTCGCCTTGGTCTTGGTCTCATAGCCCAGCAAAAGCGTCTGCGGTCTGCGCCCCGCCCGGTCGAGCAAAAAGTCGCCGCGGCCAAAGCCGATCTCGACCTCCAGCGGACGATCACCGGCTAGCTCGGCGCGCAGCCGTGCTCCATTCCCCCCGCGCCGGTCGTCCAGCGCCAGCGTGCGGAAAAAGGGCCGCTCCAACCCCCACTCCGGCAGTTGATCGGAGCCGGGGCGCAGCCGTGGGTCGCCGCCGATCAACCCCTTGCCCGCCTGCCAATCGGCATAGGCCTGGGCGCATTCCGCCTCGCTCAGTTCCTCCCAGGCAAAATCCATGCGCCCCTGCGAAAACGAGGTCGCATGATAGTCCAGCAGCGGCTTCTCCCCCATACTTACTCGCCCAGCTTGCGCTGGATCGTCTCTTTGACCACGCGGCTGTCGGCAGGCAGATAGACCGGCGGGTTGGCATGTTCGCTCTCCACCTCGGCCAAGCTGCCCTCATGATAGCCCGCCTTAAACCCGGTGAACTTCAGCCCATGCGCCGTGCTGATCACCACCACGCGATCCCGCGGGGCGATCTCCCCTCGCTCCACCAGCTTAAACAACGCGGCCAGCGCCACGCCGGTATGCGGACAGGTGTACATTCCCGTCAGATCAGCCAGAGCCGCGGCGTTCGCCAACTCATGCTCGCTGGCCTGCTCGACGATGCCGTTGGTGGCGCGCACCGCCTGCACCGCCTTCTCATAGCTCACCGGGTCGCCGATCTGAATGGCCGAGGCCAGCGTCGTCCCGGCGCGCAGCCGCACCTGTTCGGCAAAACCGTTGCGATAGCTTTGATAAAACGGGTTGGCCTTGCTCGCCTGCGCCGCCACCAGCCGCGGCATGCGGTCGGTGATGCCCAAGTCCATCAGCAGCTCCAGCCCCTTATAGAGCGCGCTAATATTGCCCAGGTTGCCCACCGGGATGATGATCCAGTCGGGGACCTGCCAGTCAAACTGGCGCACGATCTCGATGCCGACCGTCTTCTGGCCTTCGATGCGGATGCTGTTCATGGAGTTCGCCAGATAGATGCTGTTGTCCTGGGTCACCTCCTGCACGATCTTCATACAGCCGTCGAAGTCGGTGTCCAGCGCCAAGACATGCGCGCCATTGGCCACCGGCTGCGCCAACTGAGCGGTGCTCACCTTGCCCTGCGGCAAAAAAATGATGGCCGGGATGCCGGCGCAGGCGGCATAGGCGGCCAGCGCCGCGCTGGTGTCGCCTGTGCTGGCGCACGCCACGGCGCGCACCGCGCTGCCCCGCGCCATCATCTGTTTGACGACGCTCACCAGCACGGTCATGCCCAGGTCTTTGAAACTGCCCGTATGGCTGTTGCCGCAGAGCTTGATCCACAGGTTGGGCACGCCGATCTGCCTGCCCAACCGCTCCGCCCAATAGAGGTTGGAGTTGCCCTCATACATGCTGACCACGTTCGCGTCGGCCAGGTCGGGCGCAACCCATTCGCGCATCCCCCACACGCCGCTGCCATAGGGCCAGGTCGTCGTGCCGACGCGCTTTTCGATGGTCTGCTTCCACGCCTCGGCGCTGCGCTGCTGCAGCGGCTCCAACTCGTGATGCACCTCCAGCAGTCCGCCGCAGGTGGGGCAGGTGTAGATCACCTCATAGAGCGAATACTCGCCCGGACAGCCGCGGAAACAGCGGAAATAGGCGCGGTAGGGCAAGGCGGTTGGGGGGATCGGTAGGTTGGCAGATTCAGCCAGCATCAGATCAGCCTTCGGCCTCTCGTAGGTGCGGTCGGATGCACGTCAGGCCAATATCGAGGCAATGTCATTTCGAGACTCGGTTTGGAATGACATGACCAACGAATTTCTAAAATTGCATCCAACCGCCGATGTGAGCATGCACATACGCGAAGCCCCCTTGAGGGGGCTTCGTTGTCGAGCCTCGGCGTCTTTGGCGCCGGGGATCGGGCGGCACGGCGAGCAGCCGAGACAAAAATGCCCGTCGATACGTTAATCTTACGGGCATCCAGGGCGATTGCCAAATGACCATTCGTTTGTCGCTGCGCCTGGCCGGCCCGGCCCGTCTATGCGGCCTGCGACTCTAGATATTCCGCTACGCGGATCTTCTCCGGGTCCAGCGTGGGGAGCATGCGCTCGATCAGTTCGGCTTCTTCTTCGGGCAGCGTATCCGCCTGGCGCGACAGCCGGTCGAGCCAGGCCACTTCCTTGGGCGCAAGCGCAAACTCCCCGGCCTGGTGCGCCTGGCGCAGCCGCGCCAGCGTGGACAGCGCAGCGCGCCGCGTGCGCGCATACCCGCTCGTCTCCTGGACGATCTCCCCGGCCAGCGCCACCACCACATCCGGGCGCAGCACCCAGGCCTGCGGGTCGCGCGCCGCATCCGAAGCGACAAACCATTCGCGCAGCGTGGCCGCCGCATCCGGCCCCTGGCCCGCGGCCACATTCATCAGCCGGGTGGCATAGACCAACTGCTCCAGTGAGACCGTAGGGGCCATCTCGCCCAGCAGTCTGACATTCTGCACCGATTCATTGCTCCACAGATCCGCCGTGGCCTTGGCGATGTTGCCCAGCGGCGACAGATGCGCACAGGCCGCCTCGGCCCCTTCCAGCGCAATCGGATAGCCGGTGATCGCCTTGAGGTACGGCCCTTCATAGGCGCAGTCCTTGCTTGGCCCCAGCGCGCCGCGCTCAAACGCCACCAGGCTGCGCGGCACGGTCAGCACGCGCACCAGCGCCGCCCAGACGCGCGGCAGATAGCGTTTCTCGGCCAGCATCATAGCCGTGTTGCCAAA
>JADLFO010000221.1 GCA_020845455.1 Caldilineaceae bacterium
TCCGACTCTCGTTTCGGCCTGGGCTTGCGCGCACGCACCAGGTCCCGCCCGCGATATTCCGCATAGGCGTCGTAATCTTCGTAGCGTTCTTCGGCGGATTTTGCCAAACGCGGTGTCCTCTCGTCCGCTCCGCACATCCGTGCTAAGTGTATCAACGGGCCGATGCCCTGTCAACCACACCGGCCGCTCTGCGCCTGTCATTCCGTTCACGCAGTGGGGGCACAGCCCCGGCGGCGCGAAGAATCTCTCCGCTCTGATCCCCCGCCCAGAGAGACCCTTTGCGCCGCTTGTGGCGCGGCGCCGGCTCAGGGTGACAGAGAACTGTTCGCCCTATTCGCCGGCGCGACAGCAGCGAAACGATGTCTGCCGTTGGCAGACCGGCGCAACCGGCGGCAGGTCGATCCCTACCTCCCTCAGCAGGTCGGCCAGCGCCCCCAGCGGCAGCCCCATCACGCCCGAAAGACAGCCCGCAACCGCCGCAGCCGGTGCAAAGCCGGGATGCTGGATAGCATACGCGCCCGCCTTGTCCATTGGGTCGCCGCCGGCGATGTAGGCGTCAATCTCCGCATCCGTATACGGGCGCATGACCACGGTCGTAGAGTTGACCTGAGTGCGCACGCTGCCGTCACCTGTGTCCAGCACGCTCACCGCGCTGTGGACCTGATGCGGCCCATCGCGCAGCAGGTCGAGCATCCGCCAGGCGTCAGCGTCGTCCTCCGGCTTGCCCAGCAGCAGATCGCCCAGCGCCACCACCGTATCCGCCGCCACAATCACCCGCCGCGGCCCCGGCCCAAGCCGCTCTGCCACGGATCGCGCCTTGATCTCGGCCAGCCGCGCTGCCAGCGCCACAGGATGTTCGCCGGGCTGCGGCGTCTCGTCCACATCGGCGGGCACAGCTACAAAATCCAGCCCCAACTCCGCCAGAAATGCCTGCCGCCGCGGGCTGGCAGACGCCAGCACAACCGGCGGTCGTACCCAATCGTCAAGATCGGCCCTTGTCTCTTCATGCATAGGCCTATTGTACCGACCCGCATCCAGCGCTGCCAAATCATCCCCCCGGCAAGCACGCCAAGCGCAGCGCAGCGGATACGGCGACAGCGCCGCTCTATGCTATACTGCCTCCAGCGCCGCCGGAGACGTACATGACACAATCAAAGACGCGTCCAGCGCACCCATCCGCGACCCACCTGTCAGGAGAAACCGCTATGCCCAATGCCATTGTCGCGCCGCAGCCCGCCGCCGTGGAAGCGGGGGCCAAGGTGCTGATGCGCGGCGGCAACGCCGTCGATGCCGCGGTGACCGCGGCCTTTGTCCAAGCTATCGTCGACCCGCAGATGTGCGGCATCGGCGGCTATGCCCTGGTTAACCTCCATCTGGCCGGTCAGCCCGGCTCGATTGGGCTGGACGCCCCGGCGCTGGCGGGCAGTCTGGTCAGGCCCGACATGTGGGAAGACCGTATCATCCGTCCCAACCCCGACGGCTGGGGCTATTTCTTGCAGGGCAAAGTGAACGACGCCGGCTATACCTCAATCTGTACGCCCGGCTGGGTGGCCGGAATGGCGGCCATCCTGGAACGTTGGGGCACGATCTCCTGGGCCGACGCCATCGCGCCCGCCGTGCGTGTGGCTGATGAAGGTTGGCTTGTCAGCGACCTGACGGCCAACCGCTGGAAGCGCAAGGCCGGCTATCCCGAAGCCTGCTCGCTGCTTGACTATATCCTGAGCAATACAGAGGCACGGAGCGTCTATCTCAAGCCCAACGGCGAGCCGTATGATATGGGCGAGACGATCCGCAACCCCGACTATGCCGCCACCCTGCGCCACCTGGCCGAATCCGGCCCAGATGACTTCTATCACGGCGACCTGGCCCGGCGCATGGCCGTCGACCTGCAATCCAACGGCAGCTTTGTCACGGCGGACGACCTCGCTGGCTACACGCTGCGCGAAGAGATGTCCGTCACCGGCAGCTACCGCGGCCACACCATCACCAGCGCGGCCGCGCCGCACGGCGGCCCCACGCTGATCGCCATGCTCAACATCCTCGAAGGCTATGACCTGGCCGCGCTGGGCCACAACTCGCCGGACTATATCTACCTGCTGGGCATGGCGATGAAAGCCGCCTTTGCCGACCGCAACCCGCACATGGCCGACCCGCAGTTCGACGACGTTCCCCAGGCCTGGATGATCTCCAAGGAGCGCGCCGCCTACTGGCGCGGCCACATCGACGCGGGAAAACCCATCGATGTGGCCTTTACCCCCACCGGCACGCCGACCACCACCCAGGTCACCACCGCCGACGCCCAGGGCAACTGCGTCTCGCTGACCCACTCGCTCGGCGCGTCGTCGGGCGTGATCACGCCGGGCCTGGGCTTTATGTACAACAACTCAATGATTAACTTCCACCCCTGGGCAGGGCACCCCAACTCCTACGCCCCGCGCAAGGGCCGCACCACCGGCATGACCCCCACGATTGTCTACCGAGATGATCAGCCGGTGTTGGCGCTGGGCGCGCCAGGGGCCACGCGCATCATCACCTCGGTGCTGCAGGTCATTCTCAACGTGCTCGACTTCGGGATGACGCCGCAGGAAGCGACCTACGCCCCGCGCATCGACGCCCAGGCCGGTGCGATCCGCTGCCACCTGCGCATCCCCGAATATGTCCTAAACGAAGTGCGCCGGCGCCATCCCGCCGTCTACATCCCGCAGAGCCACGGCGGTTTCGGGCTGGTACACGCTATCGCCATCGACCCCGCCACGGGGGCCATGGCAGGCGGCGCGGACACCGGCGGCGATGGGATGGCGCTGGTCGTATAGAACCATTCACCGAGTAGGGGAACCCCGTGACCGACACCTTGAACGTGCTCGCCTTTGCCGGCAGCCTGCGCGCCCACTCCTATAACCGCGGCTTGATCCAGGCGGCGCTGGAGCTGGCGCCGCCCTCGCTCGCCATCGAAGTCTTCGATCTGCTGCCAATTCCGTTCTACAACGCCGATGTCGACGGCGCCGGTGCGCCGCCTGCCGTGCAGGCGTTCCGGCACAAGATCAAAGCCGCCGACGCCCTGCTCATCGCCACGCCGGAGTACAACTACTCGGTCCCCGGCGTGCTCAAAAACGCCATCGACTGGGCCTCGCGCGCCATCTCGCGCGACGAACCGGCCGCGCTCAACGGCAAACCGGCGGCCATCATGGGTGCGGGGGGGCGCTTTGGCACAGTGCGCGCCCAAACGCACCTGCGCTATATTCTGGTTCACAACGATGTGAAACTGCTCAACAAACCGGAGTTGATGGTCATCCGCGCCTGGGAGCACTTTGACCAGGACGGCGCGCTCACCGACCTGGAGACGCGCCAGCAGGTGAGCGATCTGCTGGTCGCGCTGGAGA
>JADLFO010000222.1 GCA_020845455.1 Caldilineaceae bacterium
GCCGGGCGAGAGCGTCACGGTGATTGGGTCGGGGCGGCCCAACAGCCAGGTGGACGTCTTGGTTGGAGACGAGGCCTTTGCCACGGTAACGGTCGATGCGGATGGCATGTGGCGCTATGTACTCAGCTTTGAGACGCCCGGCGTCCAGTATATTGGCTGCCAAGGAGCCGGCGAGCGGGGAGAGCTGCTGGCCGCGCGCCTGACTTCGTATGTGGTCGTCCTGCCTGCTCCGCCGAGCACAGCCCTGCCGACGCTGACGCCGACCGCGACACCCACACCGGTAAGCTTGCCGACTGCCGGCACAACCGCACTGCTCGTCGCAGGCCCGACGGGGCCGGCATCCCCTACGACGGCGATGACTGCAGCTGTGACAACTGTGGCTGTGGCAACTGTGGCTGTGGCAACTGCAACTGTGATAACCGCAACCGGTACGGTGGAGCCTCTAGTCGCAACCGCGGTCGCAACCGTGGAGGCAACGGTGATCGCCGAAGCAGTGACAGCGCTGGCGACGCCGGCTGTCACTGCCACGCCGCGGCCGACCCCTGCGCCGCGGCCTACGGCGCTCTCCACGCCCACATCAACGGCTGCGGCAACGGCTACGCCGAGCGCGACACCGCGACCGACGCCAACGTCCACTGCCACTGCTACGGCGACCCCGGAGCCTACGGCAACCGCTACGGCGACTTCTACACGGACGGCGACAGCGACAGTGACGTCTACGCCCACACATACCGCCACCTATACTCCTACTCCGCGGCCCAGCGCGACGCCAACCGCAACTGCTTCGCCCACGGCGACGACGGCGCCGTTGAGCGTCTCCAGCGTGTTGAGCAAGACTCAGGGGGAGGGGGTGACCGTCGAGGTGAGCGGATTCGGTGCGCCGGGCGCGGCTGTGGACATTGTGGTGGGGAGCGCAGTGGTGCAGACTGCCACGGTGGATGCGGCGGGGATATGGAGCACAACGGTGGCGTTGACAGAACCGGGCGCTTATACGGTGAGCGTGCAGACGCACGGGATTGCCGGGCCGATTGCCACGCCGGTAGCTGCGATAGCGGTGGCCGTGCCGACGCCCACGCCTATTCCAACATCCACTGCAACGGCGACGCCACGCCCGACCGCAACAGCAACCCATACGCCAACTGCGACAGCTACATCCCTGCCGACACCTACGGCAACTGCGACGGCATCGCCCACGCGTCCACCTACGGCGACTCCAGAGCCAACGGCGACACCTACATCTATACCGACATCTACGCCGCCTCCGACCGACACGGCTACCGCCACTCCCACCCCGCGGCCAACCGCCACCGATACGGCTACGCCGGCGCCAACTGAGACGCCATTTCCTTCGCCGACTGCGACACTAACCCCGCGGCCAACGGCGACATCGACATTGACGCCGACCAGCACAGAATCCCCAACGTCTTCACCGGCCGTGACGCCACGACCCGCCATGACGGCGCAACCTACGGCGACCACGACGCCTACGCCGCGGCCCACGGCTACCATTACAACCACCACCATTACGGTTGTCAACTCGCCGACGGCCACATTGACGACAACGCACGTCATCACTGACACAAAGGCGGCCGGGCCGGCGGCCCTGGGCGCAGCAGAAATCGTCACTATGGCTGTCGCACCTGAGACGCCAGAGGCGGCCCAGGTCGAGCTGCCGGCCGGCGCTGATACTCAGACGCCTGCTGTCACGCCGCCGGGCGACCTGCCGGTCACAGGCGCGGCGCGCCAGGATCGCGCTGGGCTGATCCTGGTGTTGGTGCTGGGGGTCCTGGTGACGCTGGCAGGATGGGCCGGCTGGGAACGACGTGGCAGTCTGCGTCAGTAGAGATTGTCGGTGAGGCCCGGTTCGAGCTCGTCGAGTACATAATGGCGGGCAGTGGTCTCGATGCGCTTGTGGCCCAGCGCTTTCTGGGCGCGGCGAATATCGCGCTGGGCTAACTGCGTTCCCACGAAGCGCCGGAAATCATGCGGTTTGACATCGTCGAGGCCCGCTGCCTGGGCATATTTGCGCACGATCTTCCAAACTGCCTCTGGGGAAAGCGGGCGTGCGGTAAGCCGTTGGCCGCGACCGTCGAACGAGGTAAAGATATAGTCGCTGTCCACCGGTCGGGCCGCCAGCCAGTCGGCGATCAAGCTGTAGGCCTCGCGGCTGAGCGGCGCTTCGCGATAGTCCACGTCGTTTTTTCCCTTTACCAACACAATATAGCTGGATCCCTTGGGGCGCACCTGGGGCTGGGTGAGCGATGCCAGTTCGCTGACGCGCAGCCCGCTGCCGGCCAGCGCGGCGAGCAGCGCCGCGTCGCGCACGCCGATCAAGCGGTCTGGCTCCGGCGTTTCGCAGACCTGGCGCATCTCCACCGGCTCGATGCGTACGCGGGCGTTGGCCTTGATCCGGTGCTTGAGCGCGGCGGTCTTGACGCCGGAAACCTGGTCGAAAGAGGTAGCGGTCGCATGGTCGATATACCCCTGCGCCGCGGCCTCGCGCATCAGCCGTTTAACGGCGCTGATCATGCGGTTGATCGTGTTGGGGCTTTTGTCGGTTTCCTGGGCCAGATGGGCGCGCCAGCGTGCCAGCGTGGCGGACTGCAGGGCGGCCTCAGGGCTTGCGGCAAAATCGAGATAGGCGAGGAAGTCGCGGCGGTACATGGCGATGCTCGACGGCGCAAGCTGTCCGGCCAGAATTTCGGCGTCGAATGCCAGAGAAGTGGGGGAGGGGGGTACGATTGTGGCGGGCCGGTGATGTAGCACAATGGGCTGCATGGCGCTATCGCTTCCTTGCGTGCGTTTAATTAATCTATTTCTATCATGGGACGCCGCAGATGTCAAGTGTCAACTGGTCAAGACTCTGGTGAGCGCAATGCTTTGAGAAGCTCGGCCAGGCGATAGGCAGGGCGTGGCAATTGCTCCGGCAGCGATAGAACCCCAGCGTGGAGCATTCGATGGCAATTGCTGCACAGCGGAATGCATCTCGAGGCTTCGCGTAGTAGTTTCTCGATATTTCTGCTGCTAGGGGTAAACGTAACCGCCGTAATCAGGGCGGCCATTGTCGTTTCCTTGCCACCGAGATGGTGCATATCGAGGGCGCTCGTATGCTTGTCAAAACCGCAAAGCGTGCATGACGGCGCAAGAAACTGCCAGATGGTGAGTCGTCTGGATTGGATCAGCTTTGCGCTGGCATCATAATGATGGGCATTTGCTTGCTGAGCGCAGCTTCGACATTCCGTATGTAACACGTTCTTTCGCAGCTTGGATGGCGGTGTATAGAATTGATCGTTGCGCAATACCCTGAGGCATGTGGCACACTGGTAGTGTGTCAAGGTTTGGTTGGGATTTGCCCGTCCTCGGCCTCCTGGCTGATAGGGATGCGTCGGCATAAGTTCCATCGGCAATTGTTCCAGCACGGATGGCTCAAGGATCCGAGTCTGATCTCTAATCAGCTTCGAGAAGTCAAAGGCGAATTCAGGATAAGCGTCGGTGAACTCGTCTACGGTCATTGAGGGCATCCTTGTCAGTGATCCAGGGCGGATAGGTGGCGCCCACCATATTAAGCGGAAGATGAATTTTTCGCAAATAGGTCAATAAATAGACAAGATTAATCTGTAGATATAAGGTCTTTTTAATGAAGCTATCGAGGTGATAAAAAAGCCATGGTCCCGGAGCGTTTATGGATATACAGATTGAACCCTACAGCGTTCATCACCTAGATGCGGTGATCCGGCTTGCGCTCCGGGCCTGGGCCCCGGTCTTTGAATCGCTCCAGCAGGTGATGAGCCCTGATGTCTACCGGCACTTTTATCCCGACTGGCGCATTAACCAGCAAGAGGCTGTGGCGGATGTTTGTGCCGCACAGGACACCCCGGTATGGGTGGCTCTGCGGGGCGAGGCAGTCGCGGGCTTTGCAGCCGTGAAGCTGCATTCCCAGGCGGGCATGGGTGAAATCTATATGATCGCCGTCGACCCCGACTTTCAAGGCCAGGGTATCGGCAGCGCTCTGATCGAATTCACCCTTGCTTGGATAAAAGAAGCCGGCATGTCTGTGGCGATGGTCGAGACTGGCGGCGATCCGGGGCACGCCCCCGCTCGGCACACCTATGAGAAACTAGGCTTCGGGCTGTTGCCGGTCGCCAGGTATTTCAAACGCCTCTAGTGGGACAGTTACGCCCGAAGCTGCTCTACCTCTGCCCTGCTAAGACACGCAGCAATATTGTTATGTCAATTATAGCGCTGGACCATGTAATCGGCGTACCGGCAACTAGGCGGATTGCGCTTCGGCGTGTATGCTCTAGGAAAAGCGTTTTGCTTTCGCAGTTACCGTCTGGAAAGGGCTATCGGCATGCGCAAGTACTTCGATATCGACCTGGCGACCCGCAGCATGGACAAGGCCGAGGTCTCCGGCGAGCAAGCCATCCGCGTCGGGCGATATCTCATCGCCAAGAAACTGGTGGAGATGGGCGTCGCCGCCGTCGACCCCCTCTCGCCTGCCAACCCGTTGATCTTTTCGGCCGGCCCGCTGGCCGGGACCAGCTTTTCCAACGCCAACCGCACCAGTGTGGGCTGTAAAAGCCCCCTGACCGGCGGCATCAAAGAGTCGAACAGCGGCGGGACCCTTAGCTATGGGCTGGGCCAGCTCTCGATTTCGGGCTTTACGCTGCACAACAGTTCGCCCGATTGGGTGGTCATCCATTTCCGTAAGGACGGCGAGATCGACTTTGACAGCGCCGAGACGTACATGGGCAAGGGCAATTACGAGGCCGCCGACCTGCTCTATGCGCGCTACGGCAAGAAGGTGGTGCTCGCGCTGTGCGGGCCGGTAGGCGAGTATCAGGGGTTGCTCGCCGGCATCGCCATCAGCGACAGCGACGGGCGTCCGTCGCGCTTTGCGGCGCGCGGCGGCGTGGGTGCGGTGTTGGGGTCTAAACGCGTCAAGGCGATCGTCGTCGACCTCGACAAGATCCCCCCGCTGCACGACCGCAAGAAGGTGATGGAAGGTCTGCGCGGTTACGCCAAGATGCTCCAGGCCGACCCCACGGTGATGAACTTCTACAATGCGGTGGGCACGATGGGCATGGCCGACTATCAGAACTATGTGGGCGGTCTGCCGGTGCGCAACTTCAGCGCCGGGCAGTTTGCCGACGTCAATGCGGGCGAATCGTTCAAGATGGGCGGCGACTTTATCGGCGAGCTGAACACCTCGCGCGGCGGCCTGCAGTCGCACGCCTGCATGCCCGGCTGCGTGATCCAGTGCAGCAACGTCTATCATGACGCCGACGGCAAAGAGGTCGTGTCGCCCGTGGAATACGAGACGCTCGGCCTGCTGGGGACAAACTGCGGCATTGGCCATCCCGACCAGCTTGCGGCTTTGAACTACATCGCCAACGATATGGGGGTGGATACGATTGAAACCGGCGCTACGCTGGGCGTACTCATGGAGGCAGGCGTGGCCCCCTTTGGCGATGTCGACTGGATGGTGAGCGCCCTGGCCGAGATCTTCCGGGGAACCGAGCAGGGCCGGCTGTGGGCGCAAGGTACGGCACGCGTCGCCGCAGCCTATGGGGTGAAGCGCGTGCCGGTGATCAAAAGGCAAGCGATCAGCGCCTATGACCCGCGCGTGATCGAAGCTACCGGCGTGACCATGATGGTGACGGCGCAGGGCGCGGACCACACCGCGGGCAACCTGCCTCGGCTCGACACGACCAAGATGGGGCTTGACGAGATCATGGAGCAGAGCCTGCTCCAGCAGTCCAAGGTCGCGGCCAACGACTCGCTGGGGCTGTGCATGTTCGGCCAGAGCGTGACCAATGCTCAGGCTGCATGGCTAGCCGAGCAGTTGAACGCCGCGCACGGCACGAACCTCGACATGGATTTCTTTCTTGAGCTGGGGCGCGAGACGTTGAAACTGGAGCGGGAGTTCAACCGCCAGGCGGGGTTTGGCCCGCAGGACGACGAACTGCCCGAGTTCTTCTACAAAGAGCCACTTGCGCCCACCAACCGCGTGGCACGCTTCCACGGCAACGAAGTCCACGACATCTGGGACCGCTTGCCTTAGGGTCGAACCATCTGCATTACCCCAAACAAAACCGGCGAGAGGCATATAGGTAGCCTCTCGCCGGTGACTTTATGGCAGATCCCTGCGAGTCGCCTAGTTCTGGGCTGTGGCCTTGCGGATCAAGAAGTGATAGTGACGCCACCAGAGCCGGCCACGCTTTTCCTGCTGCAGCAGCGAATGCCCGTTGATCTCCAGCCAGGCAGGCAGTTCCCACCACGAAATGCGGTCGGTGCTGAGCAGTTCCAGCGTGTCGCTCGGCTGCATCGCATCCAACGCGCGTTGGATGCGGACAAACCCGGCACAGGCCTTGCCGCGGTTGTCAATGTGCTGTGTGGGCTGCGGAAGCGGAGTCGCTTTTAGGTCCTTTAGATCGCACATGCCGCGGATCGGCGAGCAGGCGCGCCACATCGGGCAGGTGATGAAGATAACAAATAGCGCTACAACCAGCGTGATTTTTGTCAGAATGAGCAGGCCAAAGGGCGTGAGCAGCGCCGCAGGCTCCAACCCCACATAGGGGATCGCCTGCGCCAGCCCGGTGACCAGCAGCGTGGGCAGGATCACGCGCACGGCCCAGCGAAAGCGCTCCAACTGTTCGGCGGCGGCTATTACAACCGGCATGGCGAGCGTCTGCTGTGCGCCGGGGACGGCGACAAAGATATTCCACACCGCGCCGCCGGCCCATAGGCCAAAGGCGACGACATGCAGCAGGCGCAGCACCCAAGGCCAGGTCTGACCGGGAAATGTCAGCCGGGCGTCGAGGATGGCCGTACTCGCCAGGGTCAGCACAACTGCCCCAAGCGCAAAGCGTACTTCCTGCGTGTCGAAGGGGCGATGCGTAGTCGGCGGATAGGCCAAGAGCCACGCAACCGTCAGCAGCGCCACGGCGAGAAGGATTACGTTGCCGGCCCAGAACGCATAGACGCCCGTCGCCTGGGCCAGACCGGCGAGCCGGAAGAGGTGCGACGCGGTCACCAGGGCAACGCCCCACGCACCCCAGGCAATCGCGCGGAAGCGGTTCTGTTGAGCGCGCGCGAAGCGCGCCACCAGGTCAACCTCCTGCGGGTCGTCGGGCCGCTTCATAAAGAGTCCCCACCACATCAAGCCGCCTGCCAACACGCCGAGCGCCGCCAAATGCAGCCAGCGGATCAGCGCCCAGGCGGGGGGTGTGCCATGGGTGCTCATGGTGAGGTAGACGCCCACGAGCGATGCAAAGGCGATCACGGTCAGCGCCACTTTGGGGAGTACATAGCGGTCTAGAAAACCGGCAGCAGGGTTGGCACGCATGGCGGACGATAACGTGGCCATAGAAACGATCCTCTCCTTAATTCTTTTTGCCAGGGCAGCAGAAGGTGTGTCGCCGCCGATCTGTCACGCCGGTTGCCAACTGCCGCGCTGAATGCCCGCGGCGACGCCGGTGTGGTCGGCCATCGTGGGCGGCGGGGTCACGACAAAGAACGCCACGGTCTGGGTCTCTGCATGCAGCCCGCGCTTTTCTCCGGCGGCGATAAAGGCTGTGGTCCCCGCCTGGAAAGGCGCCTCCTGATCCCCCGCGGCCAGCAGCCCGGACCCCTCCAAGATAACCAATGAGAGATCAACACCCGGCGCGTGGACGGGGATAAACTGGCCCGGTTTGAAACAGGCTAGGATGTTCTTGGCCCGTTCATTCTGCGCCAAAGTAACTGCGTTGAACTGGTCGGCCGCAAGGGCAACTGCTTCCGTATAGGACTGAATAACTTTTGCCATGGCGTATGTTCCTTATTCCAGTGGAATCGGGTCTTTCGCGGTCATCTCGTTCACACCAGCAAACACAACATTGCCTGAGCGCGATGCTGCGGATTCAATGTAGCGGAGCCGGGGCCGATCTTCTTTGCGCTATCGCAAAGAGCAGGCTGCCAAACCGCCGCGACAAAAGTGAGGCTGCCCTCCCCAAGGAAGGCAGCCTCACTCATTGACTGCTTGCGCCACCGGCCCGCCCAGTCTGGCCGGAGCCGTTTTCTGCTCTAGATCCGCAGCAGGCGCATCCCGTTGAGGATGACCAACAGCACCGACAACTCGTGGATCAACATCCCGCTCGCCATATGCACTTGGCCGAGCAGCACGCCCGCCAGCAGAACCGTCACGGTGACCAAGGCGACGCCGACATTTTGCCGGATGTTACGCAGCGTGGCCTTAGAGATGTGAACGGCCTCGACGATCTTGCCCAGGTTGTCGGAGATCAGCGCGATATCCGCGGTCTCGATGGCGACATCTGTACCTGCCGCCCCCATGGCGATGCCGATATCGGCAGCGGCCAGCGCGGGCGCATCGTTGATGCCGTCGCCCACCATCGCCACGACATGACCCTCGGCCTGTAGCCGGCGGATCACCGCCAGTTTATCATCCGGCAGCAGGTTGGCGTGGACCTCCTCGATCCCGGCCTCGGCCGCGATTGCTTGGGCGGTGCGCCGGTCATCGCCGGTCAACATGAGTAAGCGTCGCAGCCCGCTGTGGTTCAACTGGTCGACTACCTCCCGCACACCGGTTTTGAGCGGGTCGGCCATCCCCAAGATACCGGCCTCTGCGCCGTCGAGCGCCACGATCACAGCCGTCTTGCCTGCCGATTTTAGCTGCGCGACCTGCGCCCGCGCGCCCGCGCTGACCGTGATCCCCAGATCGGTCATCAGCGCCTCGTTGCCGACCACAATTTGACGCCCGCGGTGGACAGCCTGCACGCCGCGGCCGGTGAAGGTAAAGAAGCTGTCGGGGTGCTCCACCGTACCCAGTTCTTGTGCCGCTGCCAAGATAGGCCGCGCTAGGGGGTGCTCCGAGCCGTTCTCGGCGATGCCTGCCCAGCGCAGCACCTCTTGCTGGGCAGCCGTCCAGCGGCCCATCGGCGTCTCTGTGGCGCTGGGCAGGCTGTCCGGCGCGGCATACGCTAACATGCCCTCCCCGGCATGGACAACAGGCTGTGTCTGGAGCACGACGACATCGGTGAGCCGGGGCTTGCCCTCGGTCAATGTGCCGGTCTTGTCAAACGCCAGCGCGCTGATCTTGCCCGCGTTCTCCAAATACTCGCCGCCCTTGATCAAGATGCCCTTCTGCGCCGCCCGGCCAATGCCGGCCACCACCGACACCGGCGTCGAGATGACCAGCGCGCCCGGGCAGCCGATGACCAACAGCGTCAGCGCCAGTTCAATGTCCCGGCTGATCGCATAAGCGACCACGCTGAGGCCGATAATGGCAGGCGTATACCACTGCCCAAAGCGTTCGATAAAGCGTTGCGTGGGCGCTTTTTCCTCTTGCGCTTCTTCCACACGGCGGATGATGCGCGCCAGCGTCGTATCCGCGCCCACGCCTGTGGCCTGCACATAGAGCAGGCCGTCCTGATTTACCGTACCGGCAAAGACCTCGGCCCCGTCTGCCTTCTCCACCGGCATTGATTCGCCGGTGATGGCGCTCTCATCTACGCTCGACAGGCCGCGGGTCACCACGCCGTCGACGGCGATCTTGGCGCCGGGTTTGACCAGCACCGTTTCGCCATACAACACCTCATGCGGGGCAACTTCGATCTGCTCACCGTCGCGCAGCACAAGCGCAGTCAGCGGCGCGACGTCGATCAACTTCTGAAGCGCCTGTCGCGTGCGGCTGAGCGTGCGCGCTTCAAGATAGGCCCCGAAGATAAACAGGAAGGTCACCGCCGCAGCTTCCCAATACTCGCCGATGATCAGCGCGCCGCCGGCCGCGATGGTGACCAGCAATTCGACGCTGACATGGCGGTTGAGCAGGCTGCGCCAGGCGCGCACGGCAATATCCCAGCCCGCCACCAGCGCCGCCGCGATCATCAGGCCGTCGCGCCAGGCGTACGCCTCCAGCCACCATTCGGCGGCAAAGGCCAGGCCGATCAGAATGCCGCTGAGAAGCGTGATCGCCAGCCGCCGCTGTTTGGGATTGCGCAGCCATTGGGTCATCATCGTTTGGATACTCCTTTCCAAGCGTATACCTTTGCACCCGTTTGCAGGATACCGCGAACGGATATCGGGCATGGGCTGCTGCGCCCGGCATCCGGAAGCGCAGCAGCCCGCCTTGCGATCGGCTAGAACGCCGACACTTTCGATTCATAGCCGACAGAACGCACCGCATCGACCAGTTCCTGGGTGCTCACGCTGTGCGGATCGTGCTGTACTTCGATTCGGCCTGTGTTGAAGTGAACTTTGGCCATCTCGACACCGTCAAGCGCCGTCAGCGCCTTTTCAATTTTGGCCACGCAGGAGGGGCACGATAGCTCTTGGCTGCGCAGGATAGTTTTCATTTTGCTCTCCTCTTTCTTTACTGGGTCATCCTACCGTCTTCGTTCGTCTCTAGAATAGGCGCGAACCTGGCGCAAGTACATGATTTGGATCAATCTGCCGCGCTACTTTGTATATAGAATGGCACGCGGTCGGCAACAAAAAAAGAGGGAGGGCGCGCCCACCGGCGACCCTCCCTGAGATGCTGATATTGATAATCGTGCAGTGGTCTCAG
Source organism: Caldilineaceae bacterium (assembly GCA_020845455.1). Lineage (GTDB taxonomy): Bacteria > Chloroflexota > Anaerolineae > Caldilineales > Caldilineaceae > QEUY01. Next base: position 10,565 of record JADLFO010000222.1, read on the forward strand.
CTACCCCCTAGCTCGATGCCAGCCCCGCAAACGCTTCGCTGGCCGCGGCCAGGGTCTGATCGATCTCGCGCTCGCCGTGTGCGCTGGAGAGAAATCCCGCCTCGAACTGCGAGGGCGCGAGATAGACGCCGCCCGCCAGCATGGCCTGAAAGAAGCGCGCAAAACGCTGGGTGTCAGCGCGCTTGGCCGTCGGCCAGTCGGTCACCGGCCGGTCGGCGAAGAACATCCCGAACATAGTACCCACCCGGCTGATTTGAACGGGGATCTTCGACTCCTCTGCCGCCGCCGCCAGCCCCGCCATCAGCCGCGCTCCCTGCCGTTCGATGCCTTTCCAGACGCCAGGTGCGCTGAGGCCGCGCAGCGTAGTGATCCCCGCGGTCATCGCCAGCGGGTTGCCCGACAGTGTGCCTGCCTGATACATTGGACCGGCAGGCGCGACCATCTCCATGATAGCACGCGGCCCGCCATAGGCGCCGACGGGCAGCCCCCCACCGATCACCTTGCCCAGCGCCGTAATGTCCGGAATTATGTCAAATAGAGTCTGCGCGCCGCCCGGATGCACGCGGAAGCCGGTCATAACCTCATCGAACACCAGGAGCGACCCCGCCTCCTGGGTGAGCTTGCGCAGCCCGGCCAAAAAGTTGGGCTGCGGCGGCACCAGCCCCATATTGCCTGCGACCGGCTCCACGATCACGGCGGCGATCTCTCCGCCCATGCGTTCAAAGATCGCCTCGACCGCGCCCAGATCGTTGTAGCGCGCCGTCAGCGTGTCGGCCACGGTCGCCGCGGGCACGCCGGGCGAGTCGGGCAGACCGAGCGTCGCCACCCCGGACCCGGCTTGCACCAGCAGCAGGTCGGCATGGCCGTGATAGTTGCCTTCGAACTTGACGATCTTACTGCGGCCTGTGTAGGCGCGTGCCAGCCGCAGGGCGCTCATCGTTGCCTCGGTGCCGGAATTGACAAAACGCACCATCTCCAGGTTGGGCATGGCCTGGATGATCAGCTTCGCCAACTCGATCTCCTGCGGGCAGGGCGCGCCATAGCTTGTGCCGCGCAGGATGGCGTTGTGCAGCGCTGCCACCACGTCAGGATGCGCATGGCCCAAAATCAGCGGCCCCCACGACAGGACGTAGTCCACATAGCGGTTGCCGTCGACGTCGACCAGATAGGCCCCTTCGCCCCGCTCGACAAAGATCGGCTGCCCCCCCACGGCGCGAAAGGCACGCACCGGCGAATTGACGCCGCCCGGCAGCAGCGTGCGCGCCTCGGCAAACAGGCGCTCCGAGGTCTGGAGATTCATGCCGCTACCCCCGTTGGAAGCCAGTGCGCGGCGCGCGCACGGATCAGGTCGACAAGCGTCTCGATAAAGAGCGGGTCGGCGTTGAGCGCAGGCGGGCGAACCAGACGCATCCCGAGCGCCTGCGCCTCGGCCTGGGCCTTGATGTCGATGTCGTACAAGATCTCGACATGATCCGACACAAAGCCGACCGGCAGGCTGATCACCCGCCGGACGCCCTGCTCGGCGAGGTCGTGGAGATGCTCCTCCAGTTGGGGACCTAACCACGGCTCGGGGCTGCGCCCGGCGGACTGGTAGCTCCATGACCAGCGCGCGTCCGGCAGCCCGGCGTGCGCCGCCACCAGCCGCGCCGTCTCGCGCAGTTGGCTGTCATAGGGGTCGCCCATCTGCAGAATGCGCGCCGGCAGGCTGTGCGCGCTGAAAACGACATGCACCTGGTCGCGCTCCGCTGCAGGCCAGGCCGTCAGCCCTTGTTCAACCCGGTCGGCCAGAGCCTGGATATACTTGGGGGCGTCATGATAGCTGGCAATGTGCTCAAAGCGAATATCACCGTGGGCCATCTCCAACCCGTCGGCGATCTTCGCCTGATATTTGGCGACACTCAGCTTGCTAAAGTGAGGGGCGAGTACTAGGCTGACCGCGCGCGTGATGCCGTCCTCGACCATCTGCCCCACCACTTCCTCGATCCAGGGGGCCCAGTGGCGCATGCCAAGGTAGCAGCGGAACAGTGCCGGGTCAAGCTGCGCCGCGATGCCCGCGACCTGCTGCCGGGAGATCCCCAACAGCGGCGACTTGCCGCCGATCTGCTCATAATTGTGGCGGATCTCCGCTAAGACTTCGGGCGTGGTCGGTCGCCCGCTGCGAATGTCCGACAGATAGCCGGGCAGTTCGGCCAGGTTGTTCGGCCCGCCGTAGGCCATGATCAAAACGCCGATCGGGTAGCGTGGCGCTGCGCTCATTGCGTGTTCACTTTCTTTGCGATGCAGCCGGCGCGGGGCTATGCGCCACGCCGGGTCTGTTCGTGTACATAGTCCACCAGCCGGCGCACCTGGTCGACCGGCGTCTCGGGCAGAATGCCATGTCCGACGTTGAAGATATGTCCGGGACGGCCCGCGGCTTCGGCCAAGAGTGCATCGACATGAAACTTCAGTTCGCGCCAGGGAGCCAGCAGCAGCGTTGGGTCCAGGTTGCCCTGGATCGGGCGATCCTGGCCGATACGCTCCCAATACCAGCCCAAGGGCATGCGCCAGTCCGCGCCGATCACGTCGCCCCCAGCGGCTGCTACCTCGTCAATATAGGCTGCGGCGCCGGTGCTGAAGTTGATCACCGGCACGCCGGCACGCCGCACCGTTTCAAAGAGCATCTGATTATAGGGCTGGACATAACGGCGATAGGCCTCGCGGCTCAACGCCTGCCCGGCCCAGGAGTCGAAAATCTGTAAGGCCGATGCTCCTGCCTTAGCTTGGGCCAGCAGATAGTCTGCCTGCACTGTCACCAGTTTGAGCATTAGTCGTTTCCAGGCTGCTGGTTTGCCGTACATGAGTGCTTTGGTCTTTGTATAACTACGCGAAGCGCCGCCTTCAATTGCATAGCTGGCCAGCGTAAAAGGCGCACCGGCAAAGCCGATTAGTGGGACGCCGCGCGGGGCCAGTTCCTTCACGACCAACCGGATTGCCTCCAGCGTGGGGGCCAACGTCTCGTGCGCCGGGGGCGTGGCGAGCAGGTCGATGTCATAGGGGCGCTGGAGCGGGTTGTCGATCTGAGGCCCTTCACCCTTGACAAATTGCAGGCTGAGACCCATGCCGGCCAGCGGCGGCAGGATGTCGGCAAAGATGATCGCGGCGTCGAGGTCAAACGCCTCAATCGGCTGCAGCGTGATCTGCGCCGCCATCTCTGGCGATCGGATCAATTCCAGCAGGCTAGCCTGGGCGCGCAGCGCTCGATATTCGGGCATATAGCGCCCTGCCTGGCGCATAAACCAGACCGGCGTATAGGGTGTGGGCAGGCCACGGCAGGCGCGCAGAAAGGGCGCAGACGGCTCGGCCTGTGCGGCAGCGGGGCCAGGCGCAGGAGGGTGCAGGTGAGGGTGCATAGCCATCGGGTGTCCTTTATGCCTGCGGTGCCTGCCAAGCGACCCTGCCAATAAAGAAAGGCCCCAGCCTCTCCAGATGCAGCGATGTCTGCTTGGTCTTGCGCATCCGTTGGACGATGGTCGAGAGTGGATACAACTCGGGACCAACCAACCCAACCACGAAGTCGTTGTCATTCTTGTCCAGCCCGTGGCAGACCAGCCGCACGTCATAGCCCAAGTGCGCCTTGCCATAGGCGCGGCCGATCCCGCCATGTTCCATCAGGATCACATTCTGTTCTTGGCTGCTGAGTTGCTCAAACGAACCGGCGCGGCGCAGCGGATACCACACCACCCACGGCAGGGCTGGGTCCAAGACGCGACGGATGGGCCGCCCGATCAAGGTTTCTTCGAGGTCGGATTCGTAGCCCAGCGCATAGGTGCGACCCAACATCGTGTGTTCGGGTTTCGGCGTGAGGTCGACAAAGGGGGGCTGGTTGAGGAAGCGGCGCAACTCGGCCAGGAAATAGTCGGGGGACTCGCTAAAGGTCAGGAGCGCCACACCCTGCGGGTCGTTGATGTCTTCATACAGAACGCCGCGCACCCGGTTGGCCTCCAGCGCCGCGATCAGCGCCGCGGTGTCGGTCACGTCGCCAAAGGCCATAAACTGCATAAACAGGCGGCGGTTGCTGGAGATTACCTCCCCTTCGGCGCCGCGGCCTTTTTCGCTGAGGTCGATCGTGTCAAGGTCGCCGGCGCTTACCCGCTCCGGTAGGGTGCTCAGCCCGTTCGGTTTCATCGCATTCCTCGCTCTAGCTATCTGAGTAACTTGGTCGGGTCGTTTGGCACAATACACGAACACGCCCCGGCTATGCCCGCAGCCAGCGGGCAACGTCCAGGGCATGGTAGCTGATGATGAGGTCCGCCCCAGCGCGCTTGATCCCCGTCAGCGTTTCCAACGTCACGCTGCGCTCGTCCAGCCAACCTTGTGCGGCAGCAGCTTTGATCATGGCATATTCGCCGCTGACATTGTATGCCGCCAGCGGCGCCTCCGGGTAGGCCGTGCGCAGCCGGTGGATCACATCCAGATAGGCCAAGGCCGGCTTGACCATCAGGAAGTCGGCGCCCTCCTGCACATCCAGCGCGGCCTCGCGCAGCGCCTCGCGTGCGTTGGCAGGGTCCATCTGATGCGTTTTGCGGTCGCCAAACTTGGGTGCGCCCTCTGCGGCATCGCGGAAAGGGCCGTAAAAACCTGATGCGTACTTCACGGCATAGGACATGATTGGAATATGGCTGAAGTCGTGGGCGTCCAGCGTGGCGCGCAGCGCGGCCACCATGCCGTCGATCATGCCGCTGGGCGCGACGATGTCCGCGCCCGCCCGCGCGTGCGACAGCGCGACCTCGCCCAACACGGCGAGCGTTTCGTCGTTGAGCATATAGCCCTCTTCCAAGTGGGCGTGCGGCCGCGCCCCGTTGCCCTGGCCGGACGCGCCCTGGTTGAGCAGCCCACAGTGGCCATGGTCGGTGTACTCGCACAGACAGACATCGGTGATGACCATCATTTCGGGCACAGCTCGCTTGATCGCCGCAATCGCCTGCTGTACGATGCCGCCGGCGGCGAAGTTCTCTAGACCGACCGGGTCTTTGGCCGCCGGGATGCCAAAGAGCAACACCGCCGGGATGCTCAGGTCCGCCGCCGCGGCCGCAGCACGGGCGGCGCGCTCCGCCGAAAGCTGCGCCACACCGGGCATCGACGCGATCGGGCGTTCGGCTCCTTGCCCATGCACCACAAACAGCGGGTAGATAAGGTCATCCGCGGCCAACTGCGTTTCGCGCACCATCGCCCGCAGCGCAGGGGTGCGGCGCAAACGGCGCGGGCGGATAGGCGATGCGCCGGCTGTACGCTGGATGGAAGACGGCGCATCGCCCGCCATGCGGCTGTCGGCAGCGGTTTGGCTCGCGCTGATTTTGTCCGGCGTGATTTCGGTGATGTGAACCCCGCTCACCATAGCATCCATTTGGCTAACTCCTTGCATAGTGTTCGACCAGCGCCGCCACGATCCCCGCCGCGGTATGCTCCGCCGCCACAAGCTGCGGCGTATAGCCAAGCTCTCGCACTGCGGTCGCGGTGACCGGACCGATACATACAATCACGCTGCGCTGCAGATGCTCGCCGATCTGGGCATCCTCCGCGGCCGCGGCGACAAAGCCGCGCGCCGTGGAGCCGCTGGTAAAGATAATCGTATCCCAGCCTTGGCGCAGCATCTCCAGGCTATCTGCGGCCGGCGGCGCGGCCGTGGTAGTGTAGACCGCGATGTCGTCGACGCGCGCCCCGCGGGCGGCCAACTGCTCTCGCACCTGGGCGCGGCCAATGGCCGAGCGCGGCAGCAGCACAGCGTCCCCTGGCGCGAGCGGCAGCTCCGCGACCAGCGCATCGCCATGCGCTTGGCTGGGTACGAAGTCGACCTGAATCCCCCGTTCGGCGAGCGCCGCGGCGCTCGCCGGTCCCACGGCGGCGACGCCCAGGCCGGGCGGGCGGCGTTCACGCAGCGACTGCGCGCCGGGACGAGCGCAGACAGCTTCGACGGCGTTGGCGCTGGTGAAGAGCAGCCAGGCATATTGATCCAGCCTCTCGAGGGCGTCGTCCAAGCCGCGGCTGTCCGCCTGCCCTTCGATCTGCACCGAGGGCGCGAGGATGGCCTCGGCGCCCTGTTCGCGCAGCAGCGCCGCTAGTTCCTCGGCCTGCGGCTTGGGGCGGGTCACGACCACTCGCTTTCCGGCCAAGGCGGGCGGTGTGCGTGCAGCCAACACCTGATCCGCGCCTTGGCGGCGCAGCTCCACCGCAACCTGTGCCGCGACCTGATCGCTCTCTGTGCCGGTGATGCCGGCCTCGGCCACAGAGGTCCCATCGATGTTGGCAACGCGTGCCCGCAGCAGGAGGCTTACCCCGTCGCCCGCAACCTCAGCATAGGCGGCTATCGGCGCGGAACACCCGCCGCCCAACAGCCAGAGGAGATGGCGCTCGGCCTGTGTGGCCTGCTCGACGGCAGGTTCCGAGATGGCAGCCAGCAGCGCGCGGATGTGCGCATCGTCGGCTCGGCACTGCACCCCCAGCGCCCCTTGCCCCGGCGCGGGCAGCATGACATCCAGCGCCAACCATTGGCTGATCTGCCCATCCAATCCCAACCGGCGTAGCCCGGCGCCCGCCAGCACCGCCGCATGGTACTCTCCTTCCAGCACCTTGCGAATCCGCGTATCGACATTGCCTCGAATGGGACGCACCGCCAGATCGCGCCGGTAGGCAAGCAGTTGGGCTTGGCGGCGCAGGCTGCTGGTGCCCACCACAGCGCCCGGCGGTAGCGTCTCCAGCGTCCAGCTGTTGCGCGCTACCAGCACGTCGCGCACATCTTCGCGGCTAAGGACAGCGCCCACCGCGAGACCCGGCGCATCGTCAACAGGCAGGTCCTTGAGCGAGTGGACCGCAATGTCGATCTCGCCTTGGCGCAGCGCCCCTTCTATTTCGGCGGTAAATAGCCCCTTGCCGCCAATTTCTGGCAGTGGGCGATCGAGATGTCGGTCCCCTCGCGTGACTATGCGAATCAATTCGCAGCGGATCTCTGGGTGAGAGGCCTCGATCAGGTGCGCCACATGCTCGCTTTGCCAAAGCGCGAGTTTGGAGGCGCGTGTGCCTATGCGAACCACTGAATCAGACGGCCGGAGTAGCGTCATGAGGAGAGCACGGGTCGGTTTCTAGGCCAAACAGGGCGCGGATGGTCGCAGCTTGTTCGTCCACCTGGGCCGGCTCGGCTGGATCGACGTGGGCCAGGGATTTGATGTGCATGGTCGGTTCGTGCAGCAGTTTGTTGACCAAGGCGCGCGTGAGGTGATCCAACTGCGTGCGCGTGCTGTCGTCCACGTCGCCCAAAAAACGCAGGGTGCGCGCCATCTCTTGGCGGCGGATCTGCTCCGCCTTCAGCCGCAGTTCGACCACCAATGGACGCACGCTGAGGTCGCGCATCGCTTGTTCCCACTCGCCCAACACTGCGTCGATCAGGCTTTCGACAGCGGGGATCGACTGGCGCCGCGCTGCCAGACCCTGATCCACCTGCTCTTGCAGGTCGTCGAGGTCAATCAAGATAACTCCAGGCCGCCGGCGGAGTGCCGGGTCGACGTCACGCGGTAGGGCGAGATCGATCAACACTTTGCCGCGTGTCGCGGCGTCGGGTAGGTGGGTCAGCAGTTCCGGCGAGATGACAAAGCCGGGGGCGCGCGTGGCGCAAAAGACAATATCCGCCTGCGCCACGGCGGCGGGCAGTTGGTCAAGCGCCAGCGCCTGCCAACCCGGATCGGCAAGCAGCGCTTGGGCATGGGCCAAGGTGCGGTTGACGACGGTAACCTGGCGCACCTGGCGGCTGTGCAGCACCTTCAGCGCCAGCCGCGCCATCTCCCCTGCCCCAACCACCACAATCCGTCGATCCGCCAAGCCCCTGGCGTATGCCTCCGCCACGGCCAGAGCAACCGAACTCATGGTGACGGCACGCGTGCCGATTGGAGTCTCGTGCCGTGCGCGCCGTCCGGCACGGATCGCGGTGCGCATCAGCAGCGAGAGCACCGGCCCAACCGTCCCTTGCGCTACGCCCGTCGTATAGGCGCTGCCGATCTGACCCTGGACCTGCGCCTCGCCCAGGATCAGCGAATCTAGGCCGGCTGCGACTTGGCATAGATGGCGGACCGCGTCGCGCCCGGTATAGCGAAACAGCCGTGACCCATATTCCCCTGCCGGCGCACCCAGCGCCGCCTGCAGCGCGGCCTGCACCTCGCCCAGCGCCTCTTCGGCTGGGCAGGCGGTCGCGGCATAAACTTCCCAGCGGTTACAGGTCGTCACCAAGGCCCACTCTGCGATACAGGTACAGGCCGAACCGAGTTGCGCGATCCAGCCCGATTCAAGGGCGGATAGCCGCTCGCGCAATTCCACCGGCGCCGTGCGATAGCTGACGCCTACACACAGCACATCAGGCACATCCCCCACGCGCGCCGGCCGATCCCGTATGGTTTGTTGAACAGACAGCCACGTCACAGGCAACTTCCCGATTTGACAGAGATAGCAATTATGCGTAAATCTATGCAAACCTCAGCAAAACTGCCGACAGTGTACCCAAGGCCGGCAGGCACGTCAAATCGCCTTAACTTCGTTTAACCGCCGGCATAGGCCCGGTAAACCCGCCTGCACCGGCTCCACAGGTGTACGGAACCCGCTGCCGGTTTTGGGAGAGGCGGCGCACCTCTGGTAGACTCTGAAGGATCATGTTGCTCGGAATCATGTTCAGAACCGTTTTGTGCCGGCTTTAGGCCATGGAATGGCCCCAATGAATGTAAGCAAGTGAACCATGGACTATCGACGACCGCCGCTGCTCGCAACCGACCTCGAAGGCATCCTCCTCCCGGAGATCTGGATCGCAGTGGCAGAGCGGACGGGGATCGCTCAACTGCGCCTGACCACGCGCGATGTCGCCGACTATGACGAACTCATGCGCATGCGGCTCGATATCCTGCGCGGCCACAATCTGCGCCTGGCCGACATTCAAGCCGTGATCGCCGAGATGGATGTGCTCCCCGGCGCCTACGATTTTCTGACCTGGGCACGGGCGCAAGCCCCGCTGATCATCATTACCGACAGCTTCTATGAACTGCTCGCGCCCTTTTTGCCCAAACTGGACTATACCTTGGTCTTTGCCCATTCGCTGGTGGTCGACGGCCAGGGGATGCTCACCGGCTATCGGCTGCGCGTGGCCGACGGCAAACGCAAGGCTTTGCACTCGTTTCAGGAGTTGGGCTTCCGCACCCTGGCGGTTGGCGACTCCTACAACGATATCGGCATGCTTGAGGCCGCCGATGTGGGCGTACTCTTTCGCCCGCCCGACAACGTCTGCCGTGACTACCCTGCGCTGCCCGTCACGCGTGACTATCCGGCGCTGCAGCAGAAGATCGCGGATTTTGCACACGCCGCGCCGTAGCCGGCAAGACCGGGCGCCGCGCACCTGAGATGGCGTCTTGCCGACCGGCACGCGCCTTACAGACTGGCGCGGCCAGCCTGCGTAGAGTGACAGTGATAGACCCGCGGCCGCGAGATCTACACGCATGATCGGCCTTTTTTATGGAAGCAGCACCGGAGCAACGGCCGCTGCCGCCCAGTTGATCCAGAGCGCGTTTGCCCGCAGTTTCGGGGCCGAGGTCGAATTGTTCGACGTGGCCGACTATTTCTTGGACGAAATGACGGGCTTTGACTATTTGATCGTGGGAATTCCCACCTGGAATATCGGCCAGTTACAGGGCGATTGGGAGAAAGTGATTGAAGAGTTCGACGAACTCGACCTGAGCGGCAAGCACGCCGCGCTCTTTGGCTTGGGCGACCAGGCCGGATACCCCGACTCCTTTGTCGATGCCATGGTCTTCCTGGCCGATCTGCTGGAGGCGCGCGGCGCTACGCTCGCGGGGGCATGGCCCGTCGACGGGTACACTTTTACCCGCTCCTGGGCAGTGCGCGACAGACGCTTTGTCGGGCTGGTGCTGGACGAAGACAACCAGGCGGAGTTGACTCCTGGCCGCGTCGAGGCTTGGGTGAGCCGGTTAGGCCGCGAATGGATGCTGACGCCGGCTGACTAAAGAGCATTGCGTGAAGCCAAGTGATTGGATTAACCATATGTACTATGTCTGAAATCAGTCCTGCGCCCTCGCCGGCAACTGCATCATCGCCAGTGGACAGCCTGTGGGTCAACGTCATCAGCCCGATCGGCTATATCTTGGCGGTCTCCTATCCCGTCCTGGCGCTTTCCACGGGTACACGCGCGCTGTATCAGCTTTTCATTCGCCAGGATATCACCTACTACCCGCCGGTGATCATGAGCGGCGTAGCCGCGCTCTGCTATCTCACGGCCGCGCTCGGCTTCGCCTATCGCAGACGCTGGACCTGGTGGCTCTCGGTGGCGGTCTTGGCCTTCGAGACGACCCTGACGCTGGTGGTGGGCATCTGGAGCTTTGTCGACCCGCCCGCCGTGGGGCGCACCGTCTGGCGTCACTTTGGCCAAGATTACGGTTACTTCCCGGCCTTCCAGCCCGTGTTAGGTCTGGTCTGGTTGCTGTGGCCGCAGACCCTGCGCGCCTATGGCATCGTGCGCTCGTCCCGCCGGCCTGATGTTTGAGCTATAGCCTGTGAGAGTTTGGCCTTTCCACATCTCCGATTTTACTTCTGCTCGCCATGCGGCGCTCCCCTCCGCATGGTCGGCGGCTCGCCCCGCGGCCTCGACCGGACGCCTAGCCCTGGCTCTGCTCGCCGGGCTGATCGCGCTGCTGATGTCGCTGCCGTTGGCCTACCTGTTGCTGCGTGCATCCGCCGTTGGCCCTGCCGACGCGGCGCGGCTCCTGCTGCGCCCCCAGACCTTGGCGGTCGTCGGCAACAGCCTGCTGCTGGCCGGTTTGGTGACGCTGTTCTCATTCCTGATCAGCTTGCCATTAGCCTGGCTCACGGTGCGCTCCGACCTGCCGGCCCGGCAGACTTGGAGCGTGTTGGCGGCGCTGCCCCTGGTCATCCCCAGCTTTGTGGGCAGCTACGCCTTGGTTGCCATGATGGGGCCGCGCGGCATGGTGCAGGGCTGGCTGGAACCGCTGGGGGTGGCGCGCCTGCCGTCGATCTACGGTCTGCCTGGCGCGACCTGGGCGCTGACGATCTTTACCTACCCCTATCTCTTCCTGAGCATCCGCGCCGGGCTGCGCAACCTTGACCCCGCCTTGGAGGAGGCAGCGCGCAGCATGGGCTATAGCCCTTGGCAGACGTTCTGGCGGGTTACCCTGCCCACACTGCGCCCTGCCATCACCGCGGGCGCGATCCTGGTCGCGCTCTACGTCCTGAGCGACTTTGGCGCGGTGTCGATCCTGCGCTTCAACAGCTTCACCCGTGCGATCTACGTCCAATACATGAGCAGTTTTGACCGCAGCCTCGCCTCGCTCCTGGCGCTGGTGTTGGTGGGGATCGCCTTGTTGCTGTTGACGGCCGCGCAGCGTGTGCAGGGGCGGGGACGCTATCACCGCGCCGGCGTCGGCGCACGGCGGTTGCCGCGCCCGGTGGCACTGGGCCGCTGGAAGTGGCTCGCCCTCGTCTACTGCCTCACGGTCGTGGTCGCCGCCCTGGTGCTGCCCACCGGAGTGATCGCCTATTGGCTTGTGCGCGGGCTGAAGGCGGGCGAATCGCTGCTGCCGGTCTGGCAGTCGCTCGCCAACAGTGTCCAAGCCGCTACACTGGCCGCCATCGCCGGGATCACGTTGGCCCTGCCTGTAGGCTATTTGGCCGTGCGCTTCCCAGGCCGCTACAGCGGTTGGGTGGACCGTGCGGTCTATCTGAGCAACGGGCTGCCGGGCATCGTGCTGGCCCTCAGCCTGGTCTTTTTTGGGGCAAACTATGCGCCCCTGATCTATCAGACGCTGGTCATGCTGGTCTTTGCCTACGTCGTCCGCTTTTTGCCTGAAGCTGTGGCGACCATACGCTCTGGGCTGCTTCAGATCAGCCCGCGCCTCGAGGAAGCAGCGCGCAGCCTTGGCCTAAACCGGCGGCAAGCCATCCTGCGCGTCACCATTCCGCTCCTGCAGCCGGGAATTTGGGCCGGGTTCGCCCTGGTGTTCCTCAGCACAATCAAAGAGCTGCCCGTAACGCTGCTGCTCGGCCCTGCCGGCTATTCAACGCTCGCCACGCAGATCTGGTCGGCGACCGGCGAAGCATTCTTCACACGCGCCGCCGCGCCCGCGCTGATCCTCTTGGCCGTGTCGGCTCTGAGTATCTTCCTCATCTTGGGCCAGGAAGAACGGGCCGCACCATGAACAGACCCGCGCAGGAGATTGGCGTATGCGTGCAGAACGCGGTCAAACGGTTTCCCGGCGTCGCCGCGGCCAACGGCGTCTCATTTGAACTGGCCCGAGGGCAGCTAATGGCGCTGCTCGGCCCCAGCGGCTGCGGCAAGACCACGACGCTGCGCCTCATCGCCGGCTTCGAACGGCTGGACGCAGGCGTGATCGAGATCGGGGGGCAGCGGGTCGCGGGGCCAGGGCTGCATCTGCCGCCGGAACGCCGCCGCGTCGGCATGGTTTTTCAGGAATATGCGCTCTTCCCCCACCTGTCGGTGGCGCACAATGTGCTGTTTGGCCTGCATGCCTATACGGGCGACCGCGCCCGGCGCATGGCGCAGGCGCTGGAGCTTGTCGGGCTGACGGGCTACGAGACGCGCATGCCCCATGAGTTGAGCGGCGGCCAGCAGCAGCGTGTGGCCCTAGCGCGCGCTTTGGCCCCAGAACCCGACCTCATCTTGCTCGACGAGCCGTTTAGTAACCTAGACGCCGGGCTGCGTGTGCGCGTGCGCGCCGAGATACGCAGCATTCTGCGTCAAGCCAACGCCACGGCGATCTTTGTGACCCATGACCAGGAAGAGGCATTGAGCCTAGTCGATACGGTCGCCGTGCTGATTCAGGGCGTAGTCCACCAGGTCGCACCGCCGCAAAAGCTCTACCGCCACCCCGCCGACGTACAGGTGGCGGCGTTCCTGGGCGATGCCAATTTCTTGCCTGGCTCTGCCCGCGGGCGGCAGGTGGAGTGTGAATTGGGCGCCCTGGAAACCGTCACCGAAAACCACGGTGCGGTCAACGTGTTGGTGCGCCCCGAGAACATTGCGATCATGCCGGCGGCTGCCGACGCGCCCACGCGGGTGCGTGCGATCAACTTCTTTGGCCACGACCAACTGGTCTCGGTTCAACTGGCCTCAGGCCGTATGGTTGACGCTCGCCTGGGGCCAATGTATCATTTCGCAGTCGGCCAGCCCGTTCACCTGCGCGTCGAAGGGCCGGTGATGACATACCAGCAGACCACCGCCACCTAGGACCTGCGCTGGGACCTACGCCATGCGGCGGCTGCGCCGATAGAGGTCGACAAGGCCTCTTTAGATGGAGAGAAGGAGCATACCATGCGAATTGCGGTAGCGAATGACCATGCAGGGCTGGCGATCAGACCCGCCGTGCTTGACGAGCTGCGACAACTGGGCCACGAGGTCACAGACTTTGGCACCGACGAAACACGCTCAGTGGACTTCCCCGACTATGCGGGGGCGGTCGGCCGCGCCATGCAGCAAGGCGACGTCGAGCGCGGCATCCTCATCTGCGGCAGCGGCGTGGGGATGTGTATCGCCGCCAACAAACTACATGGCGTGCGTGCCAGCATTGCGCATGACACCTACAGCGCCCACCAAGGCGTCGAGCACGACGGTATGAATGTGCTGTGTCTGGGCAGCCGCGTGATCGGCGAGGCATTGGCGCGTGAACTGGTGCGTGCCTTTATGTCGGCGGAATTCCAGCAGGAAGAGCGCTTTATCCGGCGGCGCAACAAGGTCGAGGCATTCGAGGCCACGGGCGTCGCCCCGTAGTCCCGCCGCCATTCTGCAGGAACCGATTACAGCAACCGATTATAGTGACGAGGAGCAGGTGATGAAACGCATTGAGCAACCGGTGCTACTGGTGGTGTTTGGCGCGTCCGGCGATCTGTCAAAGCGCAAACTGATCCCCGCGCTCTACCACCTAGCCTATCAGAATCTGCTCCCGCCCAACTTCACCGTGTTGGGCTATGCGCGCACCAAGTATACGGACGATCAGTTTCGCCAACTGGCGCGCGAAGGCATTGAAGAATACGGGACCTTGGGCATCGACGAGCATATCTGGCATTGGTTCTCACAAGGGCTTTTCTATCAAGCCGGCAACTATGATGACGCCGAGAGCTTCAATGCGTTGTCCCAGCGCGTCGCCCAACTGGACAAAGCGCGCCACACCGGTAGCCAGCACGTCTATTATCTGGCGACCCCCCCCGCAGTCTTCAAGCCGATCACCCGGTTGATTCACGACGCGGGCATTTGTCCGGCGGACCCAGATGGCCTACAGCGCATTGTCATCGAAAAGCCCTTTGGACACGACCTCGCCAGCGCACAGGACCTGAACGAGCACTTGCTGCAACTCTTTAACGAGGATCAGATCTACCGGATCGACCACTATCTGGGCAAAGAGACGGTGCAGAATATTCTGGTCTTTCGATTTGGCAACGGCATCTTTGAGCCGATCTGGAACCGCAACTATATCGACAATGTCCAGATCACCGTGGCCGAATCCCTTGGCATCGGCGACCGCGGCGGTTATTACGATAAGTCCGGCGCGATCCGCGATATGTTGCAGAACCATATGATGCAGCTCTTGTCGTTTACCGCCATGGAGCCGCCGGTGGCATTCGAACCCAAAGCCGTGCGCGACCAAAAGGTCAACGTGCTGCGCTCGCTGCGCCCCATCGATCCTGCCGACGTAGGCAAGTGGGTGGTGCGCGCCCAATATGCGCCAGGTGTGAGCGATGGCAAAGAGATCCCCGGCTATCTCAACGAAAAAGGCGTCCCCGCTCATTCGACGACCGAAACCTATGTCGCCTGGAAACTGGAGATCGACAACTGGCGCTGGAAGGGCGTCCCCTTCTATATGCGTACCGGCAAGGCGTTGGCGGGCAAGGTCACCGAAATCCAGATCGTCTTTCGCAAACCGCCGCTCATGTTGTTCGAGGCTTTGGGCGGTGACAATGTGCCGCCGAGCAACGTGCTGACGCTGCGCATCCAGCCCGACGAAGGCATCCTACTCAGCTTTGATGCCAAACGGCCCGGCCCCTCGGTGATCATCGAGCGCGTGGCTATGGACTTCTCCTACCAAAGCCAGTTTGGCAGCCAGCCGGCCGATGCCTATGAACGTCTGCTGCTTGATGTCTTTGTGGGCGACAGCACCCTGTTTGTGCGCCGTGACGAGGTGGAACTCGCCTGGGATCGCGTCACGCGCGTGCTGGAAGGCTGGGAGATGCAGGAGAAAGCCGCCAAACAGGAGAACGGCAAGCCACTGAAACTGCCCAAATATGCCGCGGGTACCTGGGGGCCAAAAGAGGCGGACGACCTGATGAATCGGGATAACCGCTATTGGCGCAACCCAACGGCTCTCAGAATTCTTCGTTAATATTGCCAGACTACTGCCGGATCGACTAGATCGGCCAAGGAACTCATTTCATATGAAATATCTCGGCAAAATCGCCGTCCTGCCCACGCTTCCCGCCGCGATTGCCCGGCTCGAGGAACTGGCCTACAACCTGTGGTGGGGTTGGGAACCGGAGGCGCAGGCGCTCTATGCGCAATTGGACCCCGCGCTGTGGGAAGCGACCAACCATAACCCGGTGCGGCTGCTACACCATGTCAGCCAGGAACTCCTCAACGCGGCCGCCGCCGACCCCGCCTACCTGGAAGCCTACCGCCGCTGCCTAGCCGCGTTTGACCACTACATGGCCTCCGATGCCGATACCTGGTACCGCCGCCAGCACAGCGACAAAGCCGGACAGGTGATCGCCTATTTCAGCGCCGAGTTTGGACTACATGAATGCCTCCCGATCTACAGCGGCGGCTTAGGGGTGCTCAGCGGCGATCACTGTAAGGCGGCCAGCGACCTGGGCCTCCCCTTCATCGGTGTGGGCTTTCTCTACCCGCAAGGCTACTTCACCCAGCGCATCGACCCGCAGGGCATGCAGCAGGCCGAATATGAGAAGATCGACTTCGGCGAAGTGCCCGCGCTCCCTGCCCTAGACCACGACGGCCAGGAGGTGCTGATCAGCGTCGACCTGCCGGGCCGCACCGTCTACGCCAAGGTCTGGCGCATCCAGGTGGGGCGCGTGCCGGTCTTTCTGATGGACACCGACGTGCCGCGCAACGCCCCGCAGGACCGCGAATTGAGCGCACGGCTCTATGGCGGCGACCGCGAGATGCGTATCAGCCAGGAGATCGTGCTAGGCATCGGCGGCGTGCGCGCCGTCTTTGCGCTCGGCTATCGTCCGGCGGTCTGGCACATGAACGAGGGCCACAGCGCCTTTCTCGGCCTGGAACGCGTGCGGTGCAAAGTCCAAGAAGAGCATCTCAACTTTGACGAAGCGGTCGAGGCAGTGCGCTCCAACACGCTCTTCACCACCCATACCCCCGTGCCCGCAGGCAATGATGCCTTCGCCTTCGAACTGGTGGACAAATTCTTCTGGCAGTATTGGGGCCAGTTGGGGTTGGACCGTGAGCGCTTCATCGAGTTTGCCCGCCAAGAACTGCCCTGGGGACCACAGTACAGCATGACCGTGCTGGCGCTCAAGCTCAGTGGTTACGCCAATGGCGTCAGCCAACTCCACGGCGCAGTCAGCCGCGAGATGTGGAAGTTCCTCTGGCCCGATACTCCGGCCTCCGAGATCCCGATCTCCTCGATCACCAACGGCGTCCATACCCAGACCTGGCTCGCGCCCCAACTCAGGGCGCTGTACAACCGCAATTTGCCCGCAGGCTGGCTGGAGCATGTCGAAGAGCCGCCGACCTGGCAGGCTGTCGACGACATCCCGGACGAAGAGTTGTGGGCAGCCCATCAGCGATGTAAGGATGACTTGATCCAGTTTGTGCGCCGCCGCGCCAAGCGCCAGCTTCTGCGCTATGGCGAAGGCCCGCAACGTGTCAATGCCGCCGGAGACCTGCTGAACCCCAACGCCCTGACGATCGGCTTTGCGCGGCGCTTTGCCACCTACAAACGCGCGACGCTGCCCTTCCTTGACCTGGATCGGCTGCGCCGCCTGCTCAACGACCCGGATCGCCCCGTCCAGGTGATCTTCAGCGGCAAGGCGCACCCCGCCGACGAGGCCGGCAAGACGCTGATCCAGCAGGTCTTTGAGTTTAGTCAAGAGCCGGACTTCGCCGGCAAGATCGTCTTTATCGAAAACTATGACATGAACATCGCCCGCCATTTGGTCGCGGGCGTGGATGTGTGGCTGAACACGCCGCGCCGCCCGCGCGAGGCCAGCGGCACCAGCGGTGAAAAGGCGGCGCTCAACGGCATCCCCAACTTCAGCATCCTAGATGGCTGGTGGGCAGAAGGTTTTGACGGAGCCAATGGCTGGGCGATCGGCGAAGAACGCGAGTACAAGGACAGTGAGACCCAAGACGAGGCCGACGCCTACAGCCTCTATTCGACGCTTGAGCAGATGATCATCCCGCTCTACTTTGAGCGCGGCGGAGGCGGCCCCGTGCCCCACGGCTGGGTCCGGGTCATGAAGAATATCATCCGCACCTGCGCGCCCCGATTCAGCATGCGGCGCATGGTGATCGACTACACCGAGAAGTTCTACCTGCCCGCGGCCACGACCGGCCGGCGTTATCACCAAGACCATTTCCAAGTCGCCAAGTCCATCGCCGACTGGAAGGATGGGCTGTATCAGCAGTGGGCCAATGTGCGTATTGAGCGGGTTCCCCTTACGGTCGACCAGGTCAAGGTGGGCGAGTCTGTGCCTGTACAGGCCAGAGTATGGCTGCACGGCATCCCGCAAGACCAGATCGTCGTCGAGATTGTGACCAGCCCGCAGGCAGCAGATGGTGAGCTCACCGCGCCCCAGCTCCAGCCCATGCAACCCAACGGCAGCGCGGGCGATGGCTTGCTCTATATCGGCGAGTTCCGGCCCCAACATAGCGGCTCGCTGGCTGTAGCCGTGCGCGTGCGCCCGCATCATCCGGATCAACTGCACCCCATCGAACCGAACCTCGTCAAATGGGCCTAGGCTGGGCCA
Organism: Caldilineaceae bacterium; assembly: GCA_020845455.1. Classification (GTDB taxonomy): domain Bacteria; phylum Chloroflexota; class Anaerolineae; order Caldilineales; family Caldilineaceae; genus QEUY01. The sequence continues at coordinate 28,610 of JADLFO010000222.1, forward strand.
AGGTACAGCGTTGCTGGACGGGCGGCATAGCCTTCGCCATGCCGCCCGTCTTCATTGCGCCCCGTCTGCATACACCGATTCCACAACCTTTCCCCCAGAGAGCCGCTGCGCCCTCGCCTCCGGCGCAGTCTGCGCGATCCGCTCCCCCGTGTTATGATGCTTCTATAGAGACACGCCGCTAGACGACAGCTATTCAACTGCTATCTAGCCGATGCATAAAGGGATGCTACTGTGACCGGCGCGCTGGACGATATCACCGTACTCGACCTCTCGCGGGTGCTGGCCGGCCCCTACGCCACGATGCTGCTGGGCGATCTGGGGGCGCGCATCGTCAAGATCGAACAACCGGGCCGCGGCGACGACACACGCCACTGGGGGCCGCCCTTCACCGCTAACGGCGAAAGCGCCTATTTCCTGTGCGCCAACCGCAATAAACAGAGCGTCACCCTCAACCTAAAGTCGGTAGAGGGGCGCGCCGTCCTGCGCGACATGATCCGCCGCGCCGACATCTTAGTCGAAAACTTCAAGGTCGGCGCCATGGCCGCGCTCGGGCTGGACTATGCGTCGCTATGCCCTGAAAACCCAGGGCTGATCTACTGCTCGATCACCGGATATGGCCAGACCGGTCCCTGTGCCGAACGGCCTGGTTACGACGTCGTGATCGAGGCCCAGGGCGGCATTATGAGTATCACAGGTCCAGCCGACGGCGAGCCGTATAAGGTGGGGGTCGCCATCGTGGACATCACCGCCGGCATGCAGGCGGTCATGGCGATCCTGGCCGCGCTGCACCACCGCGACCGCACGGGCGCGGGTCAGGCGATCGACATTGCCCTGTTTGACACACAGCTGGGCTGGCTCGCCAACGTCGCCAGCGCCTATCTTGTCTCCGGGCAGACGCCCCAACGCTACGGCAACGCCCATCCCTCGATCGTGCCCTACCAGACGGTTCCCACCGCTGACGGCTTACTCATGCTCGCCGTGGGCAATGACGACCAGTTTGCCCGCCTCTGCGCGCTGCTGGGCCACTCCGAGTGGGCCGCCGACCCACGCTTCGCCACCAACCGGGCGCGGGTGACCCACCGCGCCGCGCTGCTCCCCCTCCTGGAAGCAGAGTTCAAGCGCCGCAGCGCAGCGGCATGGACCGAGACGCTGTTGGCGGCGGGCATCCCCTGTGGGCCGGTCAACGACATTGCCACCGCCCTGTCCGACCCCCAGGCCGAAGCCCGCGCCATGGTGCAGACCGTGGCACACCCGGCGACCGGCAGCGTGCCGCAAGTGGGGCCGGTCCCAAAATTGGGGCAGACCCCGGCGCGCATCCACCTTCCCCCACCCTTATTAGGTGAACATACGGCCACTATTTTGGCCGAATGGCTCGGATACAGCGATGAACGGATCGCAAGCCTGGCCGCGGCAGGCGCGATCTGATCTATCTCTCCCTTCATACACATCCCTGCCAGCAACAAGAGCAGCAACAGGAGTTAACTATGGATTTCAGCCTGAACGCAGAACAACAGATGATCCAAGATGCGGTGCGCAAATTCGCCCGCAGCGAGATCCTCCCCCACTCACGCGATTGGGATCA
>JADLFO010000223.1 GCA_020845455.1 Caldilineaceae bacterium
GGCGGCGCAGGCGGCTGTGAGACCGGCGAAGAAGCGCTTCCCTTTTTCGGCGGTCGCAGGCCGCGGGTCGCCGAATACGCCGCTTTGGCAAAACTCATGCAGCCGGATCGGCGTTAGCCCATAGCGCGCGGGAAAGACCGGATACTCGGCAACAGCTTGCGCCGGCTTGACCGTGTCGGGCGCACAGGCGAGCAGCATCGAGGTCTCTACCTCGTCGGCATGGTAGAAACCGGGCGCCGCCGCCGCCGACTCACAGATCTCCCATGCCAAGCGTTCGAGCCCGGGATAGTCGAGCGCCAGAACGGGGAACCCTTGACCGTGAAGCGCGCGCGCCGCCTGCTCCAGCGGGGCATGGTTGCCAAAATGGCCGTTGACCACGACCAGCGCCTGCGCGCCGCCCGCGGCCAGGCTGCGCCCCAGGTCGGCTAAAATCGCCTGGACGGTGGCAAAGCTCAGCGAAACCGTGCCCGGATAGCCGCCGGTGCTCCACGTCTCGCCGTAGGGAATGGGCGGCAAGAGCAGCAGATCCAGCTCCGCAGCCAGCCGGCGTGCCAGCTCCGCGGCCAACAGCGTATCGGTCTGGAGGGGTGCATGGGGACCGTGTTCTTCGTGGGCGCCGAAGGCCAGAATGGCCACGGGACGACGGGCTAGAAAGGTTTGCACCTCCGGCCAAGTAGCGGTTGCGGCGTCGAGCATCACCGGTCACCCCGATTGCGGCGATAGGGGAGACCCAGCGCGGCCGGATCGCCCGTGCGGCTGACAAAAAAGGCCAGCACGACCATGGTCAAGAGATAGGGCAGCATGAGCATGAACTGGAAGGGAATGCCGATGCCGAGCAGCTGCGTGCGGAGTTGAAGCGCATCGGCCGCGCCAAAGAGCAGCGCTGCGCCCATGATGCCGAAGGGGTGGCGACGGCCCAAGACCAGGATCGCCAGCGCGATGTACCCGCGGCCCGCCGTCATATTGTCCAGAAAAAGGCGGGTGGCGTCGAGCGACAGATAGACGCCGCCTAACCCTGCAATCATGCCGCCGACGGCCAGCGCAGTATAGCGGACGCGGTGCACGGCGATGCCGAGTGTCTCCGCCGCTTCCGGGTTCTCCCCGGTGGCGATGATGTTTAGCCCCCAGGCAGAGCGAAAGATGATGACGGCTGTCAGCACAACCAGGCCATAGGTAAGGTAGGTCAGGATCGACTGCTGGAAGAAAAGCGGCCCCAACAAAGGGATTTGGCTCAGGAAGGGGAGATGGATGCGGGGAAAGCCCTCCACACGCGGCTGCGCATTGGCCCCAAAGATCACGCGGTAGAGAAAGCTGGTAATCCCCACGGACAGGAGATTGAGCGCGATGCCCGCAACCACTTGGTCCGCACCCAGCGTGACGGTGAAAAAGCCCAAGAACAGGCCCAGCAAGCCGCCGGTGATGACCCCGGCGATCACACCCAACCAGAGATTGCCGGTGTGGAACCCCACAACAAAGCCGCCCAAGCAGCCCGCAAGCATGATCCCTTCGAGACCCACGTTGAGCATCCCGGCCCGTTCATTATAGATGCCCCCCAGCGCGGCCAGCATGATGGGTACGGCCAGCCGCATACCCGCCGCCAGAAAGCCGGCGATAACCGTCGAGGTGGCCCAACTCTCCATCACGTTCATCGCGTCAGATCCATGGCGTCACGTCCATCACGGCTGCCCGGCCGGTTTTCGGGTCGGCCGGAGTAGTTCAAAACCGCCCCGGCCAATCACAAAGATCACGATCAGATATTGCACCACGGTGACAATCGAACTGGGGACGCCGACCGCCGATTCCATGGTGCCTGCGCCAACCTGGAGCGCGGCAAACAGCACAGCCGCGGCCAACACGGCCGCGGGATTGAGTTGCCCCAGCAAAGCCACCACAATCGCGGTGTACCCATAGCCGGGGGAGAGATTCTCAATCATCCGTTCCTGCACACCCGCAACCTCGGTAAAGCCGGCCAACCCCGCCAGCATTCCGCTGACCCAAAAGGCGGAGAACAGCAGCGCGGTGATCGGCATGCCTGCATTGCGCGCCGCCATGCGGTTCTTGCCCGCCACGCGCAGACGGAAGCCCCATGTCGTGTGCCAAAGGAAGAAGTGGGCCAGCGCCGCCACCACAAGCGCCAAGAAAAAGCCGGCGTGGAGACGGGTGCGCGACAGGATGGTGGGTAACACGGCCGCATCGGCCAGGCGCGCCGTTTGACCCAGGGGCGAACCCGGCTCCTGCAGCGGACCATGCAGCAGCCAGCCGACCAAAAAGATGGCGATATAGTTCAACATGATGGTGTTGATAAATTCATTGGCGTTGCGCCACAGCTTGAGGACAGCCGCGATTCCGGCCCACAGCCCGCCCGCGACCATCGCCGCCAGCATCATCGCGGCCAGGAGCGGGAGCGCGGGCAGTTCCGCCAACTGAAGCCCCACCCAGGCCGCCGCGACGCCGCCCAGGAAGATCTGCCCTTCCGCGCCAATGTTAAACAGCCCGGCCTGAAATGCCAGCGCGATGCCGATTCCGGCCAGCGCCAGGGGAACGGTGCGCAGCAAGGTCTCTGCCACGCTGTTGCGATTGCCAAAGGCGCCGTCGAGCAGCGCCGCATAGGCTTCGATTGGGTTGACACCGATGGCGAGCATCAAGAGGGCGCCTATGCCCAGGGCCAACAAAACGGCTGCGATATGGGTGATGAACGGCGAACGCCCCCAGGGGCGCGGGGCGCGCGTCTCCGGCGGGGCGTCGGGGGCCGATTCCAAGGAAACCTCCTGCGTCACGTCCGTCATGGTCGGTTGCCGGCCATCAACGGCCCCAGGGTTTCGCGGCTCGCCTGGCTGCGCGGAAGCGTGTTCATGATGCGGCCTTCATAGAGGACGGAGACCCGATCGGCTAGGGCCAGGATCTCTTCGAGTTCCGTCGAGATCAGCAAGATCGCACTGTCGCGGCGGCGCTGCTCCAGGAGCATGGCATAGATGTACTCGATCGCGCCGACGTCCAGCCCGCGCGTGGGTTGGTTGGCGAGGATCAGCCGGGGTGATCGGCTCAACTCACGCGCAAGCACGACTTTCTGTTGGTTGCCGCCCGAAAGCGAACCGACCTGCTGCTGCACGCTGTGACAGCGAATATCATAGGCTATGACCAGTTTCCGGGCATAGCGGCCCACCTGGCGGGCGTCAACGATGCCCCAGCGGGCAAAGGGGGCGCGGTTGCTGACGGGCAGCACGGTGTTATCGGCCAGGGATAGGTCCAGCACAAGTCCGACATGATGGCGATCCGCAGGGATGTGGGCGACGCCCGCGGCAATGCGTTGGGCGGGACTCGCCTGAGTGATCTCCTGGCCGGCCAGCGCGACGCTGCCCGCAGCAGGAACCAGCAGCCCCGCCAGCACATGGGCCAATTCGGTCTGCCCATTCCCATCAACGCCTGCAATGCCGTGAATTTCGCCGGGCCGGATGTCTAGGTCAACCCCCCGCAGCCGCTCGACGCCGCGCGCATCGGTGTAGCGCAGCCCCTTGACCCTCAGAAGCGGCGGCGCGCCACTCGCTGCAGCCGCTGCAGCCGCTACATCGTCTACATCCTCGACACGAGGTAGATTCACCTCGCGGCCCACCATGAGATGGGCCAGTTCCTCGGTGTTTGTCTCGGCGGTGCGCCGCACTGCGACGACGCGTCCTTGGCGCAACACGACCACACGCCGGCTGATGGCGACAGCTTCGTTCAGCTTGTGGCTGATAAAGATGATCGCCTTGCCCTGCTCCGCAAGACGGCGGATCACCGCAAAGAGGCCCGCCGTTTCTTGGGGGGTCAGCACCGCGCTAGGCTCGTCGAGGACCAACAGATCGGCCCCGCGCACCAACGCCTTGACAATCTCCACACGCTGTTGCGCGCCGACCGAGAGCTGGTCGACGCGCGCCTCGGGGTCTACTTGCAGACCATAGCGGCCGGCCAAGCTGCGGATCTCGGCGGCCATGGCGCTCAGGTTGGGGAAGGGATAGCCGGCCCGGCGCAGTCCGATGCAGGCATTTTGAACAACAGTCAGGGGGGGGATCAGCATGAAATGCTGGTGGACCATCCCAATCCCAAGCTGCATCGCCGCCACCGGTGAGGGGATGGCGACCGGTCGGCCCGCCAGCCGGATCGTGCCGCTTTGGGGCTGCACAAGCCCGACCAGCGCCTTCATCAGGGTGGTCTTGCCCGCGCCGTTTTCACCCACCAGCGCAACCACTTCGCCGGGCGCCACCGCCAAGTTGACCTGGTCGTTGGCGACGACCGAGCCGTAGCGCACGGTGATTCCCTGCATTTCAAGCAGTAGCGCGTTGCCGACCGGGTCCATGTGAAGGAGGCTCAAGGAAAGGGGTGTGGCTTGATCGAGCGCTCGA
>JADLFO010000224.1 GCA_020845455.1 Caldilineaceae bacterium
CAAATCGACGGAGTCAGATGGCGGTCACCTACACATGATAGATGTATAGGTCACGGTTTTCCAAGGGCAAGGTGATGCGCCGGCCTTGGCGGTGGCTCTCGGCCACGGCGATGCAGGCTTCCGTCAGATGGTGGGTGACCTCGATGTTGCCCAGGCTGGGCCGTCCGGTTTCGTAGGCATCCACCAGGTCTTCCAGACAGAACTGGGTGGCGCTGGTGGCGGGCACGGGCGGCAGAGGCACGTTCTCCCAACTGCCGCGGCGTTCGGCAGGCGCTTTGCGCAGCGCTACCTCGCCGCCGTTGTTGAAGACACGGACGCTGCCGCCCGTGCCCAGCGCCTCGAACTCCCATGCGCCGCCCGGCACGGTGGCGGCCTCCACGCCGTTGGCAAAACGCACCTGATAGATGGCGTTGGGGTCTTTGTCCAGACGGTTGTTTTCAATCGTCAAGTCGCGCGGCAGCAGCTCGCCCCACACGCTTTCCACCTGAGGATCGCCCAAGAGAAAGCTGAGCGTATCCAGCGAATGAATATGGCCGTGGAGCAGGTTGCTGGCGGCATAGTGGACGGCGGTCTTGACCTCGCCGATCTCGCCCGCCGCGATCAGGTCGCGCGCCTGATGATAAGCGCGGTTAAAGCGGCGCAACACGCCGGTGTTGAACGGAATCCGGCGGCTGCCCACGGCCTCCAGCACAGCGTCGGCCTCGCGCATCGAGCAGGCAATTGCCTTCTCACAGAAGATCATGGGCACATTTTCTTCGGCTACGGCTACGGCCATCTCGGCATGCAGCGGCCCCTTGGTGCAGATCGCCACCAGGTCGGGCCGCTCCTGGCGGATCATGCTGCGGTAATCGTCGTAGAGCGCGCTGACGCCCCAGCGCGTGGCAAAGGCCTGGCGCTTGGCCGGGTCAATGTCGGCCCCGGCGGTCACCGAAAGCCGCGGGCCGGCGGCGCAGGCTGCGGCCACCGAATAGGCAGGCGACCCGGCGGGCAGTTCGTCGTCGATCGTGCTGCCCATACGTCCCAGGCCGATGATCGCCACACGGACCAATGGTTCGGACACGGAAAGCTCCTTGCGCGTGATAGACAGGCGTGATGAGTCGGTGTGATGGATGCGATAAACGCGGCGCTAGGCGGTGTATTTGGGCTGGTGCGGTTTGCTGTTGCGCGCCAAACGCACGCCGCTTTCGACGGGCAGCGTGACGCGCGCGCCCCCGCGTCGGTGCGATTCGATCATGGCAAAGATGACCTCGGTGTTGGCATAGGCGATCTGCCCGGCGCTGCCGCCGCGCGGCGCTTCGCCCGTATCCAAGGCATGGACCAGGTCTTCGATCAGCGCCAGGGTGGAGCTGGCCGGCTCGACATCGGGAAAGGGGGCGGTCTCCAGCGCGGTGCGGCCGCGGTCGTCCACCACCGCGCGCTTGCGCAGCATAAACTCCTGTCCGTCGTTGAGCGCGGAGAGCACCCCTTGCTCGCAGATCGCGTCCACCTCCAGCCCGCGGCCGGTGTTGAGCGCATAGGCGGTGACGCCGTTGGCAAAGTGGATCGTGCCTTCGCCCAGCGGGTCTTCGAGCAGCAGGTCGCCGTCCAAGCTATCGCCGCCCTTGGGCAGCGTCCCCTGCACCCACGTCACCGGCGCATCGTCGTTGAGCCGCATAAGCAGGTCGAAGATGTGGCTGCCGGTGTTAAAGAGGGTGCCGGTCATATAGATGACCAGTTGTTTGAGCGGGCCGAGGTCGCCGCCGTCCAGTTCGGCCTTCATGCGGTCATAGAGCACTGACCAGCGGCGGTTGGTCCCCAGGTTGAGGATCGTGCCGTTGCGCTGCAATGCGTCGACAATGGCGCGGCCTTCGGGCAGCGAGGCGCACAACGCCTTTTCGGCATAGACGGCTTTGATGCCGTGGTCGGCGGCGTGGATGATGATCTCGGCGCGCGGTTCGGGCTGCGTCGCCACGCTGACGATATCCAGGTTTTCGCGCGCGATCATCTCGCGATAGTTGGTATACTGGCGTGCCTTGGGGATATCGTAGCGTTCGCCAAACATCGCCATCACGTCGGTGCGCGGGTCGGCGCAGGCGACGAGGTCGGTGCGGTCACAGGCGAAGAAGCCTGCGCCGTGGGAATAGGGGGGCACATGTTTGCGTGCGCCGACGACCTCGTTGTCGATGAACCCGCCCATACGGCTACAGCCGATGACCGCGGCCCGATAGGTCTTCATGCAGCGAACCCTTCCTAGTGATATCTGGTGTAGTGACGTGTGATGGTGCGTGATGACGGACGGTAAAAATGTGCGCTTCTGATGGGAGAGCGCCGCCCAAAGGGGGCGAGAAACGGCGCATCTGGAGGGTGGGGACGGCACGCTTGGCAAACTGGTACTACGGTAGAACCACTATACCCTAGCCGCCGCTGCTTGTCAACGGGGCGGCGCAGTCTCGCCTCTCCCGCACAAGGGCTGAACAAAAAGGGGCTTGACAAATACCCTACTCCCTGCTATTTTTTGTTCACCTCCATTCAACGATGTTGAATGTCATTCCAAATTCCTGCCACATCTATGACCCGGATCCGTTCTGTACACAAAGCGGTCGGTATCCTCCGTTTGTTCAGCCCCGAAGAGCCGCGGCTGGCGCTGACCGAGATCAGCCGCCGCTTGAGCTTGGGCAAGAGCACCGCGCATAATCTGCTCAACACCCTGGCCCAAGATGGCTTGGTGGAAAAATTGGATGACGGCATTTACGCGCTTGGGCCGGACATCATCGCGTTGACCCAAGCGGTGCGTATCAACGTGGAGTTGCGCGACCTAGCCGCCCCGCTGCTGCGCCGGCTGGCCGAAAACGTCAAAGAATCAATCTATCTGGCTGCTTTCGACCGGGTGCGCGTGCTCTATATTTATGCCATCGAATCGTCCGACCGGCTGCGCGCGCGCTCCGCCGTGGGCGACCATGCCCTGCTCCACTGCACTGCGGTCGGCAAGGCCATCCTGAGCACGCTCCCGCCGGAAAGCGTCGACACCATCATCGCCGAGGTGGGCCTCCCCCGGTATACGGCGTCAACGCTGACCACGTCTGAGACGCTCCACGGCGAGCTTACACGCATTGCCCAGCAAGGCTATGCTACGGATCAAGGCGAGCATGAGCCAAACTACTACTGCGTCGCCGCACCGATCTTTGACCGTCGCGGTCAGGCGATCGCGGCCTGCAGCCTATCGGGGACCAACCCGGCGATTCTCGGCGCGCAGCTCGCCGATCTATCGGCACGCGTCGTCCACACAGCCCAGGAAATCTCCCGGTATATGGGATACATCCCGTCGCGGGCATCCGCCAGGGGTGTGCTGTTGGCAAGGAACGGCCATCCGGTCACCGTACAGAGTAAATCCTAGCGCGTATCGGCTCCCCAGATACGAGCTAAGCGTAGACGACATCGCGCGGCAGCGCCTTTCGCTGAATCGGTCCTGAAGTCTTTTCGTCTCAATCTGGATTGAAGAGCGGCGCGGCGTGCCCCATACCACCGGCCGCGGCAACGCTGCTCCCAAGCCTACGCATTTTAGGTAGTCCCGGCTGCGATCCAAGCGCGCGCAGCGCACTGGACCACAGCCGTTACAGCCGTCTAACACAGGTTTACAGTCCAATTGGAAGACTACAGGAGGAATCCAGTATGCGATCGCATCCCATGAGCCGGCGCGCTTTTTTGCGCGGCACAGCCGGCGTCTCGACCCTTGCCCTGCTGGCGGGCTGTGTTGCCGCCGCGCCGGCCGCGCCCGGTGCGGGCGGTGAAGCCGCCCCAAGCGATGCCGCGGTCACGCTCACGTTCCTCAACCGCGGCGGCCAGTTTATCGAAGACGTGATGAACAAGCAGATGGATCTCTATCGCCAGAGCCACCCGGAGATCAACTTCGAGATCAACGCGGTCGCCGGGGCCAACCATCAGGAAGCGCTGCTCTTGGCCGTCTCTGCCGGCACTGCGCCCGATATCTGGTTCGACGCCAATCGAACCACCGGGCCGTTGACGGGGCGCGGCATCACCATGAATCTGGAGCCGTTCCTCGAAGCCGACCCCAACTTCAACGAAGATGACTATGTGGAAAATGTCTGGATCGCCCAGACCTACGACGGCGACCGCTGGGGTCTGCCCTGGGACAGCGGCGCCATGGCGATCGCCTTCAACATGGCTCACTTCGACGCCGCCGGCATTGACTATCCCGACCCCCAGACCTGGATGACCTGGAGCGAAATAGTCGAGCTGGCCAAACAGTTGACCTTCGACCTGGACGGCAACACCCCCAACGACAGCGGCTTTGACCCCGCGCGCGTCAAGCAATATGGTTTTTCCGCCGACACGGGGCATGGCCGCCCCACCTACTACTGGGCCAACGACGCCGAGATCATTGCCGCCGACCGCACCATGCCCATGGATTCCGAAGCCTTTATCGAAGCCATGAACTGGCTGGCCGATCTGGGGTTGAAGGAATTTGTCTCGCCCAGCCCGGCCTATCAACAAGCAGGGGAGATCAGCATTCAGGCAGGCACGGTTGCCATACAGCATGTGGGCGTATGGATGGTGGGCCGCATCAACCAGGCCGAGGTAAAGTGGGGCACTTTCCAGGTCCCCTATAACACCACCAAGGCTTCCTATGGTCACTACTCGCCGCTCTGTGTCTACAGAGACACCAAGCACCCGCAGGAAGCCTATGACTTTATCTTCTTTGCCTGCTGCAGCCACGACGGGCAGAAAATTTTGGTCGACCTGGGGATGCAGCAGCCGATCCGCAAGGACCTGCGCGAAGTGTTCTTGAACAACGAAGCGCCGCCGGCCAAGGAGTATCGCCAGGTCTTCTACGACGCCTTTGAGAACAAGGAGACCTTCCGCTGGCCCGGCGACACGATCGGCTCCTACTACGGCGGGCGCTATCAGACCTTTATCGACTATTGGGGGCCGTATCTCGACCAACTGTGGCTGGGCGAGGTGCGCTGGGAAGACGTCGCCGCCGAAGTGCGCGCCGGTTCCGAACGCATTCTCGAGACAGGAGAAATCTCCTAAGCGCGCATAGGCCATCCCAGAGACCTAGCATCTCTGGGATGGCTTGCCTAGCGACTCTATAGCCTCGTCGCCATCGAGGTCTGATCGGGAACAAAGCCTATGCAACTGGATGCTGCTCGCGCCACGCCTGCCAACAGCGGCCAAAAACGTCCGTTTTGGCGCAGTCTGAGTTTTGAAGAAACCTTCTTCGGCTGGCTTTTTATCGTCCCGGCCGTGCTGGGCGTCTTACTTTTTCACCTTGGCCCGGTAATCGCCAGCCTGGCGCTCAGCTTCACCAGCTATGATATCATCTCTCCCCCCAAGTGGATTGGCCTGAGTAATTACACGCGGCTGATGGAGGATCCCTTGTGGGCCAAGTCGGTGCAGGTGACGCTGCGCTATGTGGCGCTCTATGTGCCAAGCGCGCTGATCGTCGCGTATGGCATTGCCCTTCTGATGGCGCGCAGTGTGCGCGGCATGTCGATCTATCGCACGCTCTGGTATCTGCCCTCGATCGTGCCCGTCGTCGCCAGCGCCGCCATTTGGCGCTGGGGCCTAAACCCTGAATTCGGGCCGATCAACTATCCGCTCAAAGCCCTGGGGTTGCCCGCGCCGCGCTGGCTGACCGACCCCGACTGGATCGTCCCGTCGCTGGTTTTTATCAGCCTGTGGGGGCTGGGGAACACCGTGCTGATCTTTCTGGCGGCGATCACCGGGCTGCCGCCCTCCTACTATGAGGCGGCGGAGGTCGACGGCGCAGGGGCGTTTGCCAAATTCCGCCACATTACGCTGCCGTTGACTTCGTCGATCATCTTTTACCAGTTGATCGTCTTTATCATCGGCAGCTTCCAGGTCTTCGGCATCGCCTATGTGCTCTTTGTCACCACGCCCTCGGCCTCATCCGCCGGGCCAGACAACGCCGCGCTCTTCTATGTGCTCTATATGTTCCGCAATGCCTTTGGCTATTTCCGCAACGGCTACGCCTCGGCCATGGCCTGGGTGCTGTTCCTGGTGATCATGCTGCTGACCTGGCTGCTCTTCTACAGCCAGCGCCACTGGGTCTATTACGAAACCGAGGGGAATTAACCATGGCGGTGCAAGCCAACACACAGCGCATCATGACGAGCTCGGCGCGCGCCCGCCGCACGCGTCTGTGGGGGAGGGTGGCGGCCCATCTTGTCCTGGCAGCGGGCGGGCTGGTCATGCTGATGCCCTTCTTCTGGCTGGTGTCGTCGTCACTCAAAGCGCCCTATGAAATCTATGTCTTCCCCCCGAAGTGGATCCCCAACCCGCCGCGCTGGGAAAACTATGTCCAAGTCTTCGAGTCCGTGCCAGTCATGGCCTATGCAGCCAATACGCTGCTGATCACGGTTCTGGCCAGCCTGGGCGTGGTGATCAGTTCGTCGCTGGCAGCCTACAGCTTTGCCCGTCTGCGCTTCAAGGGGCGCGATGCCGTCTTTGCGCTGATCCTCTCGACCATCATGCTCCCTTTTGCGGCCACCATGATCCCGGTCTATGTCATGTTCACCAAACTGGGCTGGGTGGGCACATTCCTGCCGCTGATCGTCCCCGCCTGGTTTGGGGGGCCGATCACGATCTTTTTGCTGCGCCAGTTCTTCCGCACCATCCCCATGGAGCTAGAGGACGCGGCGCGCATCGACGGGGCCAGCCGTCCGCGCATCTTCGCCACCATCATCCTGCCCTTGGCCCGGCCTGCGCTGACCGTGGTCACAGTGCTGGCCCTGCTGCACAATTGGAACGACTTTCTTGCCCCGTTGATCTATCTGCAAAAACGCCAGATGTATACCATGGCGTTGGGGCTGAACGCGCTGCAATATCTTGAGGGGGGTCTCGACTGGACGCACTATGTCATGGTGCTTGCGACTTTCATGGTGCTGCCCGTCCTGATTATCTACTTCCTCGCCCAGCGCGCCCTTACCGAAGGCATCGTCCTCACAGGCATGAAAGGCTGACAGTCTCCATGCGTGGTTTTGGCATCAACCTGCTGGTCTGGAGCAGCCAAATCGGGCCGAAGGAGCGGGCGCTGCTGCCTGTGCTGGCCGAGATGGGCTATGCCGCCGTCGAGATCCCCCTCTTCGCCCCAGAGCGCTTTCCTACCGCAGAGACCGCGGCGGCGCTGCGTGACTCCGGCCTGGCCTGCACCGTCTCGACCGCGCTGCCCACCGGGTGCGGGCTGATCGACGCCGCGACGGCCCCGGCGGGGTTGGCATTTCTGCGCGGGGTCATCGGCTGCGCCGCCGCCTTGGGCGCGGGGATCATCTGCGGCCCGCTGGCGCTGCCGGTGGGCGACCTGCGCGGCCGCGGCTATACGGCGCAGGAATGGACTACTGCCGTCGAGACGCTGCGCGCCGCGGGCAAGGTCGCCGCCGATGCGGGCGTCACCCTGGCGCTGGAACCGCTCAACCGCTTCGAGACCTTTTTTATCAACACCGTGGCGCAGGGCGCGCGGCTGATGGATGAGGTCAGCCACCCCGCCGTAGGGCTGCTGCTCGACACCTTTCACATGCACATCGAAGAGAAGTCCACCCCCGCCGCGCTGGTAGAGGGGGCGCGCCATCTGCGCCACTTCCATGCCAGCGAAAACGACCGCGGCATCGTCGGGTCGGGCCAAGTGCCCTGGCCCGCGGTCTGGGCGGCGCTGCAGCAAAGCGGCTATACGGGGTGGGTCACGGTCGAGTCGTTCAACGCCTTTTTGCCGGAGCTGGCAGGCGCGACCTGTATCTGGCGACCGCTGGCGCCCGACCCGGCCACGCTTGCGCGTGAGAGCCTGGCCTTTCTGCACACGCTAACCGAACGGGGCTGAACCATGGCGACGCTTGATATTCACTGCCATTTTTTCCCACAAGCCTTTCTCGACGCGGCGCGGCGGCCCAACTCGCTGCGCGCCCGAATCGAACGCCGCGACGACGGGCGCGAGCACCTAGTCTGCGCCGGCAACTTTGACCACCCCTTGACGCCGGACTTTTATGCTGCCGCACAGATGATCGCCGACATGGATCGGACCGGCATCGACTTGGCGGCCATCTCCTCCGCGCCGCCCACCCTCTCCTATTGGGCGGAGCCGGAGGCCGCGCGTGCCCTTGCGCCCAAGCTCAACGACAGCATCGCCGAACGCGTGGCCGCCCACCCCGACCGCTTCTTGGGGCTGGCGACCGTGCCCCTGCAGGACATCGACGCTTCGATCCAGGAGGCGCGCCGCGCCGTGCGTGAACTCAGGCTGCACGGGTTCATGATCGGATCGAACGTCGGCGGCAAGAACCTTAACCACCCGGACTATTTCCCCTTTTTCGAGACCGTGGCCGGTTTGGGCGTCCCCCTCTTTATCCACCCCTATATTCCGGCGGGGGAAGAGCGCATGCAGGATTACTACCTGCACAACCTGCTGGGCATGGTCGCGGAGACGGGGCTGGCGATCGCGTCGATGATCTACGGCGGCATCTTGGAACGGCTGCCCACATTGAAGGTCGTCTTTGCCCACGCCGGGGGCGTTTTCCCCTATATTGTCGGGCGCATGGACCACGGCTATAGGGTGCGCCAAGTGGAATGCACCGCGGCCATCCCCCATCCACCCAGCCACTATCTGCGCCAAGTCCACTTCGACTGTATGTCCTTCAACCACCGCGCCCTGCGCTATCTCGTCGACCAAGTCGGCGCGGACCGGGTGCTGTTGGGCAGCGACTACCCCTTTGACATGGGGCCGATCGGCGGCCCTGCCGCCGAAGTCCAGGCCAATCCACTGCTGTCCGCAGCGGAAAAAGAGCAGATTTGCGCCGGCACGGCGGCGGCGCTGTTTGCGCCTGCGCCCTGATCCGGCATCGGCGCTACGATCAACCGGCCCTTTACAACCATCCCTTCACAACCACTCCAGGGACAAACCCATGACTCAGCCCACCTATGAATTTGGCGTCATCACCGACGAGATCGACCAAGACTTTGCGCGCGCCTGCCGCGTGGCCGCAGACCTTGGCATGCGTTATGTAGAGCTGCACGAAGTCTGGAACAAGCCCACCCATGAGCTAAACGATGCGGAGCTGCGCGAAGCCAAGGCGATCCTCGACGACCACGGGCTGCGGACCCATCTGATCTGCGGCATGTTCTTCCGGCCTTTCTCGTTAAGCGATGTAGACTTGGCGAGCATGACAGATCACCCGCGCTTCCATGAACACATGGATCGGCTGACGCGCTTCATCCACATGGCCCATCACTTTGGCGCGCCCAACATCCGCACCTTTGGCTTTACGCGCGACGTGGGCGGAACCAACCCCTCCCCCCGTTCCGCCGACGGAGGCGGCATGGATGAAGCCACCCTCGCCAAGATCGCCCAAGGCATCCGGATCGCGTGTGACCGTCTCCTGCCCGAAGGCTTGACTTTGGCGCTGGAAAATGCGCGTTCGCTCTATGCCAACACCGGCGGCAACATGCGCCGCGTGCTCGACGCCGCCGACCGCCCGAACCTCAAGATCATCTGGGACCCCGCCAACGCCTTTGTGGCCGGCGAAGACCCAGCGCAAGGGTTCGAGCAAGTGCGCGGGGCGATTGTCGACGTACACTGCAAGGATGCGGCCGTGCAAGAACCGACCACCGGGTTGACGGCCTGGGCGCGCATCGGCGAAGGGGGCGCCGATTGGGCGACGCAGTTGCGTCTCCTGGCGAACGAGCCGGTAAACACCTATACCATTGAGACCCACTGGCGGCCCGCGGGCAGCGACCGCGCCGACAACACCCGCCGCACCTTTGAAAGCCTCAAGGCTTTGATCGACCAACAGATCCACAACGCACAGAACACGAAGGCGCACAGCGCATGAGCAACGCAACCCCAATCCGCGCCGGGTTTGTGGCCGCGGGCAATCGCTCCGTCTCCCATATGGCCGCCCTGACCCATCTGGAAAATATCGCCGTCGCCGGGATTACCGAACTTGACCCGGCGCGCGCCGCGGCTGCCGTCGCCCGCGCCAACGAGCGCCGCGCGCCCGGCTCCGACCCCATTCAGCCCAAAGTCTTTGACAACGTGCAGGCCATGATGGACGCGACCGGCTGCAACGTGCTCTACCTCTGCCTGCCCCCCTATGCCCATGGCAAACTTGACCACCAGATCATCGACATGGGCTTGCCGGTCATGTTTGAGAAGCCGGTGGCCGTGGAAATGGGCGTCGCCAACGAGATCGCCGCCCATGTGGCCGAATCCGGCATCGTCAACGCTGCCGGCTATCAGAAGCGCTACGGCGCGCCCGTCCAAGCGGCCAAGACGCGGCTGGCGGGCCTGCCCATCGGCATGGCGATCGCCATCCGCCTCAGCGGGCTGCCGGGACAGCCCTGGTGGCGCGTCCAGGCGCAGTCGGGCGGCATGCTGGTGGAGCAGCACACGCATGCCGTGGATCTGATGCGCCTGCTTGTGGGCGAAATCGAGAGCGCCTATGCTGTGGGCGGGACCTTCTTCTTAAAGGAGACGCCTCACCTCGACATCTTTGATATGAACGCGGCCACAGTGCGGTTTGCCGGCGGCATCCCCGGCATCATCGGCAATTCATGCGCCGCGCCCGAAGGCGCGCCGGTCTTCCCGCCACATCTGGTGCATGTGGTGGCCAAGGGGATGACGGTCAGCGTCAACCAGTCCAAGGCCACTTTCCGCACCCAGGAGGGGGAGGAGGAGGTACTGCCTACCGAGGATGACGACCTGCCTATGAACCGCGCCTTTATCGCGGCGGCGCGCCGCGGCGACCAGGAGGGCATCCTCTCTGACTTTGCCGACGCCACGCGCACGCTCGCCGTCACGCTGGCCTGCCAACGCTCGGCAGAAACAGGCCGGCCGGTCCAACTGGCCGAATTCATGGCCGTCTAGCCGCCTGTCATACCTGCCGGACGCTGCGAGCGTCCGGGTAGAACACCCTTCCACATCATTGAGGACCTGTCTGCCATGCAAGATGTGCAAACCACTGTGCAACACACAACCATCTACCGTGAACCCGGCATGTACGCCGGCTGGCCCGCCAACTATGGCATGTGGAACTGGGGCGGCGAGATCGCGCTCGGCTTCATCTTGGGCCATGTCAAGCCCGATGTGCAGTTTCACGCGCGCGACAAAGACCAGCCTTTTGTCACCATGCAGGCGCGCAGCCTCGACGGGGGCCAAAGCTGGAGCGTCGCGCCCTTCCCCGGCCGGACGCCGGGCGGCAAGGGGCTTTCCGCCGACGAACACATGAATCCCCACCTGTGGATCCTCAACGACCTGGATGGGCCGCAAGGACCCCAGCCCTGCCCTGGCGACGTGGACTTCACCCATCCCGACTTCGCCATGATGTGTGCGCGCACCGGCCTGCGCGCCGGGTCACGCTCCTGGTTCTATCTCTCCACCGACCGCGCCCGCTCCTGGGCCGGCCCCTATACGCTGCCCATGTTCGGCCAGCCGGGCATCTCCGCCCGCACCGATTATCTCGTCGACGGCCCTGCAGGCCTTACCCTCTTCCTCACCGCGGTCAAACCCAACGGCGACGAGGGCCGCGTCTTTTGCGCGCGCACGACCGACGGCGGCCAATCCTTCCACTTCGTCTCCTGGATCACCCCGGAGCCGCCCGGCTACAACATCATGCCCTCCAGCCTGCGCCTTCCCTCCGGGCGCATTCTCACGGCGCTGCGCTGCAGCGAGAGCCGCACCACCGAATCGCGGCGCTGCTGGATCGACCTGCACGCCTCGGACGACAACGGCGCAAGCTGGCTGCCGCTCAGCACACCCGTCGCCGACGCCGGGCGCGGGGGCAACCCGCCCGCGCTGCTGCGCCTGCACGATGGGAGGCTCTGTCTGATCTACGGTTTTCGCGACGCGCCCTTTGCCATATGCGCGCGCCTCAGCGAAGATGACGGCGCAACCTGGTCCGACCCGACCACGCTGCGCCAGGGCGCGGGCAACCATGACCTGGGCTACCCGCGCGCCGTCCAGCGGCCCGATGGGACCGTCGTCACGGCCTACTATTTCAACGACCACCCCGACGAAGAACGCTATATCGCCGCCACGCTCTGGCGGCCCTAGCGCGGCTTCGTCCACAGCGTGCGGAAAGCTGCTCTATGTCCCAGCATCCTTTGTCCGATATTCGGGGCCTTGTCTGCCCTATGGTCACGCCGTTTGCTGCCGACGGCGCGCTCGACCTCGCGGCGGCGCGCCAGGTGGTGGATTTTCTGATCGCCCACGGGGTACAGGTGCTCTTCCCTGCCGGCTCCACCGGCGAAGGCGCGCTGTTGACCCAAGCCGAACGCGAGGCCTTGGCCGCGGCGGTCGTGGACCAGGCGGCGGGCCGTGTGCCGGTGATCGTACACACGGGGGCCATCACCACCGCCGAGACGGTCGCGCTCACGCGCCACGCCCAGGCCATCGGCGCGAGCGCGGCGTCGGTCATCACCCCCTATTTCTTTACCTATGACGAAGAAAGCGTCTTTGCCCACTACTTGGCCGTGGCGCAGGCCGTGCCCGACTTTCCCGTCTTTGTCTATGCCTTCCCCGGCAACGCCAAGAATGATATCAGCCCGGCGCTGCTGGCGCGGCTGCGCGCCGCCGCGCCCAACATTGCCGGGTTCAAATCGTCCAACGGCGACCTTATCCGCTTTCAGGAATATATCGACGCCATCGGCCCCGGCGGCGTACCGCTCTGTGGCGTCGACGGGCTGATGCTGGCTGCGCTGGCTTTGGGCAGTGTGGGGCAAGTTTCGGGCAACTCCAACGCGACGCCCGAATTGTTCCGCCGCGTCTACGATACTTTCCGCGCCGGCGACCTCGAGGCGGCGCGCGCCGCGCAGACCGCGGTCAACCGTGCCCGCCGCGCCCTGCGCGATGGCGTGCATCTCGCCTATTTCAAGGCGGCGCTAACCTTGCGCGGCGTGCCTGCGGGGCGCGTGCGTGCGCCCATGCGCGAACTGGCGCCGGCGCAGATCGACCAACTACGCGCCGACCTGCAAGGCCTCGGCGTGCTGTAAAGTATGCTGTAGGGTGTGCTGGTAACGGGTGCGCGCTGACCGGCTATAGCGCGGCTTGATAGGGCAGCCAGACGTCGACGGTTGTGCCCTTGCCCACGTCGCTCTGCACCTGCAGCCGGCCGCCGTGCGCCTGCGTGCGTTCGTGCATGCCCAACAAGCCAAAGTGTCCCTGCTGCGCCAGCAAAAAGGGGTGGGTCGGCACATCAAAACCCACCCCATCATCTTCGATGCGTAGGCTCATGCCCGCCTGTTCGAAGCCCACCTCCACATGCACCCAGGAGGGCTGCGCATGGGCCACCGTGTTGTGCAGCGCTTCCTGCACGATGCGAAACGCCGTGATCTCCAAAGCGGGCGAGACCCCGGGCGGCGGCTCGCCCGCCACCTCAAAATCGCCGATGACCCCGGCCTGCTGCGTGTTCTGGCGCACCAACATCTCCAGCGCCGCCACAAAGCCCAGGTCCTCCAGATAAAGCGGACGCAGCGCCTGGATCTGGCGGCGCAGCCCCGCCACACTATCAGTCACCAGCGGGCGCAGCGTCTGCAGACGCTGCGCTGCCAGCGGCGGGGAATGGCCCAACTCACGCTCGGCCAACTCGATCTGCTGGTTGAGCGCGATCAGCGTCTGCACCGTCTCGTCATGCAGTTCGCGCGCCAGCCGTTTGCGCTCTTCCTCCTGGCCGAGCGTCATGGCGTCGATATAGCTGTGCAGCTGTTGTTGATAGCGGCGCACCTGTTCGGTCATGCGCACCAGCGCCAGCCGCAGTTCTTCGATTTCGGCCACCCCTTTGACGGGTTGTTGGAGCGAAGCCATATCGCCCCAGCCGGCCTTGACCGCGGCGGCGTTGAGACGGCGCAGCGGCTGCACGACATAGCGCAGCCCAAAGAACGCCGCCAGCCCCGAAATGGCGACGGCGATCAACACAACCGCGCCCACCGTGCTGCCGATGCGCAAGAGCGGCGCGCGCATCATCGCCCACGGCTGGACCAAAACCACATGCCAGCCGGTGGTCATCACCGCCGCCTCCCCGCGCACAGCCTGCCCGGCGACGTCCTCCATCCGCCCCACCTGGGCGATCACGTCGGGGCCGGCCAGGATCATCAGTTGGCCGGGCGAGTCCAGCGGGGCAACGCGCGCCATGCTCGCCTGCACAAGCGCATCCACCGGCGCTGCGCCCACCAGTATCTGACCCGCATGGCCCACGACGGCGAGCAGAATCAAGGCCGAACCGTTCTCAAACACCAGCGCGGTCGGCGTGCCGCCGACTGGGCCGGCGCGCACACGCCGAAGCAGCTCGACAACCGCCGGGTCAGCCGCCCAGACCGCACCTGGCGGCACGAGTTGGCCCTGCGCGTCATACAGCGCCAGCCCGCCTGTGAAGTGGGGGGAGGTGGGCAGTGCGTTTTCAGTGTCCAACCCATGGGCCAGGTCGGTTAGCCCCTCTTGCAGCCGCACGATCTGGGCGTCGAGCAGCGCCGCGACCGCCTGCGCCTGGTCCTGCGCCCGCGTGACCACCAGGTCGTGCATGGCGCGCTCATGGCCGATCAACTCAACCAGGGCCAGCGCCAGCAGCCCGATCGTGGCGGGCAGCGCGATCCACAGCAACAACTGCACGCGCAGGCTGCGCAACCCAAATCGAGGGGCCGAAGTGAGTTTCACTGCGCCGTATCGTCGAGGGTAATCAGCCCGCGCTGCAGCGCGACCGTCACCATCTCCGTGCGCGAGGCCACATGCAGCTTGCCAAAGACATTGGCCAGATGACCCTGCACGGTGCGGTCGCTGATGGCGAGATCGCGCGCGATCTCGCGGTTGGTGCGGCCTTTGGCCACCCCGCGCAAGATCTCCAACTCGCGTTCGCTGAGCGGTTCGACCGGCTGCGGTTGCGTCAGCGTCGCCACCACCTTGGCCGCGATCTCCGGGTCGAGTACGCTCTTGCCTGCATTCACCTGTTTGACGGCACGCACCAAGTCATCGCCTTGCGCCGTCTTGAGCATATAGCCGTCGGCCCCTGCGCGCAGCAAGGCCAGGATGTATGGCTCGTCGTCATAGGCCGAAAGGATCAACACCCGCACCTGTGGATAGTGCGCCTTGATGCGTTTGGTCAGTTCGATGCCGCTCAACTCAGGCATGCGAATGTCGAGCACCGCCACATCAGGCGCGGCCTGCGCGATCAGCCGCCACGCCGCCACGCCATCACCCGCCTCGGCGATGACCTCCAGGGCCGGGTCGGCCTCCAAAAAGTCGCGGATCCCCTTGCGCACGACGACATGGTCGTCGGCCAAAAGCACACGAATGGGCCGGGTTGGATCAGAGGGTCGTTCCTGCATCTGATTTTCCACCAGAAAACGAAGCCAAGGGCCAATCTGAGAGGGTATCATACAATTCAGTGCTGCCCTCGTCCAGCGGAATCCTTATCGTTACACAGTGCGGTCACGCGCAATACCAGATTGATCCATGCCTTTATGGTCCTCAGGGGATCACATTGGCATCCATACGCAGTTCCACCACCGGCTGGTCGGGGTCGTTGGTCTCCAGCCAAACGAGCCGGGTGACCGGGCCGGAAGTCGCATGGAAGTCGGGGTCGAAGGTGACGACCAGGTCGGCACGCTGCCCCGCCGGGACCACGCTGCTGCTCAACTGCGCCGTGGTGCAGCCGCAGCTGGTGACCACGTTGGTGATGAGCAGCGGCTGGTCGCCGGTATTCTGGATGGGGAAGGTCTGCATCACCGCCGGCCTAGCCGGGATCGTGCCCCAATCCCAGGTCGCCAAGGGCAGGTCGACATTGGACTGCGGGGTCCCAGCCGCCGCGGGGCGCGCCGGCGCGCTCAGGTTGGGCATACGCTCCATGTTGTGAAAACCGGCGATGGGGTTGACCGGCTGCGCCAGCGGCAGCAGATTGTCGAACTGGGCAGAAGCCACCGGTGCAGCCGAGCGGCTGGCCCAGTTAACCACAGCCAGCGTGGCCAAAATCACCGCCGTCGCGCCGATTAGGACCAAAAGAAACAGACGGTCGATGTTGGCGTCATTGGCGCGGCCGGCGCGGCGCGCGTGGCCAGATGAAAGTGTTCTCATGAATGCGCCTCCTCTGGGGCGAGAATCTCAACAGAAACGGGGATCTCAAGTTCCGGCTGCGCCGGGTCATTACTCGTCAGGTAGACGATGCGCAGCAGCGGCCCATATAAGCCGGGATGCGCCTGGGGATCAAAAGTGACCTGCAGATCGACTGCCCCGCCCACCGCCACCGTCTTGGCAGAAAGCGTAGCGGTCGTACAGCCGCACGAGGTGCGCACGCCGTCGATTCGCAAGGCCGCGGTTCCCTGGTTGTACACCTGCACAGTGGCCGTCACCGGGGCATCCGCCGCGATCGCGCCAAAGTCAATCGCATCTGGGGAGACTGCGACGGCGGGCGCGCCCCCACAGGCCGCGATCAACCCAGCCAGCAGCAGGGGCAGCAGCGGCCGCGCACACAGCCGTAATATCGGCAAACGGAACACAGGTCTACTCCTTTGGCGTGTAGTCGAACATCAACGAAGTCAGGTAATCGGTCAGCGCCCACAGGTCGTTTTCGTCCAGGATCGTACCCCAGTTAGGCATGCCGGTTCCCATGCCGCCGCGCGCGATCTTGGCATAGTAGACGGCAGGTGAACGCGTGGGGGTGTGCGTCAACCCGGCGAAGTCGGGTTCTGCCGCGGGCGAGAAGGGCGCAGCCAAGCCATCTCCCCGGCCCGTTGCGCCATGACAATCCGCGCAATTCTCTTGGAAGAGCGCTGCGCCGCGCGCCAAGCTCTGCGGGGTGGCGCTCTGCTGCCACAGATAGGCGACGAGCGACCAGCGCGCGGCGTCGCTCAAGCCTGCGGCAGCTTCCAGTCCCGCCACTGTGCCTTGGCCCAAAGCGGCGTAGACTTCCTGCGGCGTGACGACCGGCCACCCCAGATCGCCGAGCAGCATCTTCGGCGTGCGGGCGGGGGCGAACTGCGCCCACAACGCCGCGCCGGTCGCCGCATTGGGGCGTTCGTTGGGTCCTGCGGTCGCGGTATGGGTATCTGCTTGGTGGGCGACATCCAACGGCAGTTCCTCCCGCGCGATCCGGTAGCGCGGCGGCGTCTGCGGATAGGCTAGCGGGGCGTCTGGCTCCTCTGGATCAACCACCTCGATCACAGCGCGCATGCGCCAGTGATCCGGGCTGCACCAGGTCGTGCAGTAGAGAAGATAGCGGCCCGGCGCGGGCGCGACGAACTCGACCGTCTCGGCCTCGCCCGGGCCGAGTGGGCGGCTGCTCTTGACCTGCGTATGGGCCAGCGCAAAGCTGTGCGTCCCGGCCACCGAAGCCACCGTCAGACGGACTGTGCGGCCGCTCTCCACCTGCAGCGGGCCGCTCTGCCAACCGCCCTTCTCAGGCAGGTTGGCGCGCACTGTCAGCGCGAGGGGGTGCAAGTCGAGGATGCGCTGCCAATCCAACCTCAACTGGCGGGCGGCGACGGCGGTAAAGAACAAGGCCAGAATCGTGGCTACGGTGCGCCAGAAGCGGCTGTGAGGCGGGTCCGCGTCCCCTATCAGAGGTTGAGCCTGCATGTGAGTCACTCCATCAGAGCCACCAGAAGGAAACAGGGGCAACTTGGCGCGTGCCTATGGGGTGGTCGCAGCCACCGGCGGGGTATCGGTCGGGGGGCCGAAGCGGCTGTAGTCGGCGTCAACTTGAGCACGGATGCGCTCCAGCGGCACTCCTTTTTCGAGTCCACGCCGTACATCCTGCGCGATATCCACGCAGATGCCGCAGCCCAGGGCGTGTTCGTCCACACGCCCGCCGGTCTGCCAGAAGCAGCTATAGTTGGAGATATGCCCCATGCCGCCGCAGCCGCAGTAGCAGGGGATCTGCTCCAGCGCCTCAGGATTGGCCGCGGCAAAGCGATAGGCTTCCTGCACGGTGCGCGGGGCACGCTGCACGCTCATCGGCATCGCGCCGGCGTCGGTCATCGCCACGGCGTGGTCTACGCCGCCGGCATGTTTCGGCGCAGATGTCCCGCACCCTGCCAAGGTTGTGCCGGCAAGGAGAAAGGCCATGGCTAGAGAGATCAGATAGAGCTTACGCACAACGCAACTCCAGGCGATAGGCTGCCGACCTACACCCAACCGGCAGCATATTGGATTCACTGCCTGAAGTCTAGCCGAGGTGTGCGGCGCGTGGCAGCGCCAGATCAAGCCTGAGCGACGAGCACTTCTGCCCGCCGCCCACCTAGCCACTTGGCTAGGCGACATCCCCCACGCCAGGATACGGTACGCTGCGCCTGTGGAGGCGCGCAGATGTGCGCTTTGCCATCAGGCAATAGGACCTAGCGCCCATACGACCGCCACTTGCGCCAGCCTTTATCCCTGGGCAACAAAAAGGGCCGGGAATGGAGCGCTC
The DNA here is from genome assembly GCA_020845455.1 of Caldilineaceae bacterium. Taxonomy (GTDB): domain Bacteria; phylum Chloroflexota; class Anaerolineae; order Caldilineales; family Caldilineaceae; genus QEUY01. The sequence continues at coordinate 18,396 of JADLFO010000224.1, forward strand.
CATTCCCGGCCCCTCTACACGCTTGTTTCTCTGGTCTTTGCGCTCTTTGCGCCCTTGGCAGTCAACCCTCTCACTCCGCTTCCGGCAGCATTTTGGGCTTACGCCGAGGCCGCCCTTGCGCGGCAGGGGCCGGCTTGCGCCGCAGACTGCTTAGGCGGCTGCGTACCCACGGCAGCCGCGCCGCCAGCAGCACGCCCAAGATCACGGCGTAGAGCGTCGGCTCGCCCGCCGCCAGCTTGGCGACCCAGATGTAATGCACCACGGCCAAGATGCCCGCGGCATAGACCCAGCGGTGCAGCCGCTTCCAGTTGCGGCCCAGCCGTTTCATCGCGCCGCGTGTCGACGTGGCCGCCAGCGGCAGCAGGATCAACAGCGTCGCAAAGCCCACCACAATATAAGGCTTGCTGGGCAGCCCGTCCTCCAAGATAAAACGCAGGCTAAAGCCGTAGTCCAGCCCCACAAAGACTAGGAAGTGCAGCATGGCATAGGCAAAGGCCCACAGCCCCAACGACTTGCGGATCACGCCGACCTTGCGCCAGCCGGTGACAGTCTGCACCGGCGTCACCGCCAGCGAGGCCAGCAAGAGCCGGATCGCGCCGCTGCCCGTGCGGTCGGTGAAGTCGTCGATGGGGTTGACGGTCAGATTACCCTGCCAAGTGTCCCACGCCAGCCAGAGCAGCGGCAGGATCGCGACCAAGTTGGCCGCCAGCCACAGCCAATGGCGGCGCAGGAAGGTGCGCAGCGCGCCCATCAGAAATTCGCCCGCAGGTCCAACCCATCGTAGAGATAGGCGACCTCTTCGGCATAGCCGTTAAAAAGCAGCGTGTCGCGGCGGCCAAACTCGCCGATACGCCGTTCCGACGCCTGCGACCAGCGCGGGTGGTTCACCTCCGGGTTGACATTGGCATAGAATCCGTATTCGTTGGGCGCGGCCTGCATCCAGGTGGAGACGGGCATCTCGTCCACCAGGTCGATCTGGACAATGCTCTTGATGCTCTTGAAGCCATATTTCCAAGGCACGACGATGCGCAAGGGTGCGCCGTTGGCCGGGAGCAACAGCTTGCCATACATGCCGGTGGCAAAGATCGCCAGCGGGTTCATGGCTTCGGCCACGGTCAACCCCTCGACATAGGGCCAATCGAGCAGGCGGCTCTTCTGCCCCTCCATCTGCTCCGGGCGCACCACGGTCGTGAATTTGACGAACTTGGCTTCGGCCTTGGGTTCGACTTCTTTGAGCAACTCGGCCATGGGAAACCCCACCCATGGGATCACCATCGACCAGGCTTCGACGCAGCGCAGCCGGTAGATACGCTCTTCCTGGGTAAACTTCTTGATCAGATCGTCGACGTCGTAGGTCTTGGGGTTGTTGACCATCCCGCCCACAGTCACCGTCCAGGGCCGAGTCACAAAGTCGGTGGAGAGCTTGGCGACAGCTTCCTTGTCAGTGCTGAACTCGTAGAAGTTGTTGTAGTTCGTGATCTCGTCATACTGGTTGAGCGGGTCGTCCAACTCGTCGGCGGCGCGGCCCGCATACGGCTCGGCATGGGCCAACGCCTCCGGCAGATCGCCGGGCGGCGGCGCAGCTTGGACGGCTGCGGGAGCCGCCGATTGGCTTTGTGCGCCGGCGCGCGGGCCGCCACACGCGGCTAAGGCCAACCCGCCGACTGCCAAGGAGCCTGCGCCCACCATAAAGCGGCGGCGGTTGAGATAGACCTGCTCCGGGGTAATCTCCGAAGGTGCGAACTTGACCATGACGTGCTTCTCCTTTTCACTCTGCGCCGGATCTGTCCGGCGCGGCGATGAGTGCTGTGTGCGACCACTCCGCTGCAAACTAGAAAATGGCGTTGACAGTATCTTGGGATAATGAGGGAGCAGCGGCTGTCAAATTCATGGGGCAGGCCATCGTCTGGGTCGATGCCCGCTCCAGCGATAACAGAATAAGGGCAAAGCCTAAACCGTGCCTTAAAATAAGATTACAAGCAGATGTTGATTTGTGCTGGTAAGCTGCCTTCCAACGGAAACAAGCCGCATTGCTGCGCCGCACGCCCGCATCACCCGCACTAGAATAGCCTGCATGAGCCTCGAAACGTTACATCCGCCGGTAGTCCATTTTCCGATCGCGCTGCTGCTGTTGGGCAGCGCCGCGGCGCTGCTCGATTTGGCCGGGGTGCGCCGCGCCGAGCTGCGTGTATTGGCCTGGTGGCCGCTGCGCTTGGGGTGGCTGGGTGCGGGCGCGGCGGTGCTCACGGGGCTGCTGGCGCAAAGCGGGCTGCCGCCCCGCCCGCCCTACAGCACGGCGCTCAACTGGCATATCGGGTCGGGGCTGACGATCCTGCTGGTCTATGGGACGCTGCTCTATCGCCAGTGGTTGTGGAGCGCAAAACGCCGGCGCCGCGGCCCCGCTCCGGACGACCTGCTGGACGCGCCCGGCGCGCGCGTTTGGGTCATTGCGCTGCTGGTGCTGGGGATGGCGCTTGTCGCCCTCAGCGGCTGGCTGGGCGGCGAGCTAGTCTACACCTGGGGAGTCAACGTGGCGGAGTAGGGTCCGCCTCCCAACTCAATCTTGCGTACACAAATGCAGCGTTACCAGCGTTAGTATACCATAGAGCTACAACGCTCTTGCTGCTCTGCTATAAAAAATGGGCCAGGACGTTGTTCCTGGCCCGTTTCGTATGCGCCGCCCTATGGCGCGAGCATGACCTCGGCCATGTTACGCACCAACTGTTTGTCGTAGTCGCCGGGGAACCAGGTGAGCGACATGCCCAGCACCATCAGTTGCGCGCCGCTGGCGTTGGCATCCCCGGCGTCGGTCGCCAAGAAGAGCAGCGGCGCGCCCGCATCACCGCTATCCGGCCCACGGCGCAGCGCCACCTTCGGCCCCGTGTCGCCGACCGCAGCCTCCAGCGGCGTCACCGGCGGCAGCCCGTTCGCCAGCTCAATCACCTCTGAAGGCAGCCCGACCACCAGCATCGGCGCCTCGTCGCCCACCTCCACATCGGCGATCACCGACGGGTCATTGGGGCTCATACCAAAGAAGGGGCGGCGGCTGCTCACCGTCAGATGCCCGCCGGTGTTGATATAGCCCAGCATGACGTCGACATCGTTGACGCCCGGCCCGCCGTTCTCATAGCCGCCGCTGCTCCAGATCACCCACCTATACTCGCGCAACTCCTCGACCGGCGGCGTGCCCTGGGTGGTCGTCGACCACAGGATCGGCTGATGGCCCATCTGCGTCAACACCTGCAGATAGACATCCGCTTCTCCGGCATCATCCGGACTCACCAGGTCATTGTCGTCCACCACCAGGATGGCGCTGGTCGCCTGCCCTTCCCCCTGCGGCGTGGGCGTTCCCGGCAACAGAAGCGGCTCGCCCGCCGGCGGCGTAGGCGCCGGCGGGGGCGGCGCTTCGCCCTCGGCAAAGGAACAGATCGCCAGGTCGCGCCCGGTGACACAGCCGCTGTAGTCACCGCTCAAGATCCGGTCGACCCCGGCGCGGATGCCGGCGTTGTCCTTGCCCAAGATTGCCACCAGCCGGTGACCCTCGTCCAACTGCAACTGGCCGATCAGGATCGTCTGCGACGCCACCAGGCGCAGCCCGTCGACCATCTCCAGATAGAGAGTGGCCTGCGGGGTGGGAGTCGCCGCCGGCGTTGCGGTCGGAATGGGCGAAGGCGTAGCCGTGGCGCTGATCGCCGTGCTCTCGACAACGCTGTCCGTCGCCGTCATGGCCGCGCCCGCGGCGACCACCGACGCAGCTGGAGCCGGCAGCAGCGATTCCGCGCCCGCCTGCGGGGTCAAGGCCGGCGCGGCCTCCTCGCCGGGCATGGGCGTGGGGGTCACCTCCACCAAACGGAAGCCCAGGTCGCGCAGCAGCGTGGTCTCCTCGTCCACCATACCGTAGTCCGCCAGGACGATCATATCGATGGCGGGCATCTCGCGCTCTTTTTGCAGCGTGCCGGTCAGCACCGTGGTGCTGGCGAGATCCAACTGTCTGCCGGTTAGCTCCAGGCTCTTTTGCAGCCGCGACCCTTCCAGCAGGATCTGCGCGTTGACCGCCGACGCGTTGCCAAAGATCAGCGCGACCTGCTTGCCCAGATAGGCCGGGAAGTCGGTCACAGTGTCCAGCCGCTGGGCCGAGGCCAGAAAGCTCGCTACAAATTCCACCAACCGTCGATTGTCATGACGCTCTACAAAGGGTGCGGTCAGCACGTCAAAATCGCTCATGGCAAGCACGCGCCAGGCCGTGTCTTTGCCGGTCAGCCCGCCCAGGGCCACGGTCGTAAACTCGGTGACGCCTGTGCGTACGCTGCTCAGGGTGGTGCCGGCGCTGCGCGCTTGGGGCATAACCTCGCCGCTGATGCTGCGCGCCCCATAGAACGCGACCTCTTGCCCCGCCAGGTCGGCGGCTTGATCCAGAAACTGCGCCTGAAAAATATAGGTATAGTTGCCGTCGTTGACAGTCGTATCGTAGAGATAATCGTCGTTAAAGACAATGCCAAACGGCTCGGCCAGGTTGTTGATATCCTGGGCCATATCGCCCAGCACATCTGGGTCGCTGATCAACAGCAGATGGCCGCCGTCGGCCACAAAGCGCTGCACCACGCCGATCTCGGCCTGTGTCCAGAGGAAAAAGGGGCTGGCGACGACCAGCGCGCTGGCGTTTTCCAAAAGGCCCTGCAACTCCTCCGACTGGTCGGGGAAATCCTGATAGTTGGTCACGGTGAGGATATCCACCGTGCCCAGCCAGAAACGTATTCCCAGCCCTTGGCGCGCCAGGGCTGCGGCCAGCGGTTCAAACTGGTTGCGGTTGAGCCGGTTGCCATGAGCCAGATCCACCACCACCGGCCCGGCGCGCATCCCTTGCGCCACGCGTACGGTCCCCGGTTCCAGCGCCACGGGCGTGGCAGTCGGCACCGGGGTGGCGGCCATGCTCGCCACCGGCACATCGGCGACATAGGCGCGGTCGTTGAGCCGCCAGACGACGCTGCGCATGAAGAAAGGGATGACAAGCAAAAGCAGCGCGATCACCCCCAAGATAGCCCGGAGGATCAGCGGGCGCGAGAACAGGGGGCGGGTCACGATCCTGCTCCTGCGGGCTGGGGCGTGGCCTGCGGTGTGGCTGGGGGCGGCAGCGGCGTAGGCGACGCGCCGGTGGACGGCCCGCGCAGTTGCAGTAGATGGCGCTCGACGGCGTTGTCGCCCTCGACGCCCGGCAGGGGAATGCGCGTGTCCAGCAAAAAGACGGCGGCAGGCGGCGCGGTTTCGACCATCTGCCGCACCGCCACGGTGAAGTCGGGCGGCGCTTCCGGCGCGGCCATGCGGTAGAAATCCACCAGATTGACCACGCGGTAACGCGAGACGCCGGCCAACTCTGCCGCGCTCAGGATCGCATCGGCGCGCCCGCCCTCCTGGTCGACCAAGCCCACGGCCACGGCTTCGCTGCCCATATAGATGCGCGCCTCGGCCACCGTGCGTTTGTCCAGCTTGAGCGGGTTGACCTCGGCGTTCTGCCGCTGGACAATGACGTTGTTGATAAAGGCTTCGGCCACCAGGTCAAGCTGGTGGATGCGGTCGAAGCGGCTGCCGCCGGCAAGCTTATACGGCCCGCTGCTCTGCTCGCCGGGGGCCAGCGTAGGGTCGGTGGGCCGTTCGCCGCGCGCCCCAATATTGCCGACATAGGCGCTGCCGGTGGTAAAGATGCGGTTGCCCGCCGCCGCCATATAATAGCCGCCGCTGACGGCGATGCCGTCGATAAAGACGACCAAGGGCTTTTCCTGGCGCAGCCGCAGCATCGTATAAAAGATGCTCTCGGCGCTGGTCGCCAGCCCGCCGGGGCTGGAGATCTCCAGCACGACCCCGGCCACGCGGCTGTCCTGGCGCGTGGATTCCAGCAGATCGATCAGTTCCGTGGCGGTTGCCGGCTCAATAGCGGCGTTAAAGCGGATCAGCCCGATCACCGGCTCCGGCGCGGCCCAGCGTCCCAAGGCGACCCCGGCCCCCAGACAGACCAGCAGCACGCCTGCCCAGACCAGCAGTTCGCGCGCTTTCATGGCAGATGACCCTTCGCCGGCGAGAGGGTAAAAGACAACAGCAAGAGATACCTCCAGACCAATCGGCGGTTGCGTGGAACGCACGCCCAAGAGTTTCCTTGTGGTGGGCGTGCTATCTATGGAGACGCCAAATCGCACCGGACGATACGCCCCGCCTCCGCCGTTCAACACATATGTTCGGCAGAAAAGGGGAGTAGGATGCAGAGAGAAAATAGAACGAAAGCAAATAGAAAATAGGCACAGAGTCTCTGCTCTAGCACCTATTTTCTATCTCCTATTCCCTCGCTTCCGCCCCTATTCCCTATCCCCTCTTCTTCGCGCCCTCTATGGCTTTACGGTGAACCTCTCCTACCCAGCCAAGAAGGCGTCGATGGCCTCCTTGCTGATACGCACCTGCGCGCCGATCGTGCGCGCCTTCAGGTCGCCGCTGTCGACCAAGGCCTGTACGTCGGCGGGCGTGACTTTGAGATAGGCAGCGGCCTCTTCCAAGGTCATCACCGCGGGCACGCTCATGCCCGCGCCGGCTTGCTGCGCCTGTTGGCCTTGCTGCCCGCCCTGCTGCGCGCTTGCCATCGCCCCGGTGATCATCCCGGCCATGCCGGCGCCCAGACCAATGCCTGCGCCCAGCCCCAAGCCTTCCGCCGCGCCTCCCCCGCCGCCGCTCTGGGCCGCATCGCCCACGGCGCGCGCCGCTTTGTACTTCAGATAGGCATCCATGTTGCCGATCGCGCCCATGCTGGCCCGCTCGTCGATGGCCTTGGCCGTCTCCTCGGTGGGGTTGATCGAGACCACCATGAACTGCTTGAGCGCAATGCCCACAGCGGTGAAGTCATCTTGCACCTTGGCGCGCATCCCGGCGCTGATCTCGTCGAAGAGCTGCGGCAGGTCAAAGATGCTCTTCATGTTCTCGCCCAGCACATCGGTGAGCCGGCTGATCACGGCGTTGCGCAGATAGTCTTCGATCTGCGCCGTGGTATAGATGCCCTGCGTGCCGACGATCTGGTCGACAAAACGCTTGGGGTCCGCGATCTGCATCGTGTATTGCCCAAAGGCGCGCACGCGCACCAGCCCCAAGTCCGAGTCGCGCAGGCTGATGGGCTGCGGCGTCCCCCACTTGAGGTCGGTGAACTCGCGCATGTTCACAAAATAGACTTCGGCGGTGAAGATGTTGCGCCCGCTCGTCGCCAAGCTCAACAACCCGGAGAGCAGCGGCAGGTTCATGGTCGTGATCGTGTGGCGGCCCGGCGGGAAGACATCCAACGATTTCCCGTCGCGATAGAAGATGGCGCGTTGGCTTTCACGCACGATCACCTGGCTGCCCAGGCGAAAATCGCCGGAGCCGACTTCGGGCACGCGCGCCACCAGTTCATTCGGACCCTGATTGGGGGCCTCAATGACGTCGATAATTCTTGCCATTGTCAATTCCTCTCTGTCAATTCGGCTCTGTCAATTCTTCTCGAAACAGGCTAACGGCTCACGCTTCGGGGTTTTGTAGGCCCGGTTCAACCTCCGGCCCATAGCCGGGGTCTTTGAGCAAATCGGGCGAAAGCACTGCCTCATGGCGCTTGTTATAGAGTGTGTTCAAATCGGCCAGGAGGTCGACCAGCTTATGCACCGCCGCCCCCATTTCCTCGTCGTTGCCGACCGCGCTGCCCAAGGCGGTGACGGCCATGCGCAGGTCCGCCACGCGTTCGGCCAGCGCCGCGTCAAAGCGGTGCAGGGCGTTGAGTTCCTCCGCGCCGATCCGCACGGGGTCAAACAGCCCGGCATAGCCATAGCTGGCGGTCTTGATCCGGTCGATCAAGATCTGCAGCTTTTGGATGGCGCTGTCGATGTTGTCCATCCACTGCAGCCCCTTGCCGTCCAAAAGCCGGCGCTGCACTTGATAGAGGCTTTGCTTGGCCTCCTCCAACTCGCCTGCGATCATCTCGCGCAGCCGTTTGTCGGCGTCGCGACGCAACTCCTTGTCCACATAGCCGCGGATTCCGGGCAGCCCTTTGAGCAGGCGCTCGATCACGCCCATCCGCTCCTTGGCCGCATCGACATATTGGTCCGACATCAAGCCCTCCTGTTGAACTGTACTGGCGATTCCGGCCGAACGCGCCCCGCGACCGGCCGCTCCGGCGCTCCCTGCGCCATTCTCCAGACCGGCGGTGCGGTCAGCTTGGGGCCGTCTCCGCCGCGGCGCGCTTGGTCAAAAAGACTTCGCTGCCGCAATAGGGGCAGACGATCAGCCCCTTGCCGGCGAACTGCAACTCGCCGCCGCAGTTGGGGCATTTGCGGCTCCCGACCAGACTCTGGCTCTCCACACTGTAGAGCACCCCCTTTTCCCAGTTGATAGCGCCGCTGAACAGTTGTTTGCCCACCAGGCTGCGGATCATGTCCTTGACCACATCGGTCGGCTGCTGCAGTTCGGCTACCAACTGTGGGATCGTCACCTGGCCCTGAGTCAGCACCATATTGAGCAGCTTGCGCTCTTGCTGCACCACTTCATATTGCGATTTCTCCGCCGTGCCGGAGCGCATAAGATAGACCCCCACGCCAAAGACCGGAGCCAGCACCACCAACGCCAGCAGGATGCCCAAGGTCATGCCGCCCGAGGTCGTCTCCGCGCTGCCCAGCGCCGTCCCGGCCCAAGCCAGAAAAGCCACCAGCAGCACCGCACTGCCGATCATCAACCCCAGCCCGACGATGCGCCCACCCCCAACCATATGCTCACCTCATTCCGTGGGTCCCAGGATATATGCAACCGTTGTGTATGCAAAGACGTTTAGCGGAAACCGCCGCCGCCGCCGCCACCTCCGCCGCCGCCACCCCCGCCGCCGCCGGAGAAACCGCCCCCGCCGCTCCAGCCGCCGCCCGACGACGAACTGGCCGGACGGCTGGTGAGCGTGGAACTGGCGCTGTTCAACATAGCGCCCAGCCCGGCGCTCATGGCCGCCAGGCTGCCGCCCATGCCGCGGCTCATCTCGCTCAAACCGCCGCCCGGCCCGCCTATCTCCGGCAGATCGCCGCCGCCCGAAGTCATCACCGGCCCCGTGCCGGGCACGCCATAGTAGCGCCGCCGATAGGGGCCGTAGAGGTCGGGCCGCGGAATATACCAGCCCGGCGCCGGTGCGTCGATGGCCTCGAACTTGCGGATATATTCCTTTTCGATGCCAAAGGCGATAGCATAGGGCAGATAGCGATCCCAGATCTCCTTTTGGGCCTCCAGGTTAGAATATTTGTCGATGTTGAGCAGATAGGTGCGGAAGGCCTTCCAGCGCGCCGCTTCCTCGGAGCCGCGGTCAGTCTTGCGCGGCATATAGCGGGCAAAGCTGATCAACGCCACCGCCGTCACCGCCAGCCCCACGCCGGGCGCAAAGCCAAAGGCGCTCAGGCTGCCAAACAGACCCGACAACACCACGCCCACCCCCACCGCCAGCAGAAGCGCCCCCACGCCAAGACAGCCAAACTGCCCGCGCACCGATTCGGGGCTGGTGGGGAAGAAGCCCTGCCGCACGGCTTCCTCATACATGGCCTTTTTGATGCCGTCGATCTTGGTGTAGAACTTGTTCTTCAGCTTCGACAGCCGCACTTCATCCTTGCTGCCAAAAAGCGCGTCCAGCAGCTTTTGCTCATAGGCCAGCAGCGGCACATCGCTGCGCTCGCGGCGGTAGACAAAGTCATGGCTCATGCGCAGAAAGCTCTGCTCGCTCTCCTCGGTGATGCTGATCGCCTTACGCCGCGCCAAGTCCACCAGGGTGGCGACGATATCCTGCATATCGACCTGCTCGTCGATCAGCGTGCCGGCCATACCGGGGGCCAGCGGGGTCGGCGGTTCGGGCAGATATTCCGCCACCATATCCACCGGTTTGTCGCGGCCGATGCGATACCACAGCCCATAGAGCGCCGCCGGCCCGCCAAAGGTCAACAGCAGCCCCAAGGCGCACAGCCCGAGCGTGGCAATCGACCCCCAACGGTCGCGGAAGGCCAGGTCGGCAGCGCGCTGCTCGGCGTCGGCGTCAGCAGCGGCCTGCCAGGGCTGCGCCGCACCGTCGACGACTCCCGGAGTGAATTCGACGCGCACCTCGAACTCTTCGCCCGGCTGCAAGCGGCGCTGCAGTGTATAGACAATCGCCTGGCCGCCCACCAACTCGGCGGCGGCGGAACCGCGCGCATCCGCCTCGTTGATGTACGCAGACCACTGCCGGATGGTCGCGCCCTCCGGCACAGCCACGCGCACCTGGCCGCCCAGCACCGGGAAACTGCGGTCAGAATAGATCGCCTTCCACCAAAGCTGGTCGCCGCCCGCATAGAAACGCAGCCCATCGTGCACCGTATAGCTCAGGGTAAAGGTCTTGGCGGCGTTGGCGGCGGGCGGGAAGAACCACTCGATCACATAGCTGTCGCCGCGCTCGGTCACGGTAAAGGTATAGAGGTCTTCGCCCCCCTGCGCTTGGCGATAGACATTGCCTTCGTCGTCGCTGACTGCCCAGTTGTCGACATAGCGAAAATTGCGGATGGGCAGGTCACGGTAGCCGACACTGAAGCTGCCGCTGGTAAAGCGGATCGTCTGGCGCTCGGCCACGTCGAAACTGCCGTCCGGCTTGACCTCGATATCGACGTTAAATTGATCCCAAACCAGGGATTTGTCTTGTGCGTAGACCGGTGGGGAAAACAGTGGGGCCGAGCTGATCAGAAAGAGGGCCACCAGCCCGAACACGGCCCATCGAATACGGCAACGCATAGCGCCTCCACTCGTTGATCGCAAGCGAGAATCGCGACAATGATCGCGCCCGCTTGCGCTCTTTACCTGACATTTTATCAACCTTTTAGCTGACCTTCAACCTCCCTCGGAAATTTCGTGCCCGGCATCCTTGCCGGACGGGGCGCTCGCGGCAGGGGATGCGCCGGTATCCGGCTCGGCCTCCAGCCCGCCGTCCGCTTCGGCCAGGAGGGTGGCAGCCCACAGCCGGTCGGCTTCGTTTTCCTCGAGCGGGGGCAGGTCGCTGAGGTCAGCCAGCCCAAAATGCTGCATAAACAATTCGGTCACGCCGTAGAGGATGGGCCGCCCGGCGCTCTCCAGCCGCCCCACTTCAACGATCAGCCCGCGCTGCACCAGCGAGCGCAGCACCCCGGCGCAGTCCACCCCGCGGATCGCCTCGACCTGGGCGCGCGTCACCGGCTGGCGATAGGCCACCACAGCCAGCGTCTCCAAGGCCGGGCCGCTCAGCCGCGCCGTGGCATCCAAATTGAGGAACGCTTCGACATACATGGCTACAACAGGGGCCGTCACAAGCTGCACTTTGCCGTGCAACTGCTGCAACTGCAGCCCGCGGCCGCTGCTGCGATAGTGGTCGGCCAAGGCCGCCAGCCCCGCTTGGACCTCGGCTTCGCTCACCTGCAAGCTGCGCGCCAACTGCACCGGCGTCACCGGCTCGCTCGCCACAAAGAGCACGCTCTCCAAGACGACGCTCAGGGCCGGTGCATCCTCGACGGCGCGCTCCCCCGCGGGTGCATCCGGCGCAGCCGTGGGTGGTTCGGGTGGGGCCGTTGCGGCG
>JADLFO010000225.1 GCA_020845455.1 Caldilineaceae bacterium
CGCCGCCGGCGGCAGATAGTATGCGCCCAGCGCACAGGCGCGGCACAGCGTCAGGCCGTCCCGGTGCAGCTCGCGCTCGTTGAGGATCTCTTCGCCGCACTGGGCGCAGATCGCCTTGAGGCCGGGCCGGCTGACCAGTACGCTCACCGGCGTGCGCAGTTGCGCCGGCACAGCCAGCAGCAGTTCTTCGTCGGGCATGCGCTGATAGCCGAGCAGTTGCGCCTCCCAGCGGTTGCGCGCCTCCGGCGCATAGGCGGCTGCGGCGCGGCGCGCCGTGGCGCGCGGCACAATGCGGAAGGCGCGCTCGCTTTCGGTGTCGATCAAAGTGGCGGCGACCTTGCCGTAATCTTCAACGCGCAGCGTGCGCCGCCCCACCCAGCAGTTGGCCGCAACCGAGAGGCCGTCGACGAAACAGCCGTCGGTCTCCACAATCGCCAGCAGCCGTTTATCGGTCTGGGGCAGCGGCAGGTTGAGCAGACGGCCCGCCATCAACCCGATGCGCGCCCCTAGCACTTGGCGCGGGCAGAGATGGCGGTGCAGCGCAGCGGATTCTTGCAGGATTTCTTCGAGTGTCATACAGGCTTTCCGTTTTCACGAGGCGGGGTAAGCGGGCCGGTGCGGCCTAAGCCGGGTGGCATCACACTGCCAAACGGGTGCTTACGCCGGTAGGCGCAGAGCGGGCAGAGCGTTTCAACCGCGACGGGGGTAAAACGCGCCTTACACTTGGTACAGGTGCGCAGTTCGCCCGCGGCCAAAATCAACTCGCCCTCGTCGAGCAGTGCGCCCAGCGTCAGGGCGGTGCGTTCGAGCGCGCCCGGCGCACAGACCCGCCGGCAGAGGTCACAGTCGATGCATGCCGCCGGGGCGAAACGCAGTTGGTACGCGTCTGCGCTTTCGGGTTCGTCGTCGATTTCGCCGCCGCTGTGAAAAGAAAGCGCCGCCGTAGGGCAGGCGCGGGCACAGACACCGCATGCCGTACACGACGCAGCCGCGGCGTAGGCCGCAAAAGGCAGACCATCCAGCAAAGCATCGGCATCGACGATGGGCAGCCGGCGCAGCGCGGCGATCAGACGGCGGCGCTCACGCGAAGGGCCGCGCACCCCGGCCAGAGCGGTATCGCTGCCCAACAGCCGCGCCGCCCGGCGCGCGCCTTGGTTGGCGAGCACCCGAAACAGCCCGCGCCGCGAGAGCGGCGGGTTTTGGGTCGAATAGACCGGCCGCGTGCGCGCCGCGCGGACCTCGGTCAAAAGCGTGAGCGACCCATCCACGCCGCCGCGCGCCAGCAGTTCCTGCGCCATGCCCACCGCGGCAGGGATGGCTGCCGCCGCCCGGCCCAGCGCACAGCCCGCGCAGGCGTCGAGCCGCCCGCCGATCTGCGCCATACCCGCGCAGGCCAGCGCCAGATAGGCCGACGGCCCCAGCGCGGCCAGACAGCCCGTGACGCGCACGACCACAGCATCAACTGTGGCGTCTACCGCCGCATCGGCAGCGCCCTGCTCCGGCGCGGGGTGGTGGGCGCAGGCCAGTTCCAGCGATATCCCCGGCTCCAAGTTGACGGCGCACTGGAGCAAATCGGCCACGCCGTCATCGCCCTCGAACGCGCCGGTGGGGCAGACGGGCAGACACGCGCCGCAGACGATGCAGGCCTCCTCGCCCAGCGTCACGCCCCCCGCCAGCGCGATGGCGTCCGCCGGGCAGACATCCACGCAGGCGGTGCAGACGGCGTCTTTGTTCTGGCTGTGCAGACAGCGCGCCGCCTCCAGACGGATGGGCGTCTCGTCGAGGCGCGCCATGCGTTCGGCCAGCGTCAGCAAGTTGAACCCAGGCAGCATATTCCGATCCTACGGCCTCTCTCTTCTTTGCGCCCTTTGCGCTCTTTGCGGTTCAGCTTCTTCTAGGGCGCTCTCAGCCGGCTTGAGATCAAAGAGCGCGGCCAGTTCGGCCAGCACGCCCATCGTCAGACGGGCGATGCCGCGGTAGAAGTCCGTGACGGCATGGCGCTGGACCAGTTCATTCCAGCGTGCCGCCCAACGCAAGGGATGTTCGGCCAGGAAACCCGTCTGCGCGGCCAGCAGATCCCCCGCAGCCGCCGCGTCGCCCCGTTCGAGCGCGGCGACGCCCGCCTGGGCCAGATGCGCCAGAAAGGCCAACTCCAGCCCTAGATGGTCGTCCGGCTCCCGGTTGGGCCGCGGCGCTTGCAGCCCATAGCGTTGATACCAGCGGCGCACCTGCAGCGTCTCTTCCTGAAAGATCAGCCGGTCCTCGCTGAAATAGACCGACTCCCAGGGCGGCGCTTTGACCACGCCGGCCCCGATATAGAGATGCATATAATCGGCGCGCAGTTCGTCAAAAGCCGCCTGCGTCAGCACACCCTCTTTGCCGGCAAGCTGCGCTGCGGCCCAGCCTTGCAGCAGCGCCAACCCGGCGTTCGTCTCCGGCTGCGTTTCGGCAAAAGGGGCCAGCGCAAAGACCTCCTCGTCGATCAAACTTTGCAGCCAGGCCCGTTCAGGATAGACATAGAGCGCTTTGCCGAGCAGACCGCAGGCCGCCGCCTCACCCATCAAGACGTTGGGCCAGTCGACGGCAGTCAGGGCCGTTTCTGTCATCACCACACCACCTCTTTATGATTTATGATCGTTCACGCCTGCGCGGCCCGGCATCAAACATCGTGCGCCCGGTCGAACAGAACAGGGTTTGTCAGGTCAAGCTGCAGTTCGCGCAGATAGTGGCCGTTGGGCCGTTCTTCGACCACACTCGACGAGAGGCCGATCTCGACGTCCAGCCCGCGCAGCGCCGCAATGTGATCGACGTGGAATTCCAGACAGTCGGGGCGGCTCTTGTGGCTGTAGCGGGCAAAGCGCCCGGCTTGCAGCGCGCGCCGCACCGGCAGCGCATCCGCGCCAAAAACCTTGGCCGATTTGAGCAGATAATCCTTTTGCGAAAAATAATGCGTGTCGGGGACGCGCTGCCCGCGGTTTTGCTGATACAACTGGCCCGTGTGCTTGTTCTCGAGCGAACAGTAGTGTACGCCCATCTTGAAGCCCGTATCTTGGGCATACTCCAGCAGGTCCAAACAGGCCAGTTCGCTGCGCGCCACAGGCAGCCCGCCCGCATACCAATAGTTGTAGAGCACACGGTAGGGCCGCCGCTTGACCTTAAAGCCGCGCGCCGTAAAAGGCTGCGGGTTGGTCAGCGGGTAGCAGAGTTCGAGCAGGTTGATGCTGTCGATCTCCAATGCCTCCAACTCGCGCAGCACATCGCACATGATCTCAAACATGCCGGGCCAGATCGGCATCTCCACCATCACATGCGGGATGATCGCCTTGGCCTGGGCGATACGCTCAAAGGCAAAGCGCTGCCCCTTCTCCAGATCATGCATACGGATGCTGAAGCGAATCTCATCCAGGCCTGCCTCTTGCAGCCGCGCCAACGTCGGCTTGTCGGCATAGTCGCCGCAAGTATAGAGCCGCAGATGCGACTGGGGGAACTGTCGCCGCGCGTGGGCAAAGAAGCCTACCGTTTCATCCTTATACAAGAGCGGTTCGCCGCCGGTGAGCGCGATATGCTGCAGCCGCTGCCCCGATGCGGCCATCTGGTCCAGTTCTTGGATCACAGGGCGCTGATGCGTCTGAAAATAGGCGTAGTTCTCCTGGTTGGGGTTAAAGCAGTAAAAGCAGGAACGATGGCAGCGCAGCGAGACAAAGAAGGTGGCGCTGCCCACCCCGGTTTGGCAGGCGGCACAGGCAGAGGAAAGGTGGTTGACGACAACGCTCTTGTCGTCGTTGCGCAGCAGCGCGCCGTGCCGGCGCAGACGATCCAGCCGCGCCTGGGTCTCATCGCCATAGTCGTGGTTGTCGATCTCGATGCCGGTGCGGCGGATCTGCTCCATAAAGCCGTCGTGAATCTGGAGATAGCGCGCCGCCTGGGCCTGCAGTTCCCGGTTCTTGATCCGGCTGAGGTTGGTCCTGTCGATCTGTGTTATCATGTGTGCGCCCCTTGACCTAGTTGTGCCTAGCGTCGAGTTGTGATCAGGATAGCGCAGCGGCGCGTGCGCGGCTAGGGTCATCAGTCCTGTGCGCGCAGGCAAACGCCGGGACAAGCGTCCCTAGATCGCGCCGGGGAAATCCTTATATCGGCGTCTTTGCGCAGGGTTCTAAGCGGACAGGGGGAACGATCTAGGCCGCCAGGCAGGGCCACGCGGCCACAGCAGCGCCCCTGCCAGCAGCAGGCTCGTCAGCGAGATCGCCGCGCCCAGCCGTTCGGCCCAGCCTGCGCGATAGACGACCTCCAGCGTATACGGCGCGCCGCTGGGCAGCGCGATCTGCTGCAGGCCATCGGGCGTGGGGTGGATGGGCAGCGCCCGGCCCGCGGCCTGGGCGCGCCAGAGGGGATAGTGGGCCATCTTCAGCGTGAGGGTTGCGCCAGGCGTCTGTTCATCTACCGCGATCACCCAGCGCCGCGGGCTACGCTCGACCAGCCGCGCCGTGGCCCCGGCGGCGTCGATCCATCCGCCGGAGACGCCGGCCGCGGCGGTCAGGTGATAGAGCGTAAAGCTGCCGTTGCTCCACACGCGGCGAAAGCGCGGCGAGCGATCCAACACGGCCTGGGCGCGCGGGTTAGCAGGGCCTGCGACCAGGGTCGTGACATGCAGCGCCCGCAGGCGCGCGGCTAGGTCGGCGTCGTCCATCGCCTCCCAAGGGATACCAAAGAGGCTGCGGTCGTCTTCAGCTTCCATCTGCGCGGGTAGCCGTCGCGCCCAGGCATCGCCGGTCCAGAGCAGGCGCGCCACAGGCGACCAATGCGAGAAGGTGCCGCCGACGATCTCACGGCCCGTCAGATAGGGGGTCAGGCTGTAGAGCGTGGTGGGCAGGATCTCAGCCTCAGACCAGGCGATCTTCAGATAGCTTGTCAGAAAGAGCACGCGGCCGCCGCCAGGGTCATCGGCCAGCGCCTGCCAAAACCCGGCCAGGATCGGCGTATCGGCCAGGCCCGCGGCGCGAAAATGGTCGGGCACGGCGCTGTGGCCCTGCAGGTCGTGCCACAGCCGCGGACCAATCGGCAGCAGGGCCATCGCCAGCAGCGACAGGGCTGCCAGCGTGGCCGGGGGGATGCGCCAGAGAAAGAACGACGCCGCAGCCCCCACGGCGCAGCCCACCAGCAAAATCAACGCCAGGTAATATTCGGCGATAAAGCGGATCGGGTCGAACAACGACCAGCCCAGACGGCCCAGCAGCAGCCAGTCGTTGACAAGGATGCCGCCCAAAATCAGCGGGATCAGCAGCGCCAGCGCGCCCACTGTGCCGCGCACCCGCGCCCGCGGGTGATAGAGCAGCAGCAGCGCGGGCAGCGCCGCCAGCCAGAGATGGGGCACGGGCGCGGCGTCGAACCAACTCACCACCTGGTCGGGCCGCGCCCGCACCAGGCCGGCCGCATAGGGTGTATAGCGCAGGAGCAGCGGCAGCAGCCACCAGGCCGTCAACCCGGCGGTCAGCAGCAGCCAGCCGCCGACCCATCGCCCCAGCGCCGCAGGCGGCACGACCCGCTGCACGGCGCGCATCCGGCTGCGGATCCCCGCGTAGAGGCCCGCGGCGAGCGCCACGGCAGGCACATGGAAGGGATGGAGCAGCAGCAGCGCGGCCAGCGCCAGCGCGGCCCATGTTAAGCGCCTGCGGCTAGGGCGCTCGACGATTTTCCACCCCGCCAGCAGCGCCAACGGGGCCATGCCAAAGGCCAGCCGTTCGCCCATCAACCCGATCACGACCGCGTCGATCCCACCCCACATGGGGGTAAAACTCACCGCCAGCAGACCGGCGCTCAGCCCGGCCAAGCGGCTGGGCCAACGCCCCAGCGGAGCCAAGGCGGCGCGCAAAAAGGCAAAACAGGTGAAGAGCGGCAGCACAAAGGCCAGCGCCGGGATCAGGTTATACAGTTGCTCGGGCGGGAGCAGCCCCAGCATGAGCAGATGGAGCAGCAGGCCAAGCAGCGCTGCGCCCGGCGGATAAAACTGCAGCTCCGGATAGCCCGCATACCAGGTGGGATTCCAGTCCGCCATCCAGACATGGTGGGGCAGCGACTGCGCCAGCGGATACCACATGCGCATAAACTGGCCCGGGTGGTCGCCCCAAATCAAGAGGCTGGGGTGGAGATAGGCACGCGCGATCCCCCAGGCCGCGCCTGCGATGCCTACGCCGATCAGCAGGTCAACACCGCGCGCGCGGCCAAAGATCCGCAACGTACGTCCGAGGCGAGGCCTCGGCAAACGCTGAATCGCTTTGGCCATGGAGGAGGCCTCCGGAAACAAACCAGCACATGCACAAGGAATCAAAAACCGGGGAAGGCATCTGGGCAATGAAGCAATGCCGCACCCCGCAAACGCTGTCGCGACCCTTAGTCTACCTGGACAGGAGCGGCCCGGCCAGCCAAAACCAGAGACAACAGATACATTCGGAGATACATCTTTTGCAGCTACGTTCCGGGGCGCGTCTCTGGAGAGACGCGCCCCGGGGCTTGTCCTCTATTCTATCACAGGCAGCCGCAGTTGATAGGGCTGACCCAGCGGCGCGGCCTCGGATGCGCCGGTGTTGGCCTTGGGCTTTTGGATGCTGGGCAGATAGACATCCTCCCCGGCAAAGTCGGCGGGGTTGCCTGCCAGCATCCAGAGCGTGACACGGATCGTCTGGGGCGTGCCCAGCGTGTAGGAAGGAGAGGCGTTGACCGTGACGACGCCGCTGTATTGGCCGCGCGCCAGGTCGCGCGTCTCCAGGCTGACCACCACCTGCCCGCCGACTATAGCCGGCTTCAGCCAAGCTTGATTGCTGCCTGCGCTGGGCGTAAAGCCCTGATCGCCCAAACTGCGGATCGGTACGCGCTGCGCCGCGGGGTTCGGCCCCTGCGTAAAGGCATAGAAGGTCAATACATTGGCATCCAGCGCCAGCGCGGGCGAGCGCGCCCCGGCCTCTACCTCGGCAGGCGTGGGCTGCGGGAAGTCATTGGGGTCGAGCGGGTCGGTGCCGGCGTTGACCTCTTCGCCGTCGGTGTAGTTGTCGCCGTCGGTATCGGCCACGCGCGGGTCGGTCCCGATCTGGCATTCCTGTTTGTTGAGCAGCCCGTCCTTGTCGGGGTTGCCGTTGGCGTTGGTGGCGCGGTGCGCCGTCTGCCAGTCGTCGGGGCAACCGTCGCCGTTGGCGTCGACGCCGCCGGTGATCAAGAGCCACTTCTGATTCGAGAGCAGGCTGCCCGGCGCGTTGGGGTTCGCGCCAAAGGCGCGCACGGCAAATGCGTACCAGAAGCCGGGGGTCAGCCCTGTCACGGCATAGCTGCCGCCAAAGCCGGTGATCCGGATCGGCGATGCGCCCTGGGCTGCGCCGCTGCCTGCTGCCCACGGCCCCGCAGACGTCTCGCGCGCATAGTAGAGATCCCAAGCGACGCCGCTGCTGGGCGACCAGATGAGCGTGGCGCTGCCGCCGCCCGCGCTGCCGTCGAGCACGGGCGCGGCGGGGCCGGTGTGCGATGCGCCGCTCGGGACGGTGGTCATCCCCGGCTGCACCAGCGTGCTGAGATTGCCGCTGGCGTCGCGCGCCGCCAGCCCGTAGCCGGCGGGGAAGTCCACGACCGAGGTGATGTCTTCGGCGCTCAGCCCGCCGATACGCATACACTGGCGTGCGCCCGGCGCATAGGGTACGGTCGCGAGCACGCGCTCGGTGATAAAGCGCCCGATGAGATAGAGACTGTCGCGCGCCCGATAGGCGATCTGGTATTCGGCCAGGTCATGCGCCGGGCTGACATCCCAACACATCTTGACGCCGTCCTCCGCCGGGGAGAAGGTCACGCTGCCGGGGTTGAGCGGGGGCGGCGCGGTCTGGTCGAGATAGCGCAGCACGCCCGGCGCAATGCTGGGGGTCACGCCCACATACTGGTTCATGCCGAGCCGCGTCACGCGCGCGCCGCGCTTGTCTTGCAGCGTGCCGTAGATGCGATAGCTGCCCGACGCCAGATGCGACAAGTCCCAATCGAACGAGCCGCCTGCCGGGTCGAGGTTTTCGACAATCGTGCCGCCGTAGAGATAGCTTGCATCGGTGGCGTTGGGCACGGTCGCCGAAAAGTAGAGGCTGAGGCGCAGTTGGGCGGCGTCGGCGGGCGGCGTCCATTGAATCGTGTAGGGCTGCGACGCTGTCGAATCGCCGGTCGCGGTCACATCCACCGTACCGCTGGGCGCGGTGAAGGCCAGGCCGGGCGCGGACTTGTTGGCATAGACCTGCAGCCGGTAGTCGTCCTGCTCAGTGGCGTTGGTGATGCGCGCCTTCCAGACGCCCGGCGTAGGCTTGTCCAGCGCATAATAGACTGCGTGGTCGGCAGTGGTGATGGTCACGCCAAACCCGGCGGCGTTGGCCGGGGTAATGGCGGCGCCGTCGGGCCGGATCAGGCGGAAGTTGGGCGCGCCGCGCACCCAGCCAAAGGCCACCAGCAGCGACGACGTAGTCGATTTGACGGTCACCACCTCGTCCACTTCGGGCGCGCGCGGGTCGGCCACGGTGCGGCGCTGAAGCTCGGCCAGGCTTTCGTCCACGGCTTGGGCGGCGACCTCGCCTTCCCCGTCTGCGCTTTGCAGCGGGAAGGGCGGGCCGTTGCCGCCATATTGGTCGATCAAGATATGGCCGTCGCTGCCCAGGATAAAGCTGGTGCAGAGCAGCACGGCGGGCGGCAGCACCACGGCGGCGATCAGCGCGTCGCATTCCAAGTTGATATACGCGCCCACGGCAAAGCCGAGAATCTTGACCGCGCCCTTGATGCCCCATTGATAGTCGGTGCAGGCGTCGTTGGCGCAGAACTGGCCGAACGACAGCTCCACGCCGAGGGTGATATCGCCGGGCGGCAGCACCAGCGGCCATTCGTCGAGCACCGAGCCTTCGGCGATCTTGAATTCGGCCTGATAGCTGGCGGTGAGGTGGAAGTCGTCGTTGCCCGCCAGCCAGGGGTAGCGGTTTTGCCAGCCCGCGCCGCGCCAGACATGGGCATAGAGAAAGCCGCGCAACACCCAATCATTCTTGCTGGGCATCCATCCCTGGCTGCCCATGCCTAGGTCGAGCGGGTTCCAGGCGACCCAGAGATGGCCCTCCCCGTCCATCATGCCCATAATGCGGCCCGTGGCCTGCATATCAAACAGGCCGCGCGTGTCCAGCGTCAGTTTGGCCGTGCCTTTGAAGACCTTGGGCGCGGCCTGGCCGACAAAAAAGCCGACCTCGACCTCGATGACGACATTGGCGGGGCCGATGGTCACCGTACCGCCGATCAGGTCGACGTACATCACCGGCGGCGCGGCGATGGGGATGCCAGGCGGGAACTTGAAGGTCAGGCTCACCTGGCGCAGCGTATTCTCACACAGCACAAAGTTCGCCGTGATGCTGGGGATCGCATCCATGCCGGCGTCGGGTTTGGCGTTGGGGTCGATGCCAGGCAGCGAAAGCGAGGTCGTGCCTTTGATCAGCGCCACCGGCTGGTTGGAGCCGCTGCCCGGACAGACATCGGTCACCATCTCCACCTTGGCCCCAAAGGTCTTGAAGCTGAAGCCCACGCTCTCGGCGGCTGCCGCGGCCTGAACCGGTTCTGACTGCACAGCCTGGGCGGGGTGGTCGGCGCTGTAGACCTGGAGGCTGCCGGGGCTGCTGACCAGGACGGTGTTGGGCAGTTGGTTGACCAGGATATCGGGCATCTTCCAGGCGCGGTTGGGCGCGGCCCAGGTGTCATTGGCGGCGCGCACCTCGCCACAGAAGCCGGGGCAGACGGTCAAGCCGCTGCCGCCGCCGGGCGCTTGCCCAAAGGGCAGCACGACGTAATCCACCGTCTGCCATGCGCCGCCCAGTTCGGGTTTATGCACGATCTGGCCGTTGTCGTTGCGCAGTTCGGTGAAATAGCCTGCGGCGGGGTCATAACGGGCATCCCAGTTGGGCGAGTAATAGTAGTTTAGCCCGGCGGGGTTCGAGACAAAGACGTTCGGCCCCAGGCGTGTGACGGCCACATTGGTGGGGCCTGTGCCGCCGGGCGATTCCAGCCAGCCCTGATAGCCGTCGGCCCGCACGCGCCAGGTGATCTGCAGCAATTGATCCGGCGGGCCGTCTTGCGTCTGCAAGGTGCGCACGATCTTGGCGCTAAACTCGCCATACTGGGCGACGCTGTCGTCGGCGCTCTGTTGCACGTTGATGCGCAGGTTAGGGTAATCGTTGATCGAGGTGAAGCGCCGGTAGATGGTGTTGATGTCGTAGGCGCTGAGCGCCAGCCCGCGGCATTCCCCTTCAAAACAGCCTTGGGCGTCAAGAATGCCATAACTGGCCCCGCTAAAGCCTGCGCTCAGCGTGCCATTGAAGATCTCGAAGAAAGGGTCGATGCGCGTGGCGTCAGGCGAACATTTGCCCAGCGCGGCAATCCCATAGGTGGATAGATAGAGGCTGCCGCTGGCCCGGAAATAGACAGGGGAGTCAAAATCCTGATCGGCGGCCACCACGACCACGCGCTGAAGTTCCGCGCCCCAGGTGATGATCGCAGCGTATTCAGTTGTACCGACGCTGCGCCGCGCGCGCTCTGCCGTCCCCACCGTCTCAAAACCTGCCGGGGAAAAGACGCGATAGGGGCCAACCTGTCGCCAGAGCAAAGTCTGTGACCAATCCGGCTTGACGACCAGCGCACAGCCTGTCTCGGTGGGGATAGCGTTGATTGGGCAGACCTGTACCGTAAAGGTGACGTGCAGGATGCGGTCCTTTGGCTCGCGGTCCTCACCGCCAAATTGCCCGCAATCATCGCCGCTGCAAATGTCGAATGCGGTCTTGTCGCCCGGCAGCTCCAACACAACGGCATAGCTCCCGGCCTTGCCCGGCGGGATGTAGGAGCGCACCGCGGCAGTGTTTTTGCTGCTCTGATGCTGCGCTGTCTTGGGAAATGCCCCGCTGCCGGGAGGGAAGAGATGGGTCACGCCCCAAGCGCTGGAGACGGCCAACCCATCGACCTGCACGTCGGTGCTGAGCCGCAGCCGCACATTCTCCGGCAGCGCCAGGTGATAGGCCTGCACCAGATGGGTGCTCGACACGTCAAAGGTCACCGTCTTTTTGACGCCCGACTCGCCGACCTCGGCGGCGTTAATCGTCGCCAGTTCGGTGGACCAGGACCCCTCGACGGCGTACTGCTCCAGCTTGGGGTCGGGGGGCAGCGGGTCGACGCGCAGTTCTTTGCCGCCCGCCGCACCCGCGCTCACCAACACAAAGTTGGTCCCGTCCCAACTGCCGTCGCCTTCGGAGCGGGTCTCACAGCCGGGCGCGCTGCAGTTGGGCGCGGCGACGGCCAGCGGGAATGCATAGGCGTTGGGCACAGCTTGGGCCTGGCCGGGGGCCGCGGCTTGCGCTTGGCCGGCGGCCTCGGCCTGCGACCAATAGGCATAGGAGAACAGCCCATCTTTGGGCACGCCGTCGAAGACGATGCTCTTACGGAAACCCTTGGCCGCCACCGCCAGCCAGGGGCTGTTGACGGCGGCGTTGGGCGGGGTCGCGGGCAGTTCATAGACATGGCGCGTGCGGTGGAAGTCGGCGTCGTTGGGCTTGGGTGGCCGCGGCGCGGGGTTGGCGTAGGTGTGGGGCGTGTTGTTCTGGAGTTGATAGCCCTTATAGCGGATGATGAGCATAAAGCCGCCCTGCTCCATGCTCTCAAAATCGTTGCCAAAGGTCTGGTTGCGATCCTTGTCGCTCCAGACGCCCTGCTTGGGGATCTGCACAAAACGGCAGAAGCCATCCGTCCCGCAACTGTTCTCCTGGTCGGGACGGCCGCGCAGTTCCAGACCGTAGTTGGCGCCGCCGTTGATCCAGTCGGCGACGACGCCGTTGGGGCCGTCTTGCAGCAGCCATTTGCTGCCCGAATAACCACCCCAGCGCACAGAGGGCGGATAGTAGCTCAGGGGCGGGTCGGTGCGCCCGGCGTAGGAGGTGCTGTTGGAGCGGAAAGGGTTGCCGTCGACCGGCGGCTGGTTGCTCCAATTGACCGTGTTGGGGTCCCATGCGCCGGTGACACGGTGCAGTTGGGTGTTGAGCGCGGCGGCATACTCGCTGTTGCCGCGGCGGTTGATATAGCCCTCGGTGGGAGTGACGAGCAGCACCGCGCCCTGGATCTGCGCGCCGGGCGGCAGGTTGATCTGGCCGATCTGGTCAAAGCGCAGCAGCGTTCGTACCGGGCTTTCGACGCGCACTGGGCCGATGAAACAAGGGGCACGGCCCACACCGGCCAGCCAGGGCGCGGCATTGAGCGTGGGCGCACACGCGCCCGACTGATAGACCTGGGCCACGGAAATGGCGCGCAGCACCTGCATCAGCGGGTCCCAGACCACCGGATAGGCGCGGTCCGGGTCGGCCCACCATGCCCAAGGGGTCTCCATACGCACCTCCCAGCCCAGGCTGTCGGTGGGGGTAACCGTATAGACGGCAAGGAGGCTTTGATCAGGCTGGGTGCGCGCATAGATGTGCGCCGGGGGCATTTGCAGCCGCGTGACGCCGCCGGCATCGCGCAGGTCGATCGTGCCGGTGGTGGTGAAGGCGGCGGTCTGCACCGCGCCGTTGGCATAGAGCTGTGCGCCGGGGGGCAGTTCCAGCCGCCCACGCAAGACCAGGGCCGCGCCCGCTGCCGGGGTGAGACGATCCACGGCGGGCGGCGCGTCAAAGATCAGGTTATGCTCGGCCTGGCCCGGCCCGGCGACGATCTCGTCGTGCAGGCCGGGTACGCTCCAGCTATCGGCGTAGGCCACGCTGCGCCCATCGTCCGCCAAAGCGCCGTCCGCGGCATCGCGCCTGGGCTTGGGCCGGGCGAGCGTGACCTCCTGGCCGGGCTGCGCCAAGAGCAGCGCCTGGGGAGTCCAGCGCGCTTCCCAGCCGTCCTGGGTCACATACAGCGCCGCCTGGCGTGCGCCGGTCGCTACCTGGAGCAAGTTGGTGCGGTTGGCGAAACCGTCCACCTCGGCGCGAAAGCGCGGGTCAATCGGCAGCCAGAGGCCATCGGCGGCGCGATATTGAACCGGGTCGGCGGAGAGGAGCGCGGCATGTTCGCCGTCGCCCAGGTCGACCGTCTGCAGATAGGCGGGCAGCATCTGCGCGGCCAAGGACGCGGGTGCGTCCACCGGCGCGGCTGCGGCGTGGATGGGGGTTCCGGCCGCCGTCGGGGTGAGTGCGGTGGGGGCGAGTGCGGTGGCTGCTTGGCCCGCCGGGTCGCCGGTCGTATCCACGCTTGCGGGCGGCGCGGCCTGGACGGGCGTGGGCTGCCAGAGCGGCAGATTGGCGGGCAGCGTCACCGCGACCAAGAGCAGCAGACGCAGCAGGACAAGAGAGCCGCGCCGAAGACGGCGGCAAAAGACCTGCATCATGGGGAGCCTCTCCTTGAAACGTACGCATGCAGCGAAAACTCACGCATTCTAACAGGTCTTGAAGCAGAAGAAAAGCGCCCAATTTGGCCCAGGGGCTATCCAGCGCGTATGCGCCGCCGGCGCATCTATGGTAGAGTGCAGCGGGGGCGCGCCGGCGGCGGCCCATCAAACGGCGCTGCCCAACATATCCATGAACCCAATTACGATCCAGCCTAGCCAGCCAGATTGAGGAACCGGCAATGAACCTAAACGGCCATGTGACCATCGTCACAGGCGCGGGCAGCGGCATTGGGCAGGGCATCGCCCTGCGCTTTGCCGAAGCAGGCGCGTCGGTGGTGGTGGCGGATGTCAACGAAAAACAGGGGGAACAGGCGGCTGCGGCCTGTCGCGGCCTGGGCGCACCGGCGCGCTTTGTGCCGACCGATGTCTCGCAGGCGGCAGACTGCCGGCGGCTGGTCGCGGCCACACTGGAGGAATTCGGCCGGATCGACAGCTTGATCAACAACGCTGGGGTCAACTTCGTCAAACCTACCCTCGCCATGGACGAGGCGGACTGGGACCGCGTGCTCGACGTGGACCTGAAAGGAACGTTTTTGTGCAGCCGCTATGCGCTGGCGCACATGGTCGAACGGCGCAAGGGCAATATCGTCAACATCGCCAGCGTACACACCCTAGCCACGCTTCCCGAAGCTGCGCCCTATGCCGCGGCCAAGGGCGGCGTGGAGATGATGACCAAGGCGCTGGCGATTGAGTTTGCGCCCTATGGCATCCGCGTCAACGCCGTCAGCCCGGGGCTGACCGACACGCAGATCTGGGCCGACATCCAAGCCGCCGCCGAAGACCCCGAGGCGGCGCGGCAGCATTGGTTCGACAATATCCCGCTGGGCCGTGTGCAAAGCCCGCGCGAAGTGGCGAACGTGGTGCTTTTCCTGGTCTCCGACGAAGCGAGCTATGTCACCGGCGCGAATCTCTTTAGCGATGGCGGCATGACCGCGCTCTTGATCAACCGGGCGCGCTATGCCAGCAAGGCGCTCGAAGGCCAGGTCAAGCGTTAGTGTGCCCTCCCGCCCGCCCGGAGCCGTCCGGAGCTAAAGCCTCCGGGCTACAGCTGCAAGCCCGCTTAAGCGGGCGTCGTCCTTTCGCCAGGTCGTTTACGGCCTGGCGCTGACGGCCTGGCGCGGGGGCTAGGGCTGGGGGATTGATCCCCCGGCGGCGCAGCGCGCGCCATTTCGGGGATGGCCCCCGTTTTCACCAAGATGGGGTATAATGGCGGGCTGAGCGACTTTCCCACGCCATCCAAGCTAGAAAGCTGAACCCGATTCGGTATGCAAACCGATATGCAAACGGAGCATTTTTCCCAGGCGCGTCTGCCCATTGGCCTGTGCGTCTTTGGCATTGCCTATTCGTGCGGCTTTGTGGGCCGCGGCAGCGCGCGCGCCCACCCCGCCCCGCTCAACGCCTATGACGTGCTGGCGTTAGCGGCGCGCCTGGGCCTCAACGCGGTCGAACTGCCGCCCGCCTATATCGACCCCGACACAGACTCCGCCGCGCTCGCCGCGTTCCGAGACCGCGCCGCGGAGTTGGGGCTGCGCATCGTCGTGGCCGGCCCGGCCATCGATCCCGACGCCTTTCGCCGCCATCTGGAGATCGCACAGCAGTTGGGCGCGACAACGGTGCGCTGCACCCTGAGCCACGTCCTCTGCGGCGACCGCGCACCCATCGGCGGGCTGGACGGCTGGCAGCGCCATCTGCAAGACGCGGCGCAAAAGCTGGCGCAGATCGCGCCCATGGCCGAAGCGTGCGGGCTGCGCATCGGCGTGGAGAACCACCAAGACGCCACCTCCGACGACCTGATCTGGCTGTGCGAGACGGTGGGCAGCCCTGCCGTCGGCGTCACGCTCGACACCGGCAACCCGCTGGCTGTGGCCGAAGACCCGGTGCGCTTCGCCGAGCGCATCTTGCCGCACCTGGTGCATGTGCATCTCAAGGATTATCGTATGGTCGCCACCCCTGTGGGCTACCGGCTCTTCCACTGCCCCCATCGGCGCAGGCGTGGTGGATTTCCCGGCGCTCTTTGCGCTCTTTGCCACCAAACCCGGCGTGGCCGCTAACCTGGAGATGGCCGCGCTGGGCGAGCGCCACATCCGCATTTTGGACAAGGACTATTGGGCGGGGCACAGCCCGCGCCCGGTCGCCGACCTGCTGCCGGTGCTGCGCCGCTGGCGCGAGGCCGAGCAGGAGGTCGAATGGCGTACGCCTTGGGAGACCGGCGACGAGGCGCTGCTGGGCGACTGGGAGATGGCGCGCCTGGACGAAGGCGTGGCGCGCATGCGCGCTCTGATCGCGCCCAACGGCGCAGGGCTGCCCGCCTAGCCAGGCTGGACGGCGTGTGCGGCCCAGGCAGTCGATGCCGTCTATGCGGCCTGCACACCCGCCAGATAAAGCGGCAGCAGGGCGTGCCAGACTTTGGCGGCATGGTTCGCCAGCCCAACGCGCAGGGCAATGGCACGGGCGCGCGGCAGCGACTGGCAGACCATCAGGTCGCACCGCTGGCCGGCGGGCAGGGCATGCAGCCGGTCCACGAATTCTACCCAGGAGATCGTCTCCGGGGTCTCGTTGCCCGAACGCCACTGCGCTTGCCCATCGGCGGCGTTGATCTGGGTCAAAGTCCAGTCGCCGCGCCCGATGACGCCGGTCTCCAGTTGCCAGCAAAGGTTATGCTCGGTCAAGACGGCGGCAACCTGCGTACACAGGCTAGGATTGCGAGCCAGGGCGGCGCTGAAACGGGTCCAATCCCAGGTGCTGTCCATGGGGCCATCGTTCTTTTCGATGTAAAATCCATGGAGCACGCCGCTTTCATGCACGGCAAAGCGGAACTTGGCTTCGCGCAGCGGCTCTTTGAGGTTGAAGCGGTGCGGCTCATAGACATAGACTTCACAGCGGCGCGAGACCGCATGTGATTCAAACATGCGCCCGCTGTGCGCCGTAAGGTGGTCGGCGAGCAGCCCGCCCAGGCTGTTTTGGCGACGCCAGTTGGTGCCGGTGGGGGTCGGCTTGAAATCAGATTCGGCCAGCCCTTGGAAGTCGAAGGCCGGTTTGGCGATCTGCCGGATCGGGCGCAGGGCCGAACCGGAGCGGCTGCGCCGGGGGAGGTCTTCGACGTCGTCGTCCGCGGCATCTGGATTATCCTCTTCAATCTGGATATTTTCCCAGATGCGCGCCTGGTCGGCGATCATGGTTTTTAGCTCACGGCCGTCGTGATAGCGGATCAGCATGGTGGGCGGGGTCAGTTCAACAACCTCGTACGCGCCATCTCGATTGCGATAGGTTCTACCGACGATAAACGGAATTCCCACGGGGACCCTCCCTTCTTTGAAGCGACGCGGGACAAAGCAAAGTGAAAGGATCAGCAGGCCGTTAGCTTGATCATACCCTGTGGGGCGCTGCCGTCAAACGCAGACCGCGCTCCCTGCGGCAGACTAAGCCCATCCAAGCCGGGCAGCAGAGACCGGCGCCGGTCTTTTTGCGCCGAAAGATTGTCGCGACATAGACCGTCACGACAAAGGCTATCTACCAAAACGATTGAGTCGATATTCAGTTGGAAAGCGAAGCAACGATGAGCACCAAGAGTACAGATACAAACAGCGCCGGCGCAGTGCGTGTGGGGTTGATCGGCGTGGGCGGCATCTGCGCCGGCGTCCATTATCCTGGGCTGGAGCGCATCTCCGGCGTCGAGATCGCCGGGCTGTGCGACCCCAACGAGGAATTGCTGCAGCAGCGCCAGCGCGAATGGGAGATCGACAACATTTACACCGACAGCGAGGCGTTCTTGGCCGAGGTGCAGCTCGATGCGGTGGTGATCGCCACGCCCAACGTCATGCACCGCCCGCTGATCCTGCAGGCCTTGGCCGCCGGCTGTCATGTGCTGTGTGAAAAGCCGCTGGGCATGACCTACGCTGAAACGGTCGAATTGGTCGGAGCGGCCCAGGCGTCGGGCCGCGTCCACATGACGGCCTTCACCTATCGCTTTGTGCCGGGGATGAACTATATTCGCCATCTGCTGCGCAGCGGCGAACTGGGCGAGATCCGCCATGCGCGTTTCCAACGGCTGCAGGACTGGGGGCCGGCGGCCATTGGCTGGCGGCAGTATAAGGCCATGGCCGGGTCAGGCGAGCTGGGCGACATGGGCATCCACCGCGTCGATTTTGCCCAAGACCTGATGGGGCCAATTGTCGCGGTCTGCGCCGCGACCAAGCAGTGGGAAGAACGCACGCAGGCGCGCGACGGCCAGACCGTGCCGCGCCAAGATGTGGAAGACTGGGTGGCGTGGATTGCGGAGTTCAAGAGCGGCGCGACCGGCGTCTTTGAGATGGGCAAGCTGACCAAGGGCTACGGTCCCAACGGCGACCACGACCTGGCGGAATTGAACGGAACCAAGGCGTCCGCCGTCTACCGGCTGCACGCGCCCCACGAAATCTTGTTCGGCGAGCGGCAGCAGCCCTATCACGCGCGGCCCGTGCCGGCGGAGTTCCTGACCCGTCCAGGTTCGCCGCGCGACCCGCAGGAGGGCGACCCGATCCGCACCTTCCGCTATGACCAAGCCTGGGAGTTTATCAGCGCGATCCGCGAAGGCCGCGACGCCGTGCCTTCGTTCTATGACGGGATGCGCGCCCAGGCCGTGGCCGACGCCATCCTGCAGTCCGCCGCCGAGCGCCGCTGGGTCGACGTGCCCGGCGCGTAATTGGGGGGTAGGGAGTAGGGTCTCTAATCTGGTCTCTGCCCCTACTCCCTATTTCCTACTTGCTCTCCTCCGGCCTTTGCGCCCTCTGCGCGCCATTTGTGGCGCTGGCGGCGAAATCTTCTGCCCCCACTGCCCATCTTCTACAAGGAGACGGCACTTGAGCAAAAACTCAGAGAAACCGCCCCGGCATGACCCGGTGTTGAGCCGGGCGGCGCGCCTGGGCCAGCCGACGCAGGATCAAAAGCTGCTCGAACGGGCAGGCCCCAGCCCTATGTCCTTCACCGACACTGACCCGTGGCGCGTGCTGCGCATCACCGGCGAGTTTGTCGAGGGCTTTGACACGCTGGCCGAGCTAGGCCCCGCGGTCACACTCTTTGGCTCGGCGCGCACCAAGCCCGACCATCCCCACTATGCGGCGGCGCGCGAGACGGCGCGGCTCTTGGCCGAGGCCGGGCTGGCGGTGATCACGGGCGGCGGGCCGGGCATCATGGAAGCGGGCAATCGTGGCGCGCAGGAAGGGGGCGGCGTCTCGGTCGGGCTGGCCGTCGAACTGCCGTTTGAGCAGGGGCCAAACCGCTATGTGGAGGTTGCGGTCAACTTCCACTACTTCTTTGTGCGCAAGACCATATTCGTCAAATATGCCCAGGCCTTTGTCATCTTCCCCGGCGGCTTCGGCACGTTGGACGAATTCTTTGAAGCCTTGACGCTGATCCAAACCGGCAAGGTGCGCCATTTCCCCGTGATCCTCTTTGGCTCGGACTATTGGGGCGGACTGCTGGCCTGGATGCGCGATACCCAACTGGCCGACGGCAAGATCTCCCCCGCCGACCTGGACTTGATCACGTTGAGCGATTCGCCCCAAGAGGTGTGCGACCTGATCCGCACGGCCATGATCGAAGGGGGCTGGCTGGAGGCCAAAGAGGCCGCCGCCCGCCAGGTCACCGAACAGGTCTACAGCCCCGATTGAGGCGCGCTGCCCTCGCGGGCGGCAGCGGGGATGTTTGGCTCGGCGTTGGGTTCCAAGGCCAACAGGCTGTTGTCGGTGTCATAGGCCAAGACTTCGGCATAACGGCCCCAATCGACCAGCGTGGTCAGTTGGCGCTCGGTTTCGTCGGGCGGGAACTCCAGCGCCAGCGCCGCTTTTACCACGTCCCATTCCAGATGATGGTTGGCCGTGGCGCGCAGCATGGCAAAAAGCCACTTGAAGATCGGCAGCCGCCGGATGCGCGCCGCGAAGATCTCCTTGCGCCCCAGGATACTCGCATCGACATAGGTTTCGCCCAAGGGCGTCAGGTGGATGTCGCCCTGCACCACCGTGGCAAAACCCAACAGCTCGGCGGCGCCGATCAGCCGCAGCAGATGATCCGAACCGACGCCCAGTTCATCTTCCAAGCGATAGATATCGGTGCGGAGCGTGGGCAGGCGGGCCAAATGTTCCAGCAGCCCGGTCAGGTCGTGGATGGCGATCTCCGGCAGGGCGCGCGTCGGCCCCGGCTCGCCGGGCGCGACGCCCATCTCGATGTCTTCGGGCTGGGTTTGCCCGGCCAATAGACCGTAGACATGGTCGACGATCTCGGTGAAGGCAGGCGACTTGCGCCGGCGCGGGTAGGGCAAGGTCACCTCGATGTCGGCCACGATCCGTCCCGGCCCTTTGTCCATCACGACGATGCGGCCGGCCATGAGCACCGCTTCTTCGATGCCGTGGGTGACCATCAGGATCGCCTGGGTGGGGATGTGGCCGCCGGTCCACAGCTCGATCAGGTCGTTGCGCAGCGTCTCGGCGCTCAAGACATCCAAGGCAGAGAAGGGTTCGTCGAGGCAGAGCAGTTCCGGCTCCACCGCCATGGCGCGCGCCATGCCCACTTTCTGGCGCATGCCGCCGGAAAGCTCGCGCGGGTAGGCGTTTTCAAAGCCGTCGAGACCCACCCGGTCCAACAGGTCGAGGGCGCGCGGGGTGCGCAGACCGGCGGGTACGCCGCGCGCCTGCAGCGCGATCTCCACGTTCTCGGCGACCGACAGCCAAGGGAAGAGCGCAAAGGTCTGAAAGACGATGGTAGCGTGGGGGTTGACGCCGCGCAAGGGCTGGCCGCGGTAGAGCACCTGGCCGCTGGTCGGGCGCTGCAGCCCGGTGATGATGCGCAAAAGGGTGCTCTTGCCACATCCCGACGGCCCCAGCAGGGCCACGAACTCGCCCGCATTGACGGTGAGGTCGATGCCCTCCAGGGCGGTAAAGACGCGCTGCCCGCTGGTATAGCGTTGGGCGATGGCGCGCAGTTCAAGCAGCGTTTCGTGGCTAGACATCGGCATTACTCCATGCGGAAGCGTTCTTCGGCCAGCCGGTACAGGTTGCGCCAGACGAGCCGGTTGAGCACCGCCACCGCCAAGATCATGCTGAGCGTAGCGGCCAAAAGCAAGGGATAATCGCCGGCGGCGGTGGCGCGGGCAATATCCGCGCCGATGCCGGTGACAAACAGGCCGCGCCCGCCGAACTCGACATGTTCGGCCACAATGCTGGCGTTCCAGGCGCCGCCGGTGGCGGTGATCGCGCCCGTGACCAGATAGGGGAAGAGCGCGGGCAAAATGAGCGTGCGCCAGCGCGTCCGCCGGTCCAGGTGCAGCAGCGCGGCGGTGTATTTGAGGTCTTGGGGAATGGCATTGGCCCCGGCGATCACGTTGAAGAGCAGATACCACTGCGTGCCCGCCAGCATTAATACGATCGCTGCCAGGTTCAGGCCGCCGGGCAGGTCGATAAAGAGCAGCACAAAGGCCGGGAACAGCGCCGTCGCCGGGACCGAGGCGGCGATCTGGACGAGCGGCTGCAGCCAGCGCGCCAGGCGCGGGTTGGTGCCGATGGCTACCCCAAGCGGGACCGTCCACAGCAGCGCCAGCACCAGCGCCAGGCCAACGCGCAGCAGCGTCGCCAGCAGCCCCACGCCGATCGACTGCCACTGGGCGAAGGGCACGGCCATGAGCAGCAGTGCAGCGTGATAGAGTCCGTAGAGCAGCCCGGCCCCCACCCCCAGCGTGATTAGGAAAGCCAGCGGCGCGCGACGCCCATCCTCGGAGCGCGCAACGCCCAGAGGCTGCAAGCGTGCGTTCAGCCACAGGTCCAGCCGTTCGCTCCAGGCTTGGCGGCGGCGCGCCCAGCGTTCAAGCAGATGCGCGTCCATCAGCAGGTCCAAAAACCAGGAGGTAGCCGGTTCGTCGTCTTCGACCATCTCCAGCTTGAAGCGTTCGGCCCAGGCCAGCAGTGGGCGCCAGAGCAGTTGGTCCATCAACACAATGACCACGACGAGCGTAGCGATGCCCCACAGCAGCAGGCGCACATCGCCCTGGTGCGCGGCCTCCTGCAGATAGGCGCCCAGGCCGGGCAGCCGGAAGTCGCGCTGCCCTACCGTAAAGATTTCGGCGGCCATCAGAAAAAACCAGCCGCCGGCCCAACTCATCATGCTGTTCCAGATCAAGCTGCCCGCCGCAAAGGGCAGTTCCAACCACTTGAGGCGCTGCCAGCGGTTGAAGCGAAAAATGGCGCTGACCTCGCGTAGGTCGGCGCCGATGGAGGTGAGTGACTGATACCAGGCAAAGGTCATATTCCAGACCTGGCTGGTAAAGATCAGCACGATGGCCGCCAGTTCGGTGGCGAAATCTTCCGGCAGAATGGCGGTAAGGCCGAGCAAGACCACCGGCAGAAACGAAAGGATCGGCACGCTCTGCAGGACATCCAAGAGGGGCATGAGCACCTGCTCGGCGCGGCGGTTATAGGCGGCGATATAGCCGTAGACCAGAGTAAAGAGCAGCGAAAGGAGATAGGCGGCGGCCATGCGCGCCACCGAGAGCGCCGCATACCAGGGCAAAGCGTTGAGCCGCAGCGAAATTTCGGGGCCACGGACCACTTCCGGGGCGTCGAGCGCCAGCCGCACACCGATATAGAGAAGCACGACCACGCCGAGCAGCACGACAACATCGCCGGCGCGCCAGGGAACATTGGGACGGCCTGTCTGGCCGAACGACTTGGGCATAGGCATCGCAGCAAGCTAGCAGGAAAAGAAGTGGCCCAATGAGAGAGGGCACCCTTATCATAGCATAAGGGTGCCCTCTACCCTTCTTCGGTTGTCACTTCCATTTCGTTGCTGATGCGATCCTCCGCTGTGTCTGGCGCCCAAAGCGGGCAGGGTGGAGATCAGGTTGGCCTGTTTTCACCGACGACGCTCGTCAGCCGCATCACGGGGAGGTGCCTCCGCTGCCGTAGACCGATGTAGCCCTAGTATAGTACACTCCGCACAGGATTTCAATAGTCCGGGGCACATTCCGGCGGAGAATATACGGACACTCTATACTCTATCGGCCCAGACTCTGCGTGTGCGCTGTTGTCGAGCTGCCCCATGGCTACATGAGAGGGAAACCCTTCTCCCATACCCTACCGATTGCCTAGGCCGGATTGGCGGCAATGAACGCGTCGATCTGTGCCTGTAGCTTTTCCTTATACGTTTGGCGACCGGCATCGTCGAGCATCCGCTTGCACATCGCACGCGCCTCGTCGGTCGGCATCTGCCCGCTCATCAGACCATGCACTGCCTCCAGATAGACGGCATTGAGCTTGGCCGCATCTAGCTCCAACGCCTTGGTATCGGCCTCAAACTGCTCGTATGGGTTGAAGACCCAGTTATCCGCAGTGGTCAAGAAGGTGAGTGTATCAAGCGCAGAATCAGGCAAGTCTCGTGGCTGACGCTGGAAGCGCCCCGACATCCCGGAGACATACCACATGCGCCGGTAGTTGCGGGCCGCGTCCGCGCCCTCGATCTCCGAGAAGCGCATGTTCTCCTCCTTCTTGTAGTTCACGCCGTCAATGCCCATCAGCCAGAGGTCCAGGTTGTCCTGGCTGCTCGCCAGCCAGTTGAAATACTGGATGCCTGCCACATGCTGTTCTTCGGGCGCATTGGCATTAAAGACCACGAAGTTCCATTGCTTGAGATTGCCCAGCCCCTTGTGGCCGGCGCGCTGCCCGGTCATATCTACACCAAACAACGAAGCATCAGGGTTAGACGACTTCATCTGCTTGGTCTGGTCTACCCATTTGAAGTCTGGTTCATTCTCGACACAGGAGGCGGCGCGGCCAGGATAGACATAGTCGATCTGCGCGTTTTGGCTGGTGCCGGAGGTGGGCATATCGGTCTTGTTGATCAGCCCCTTCTCCCAGTAGGAACGAAGTAACTCGGTATTTTCCACCACATAGTCGATGTCTTCGAAGTCGGCCAGCTGAAAACCCTCCGTAATATCCGGCGCCGAGACGCCGGTCTGAATCGCGCCCGGCGACCAGCCGCGGCGATTGCGAACGACGGAGGCCATTGATTGGGTCGGGATATTGACATAGGGGATCATGTCCGGCTCATTGTCCGCAACCGCTTGGAGGAAGGGTTCCAGGCTAGGCCACCCTTCTTCGGAGGTGGGTAGCGGCGCGCCATACTTCATACGCAAGTCCTCACGCAGAATGACGCCGCTGGTACCGCCATAGTAATAGGCCGCGGGGACGCCATACAGATGGCCGTTCATGAAGTTGGCCTCGTAGATCGGCTCGGTGATGGCCTCTTTGAGCTTGGGGCCGTGGGCCTCTACCAAGCCCTCTAGTGCCAACAATGCACCCTGGTCGCGCAGATTGTTCATCTTGTTCCAGGGCGCATCAAAGGCCATCGTGAAATCGGCCCCCGACGCATAGAGCGCCGGATACTTGGTATCGTGTTGGTCCAACAACAGCGAACGGATCTCTACATTCAGGCCTTCGGATTGCATCTTTTTGGAGATCTCGGCGGTCACTGGATCGATGCTCTCGCGGAACTGTGGCACGCCAAACCAAGATTCGACCATGGTGATCGTCACAGGCTGTTGGCCGGGTGCGCTCTCGCCCGTGCCACCAGGCGCAGGGACGCCGGTACACGCAGCCAATGCCATTCCTGCCGAACTGATGCCGGCGACTTTAAGAAAATCACGACGAGTCATGCGTTGCATGGAATCCTCCTCAGAAGGAATAGGTTGGGCATCCAGTAAACTGCTGAAAAAAATGAACAAGAGACAGGCCGCGCTCACCCTTTGATTGCGCCCATGGTCAAGCCTTGGACAAAATAACGCTGGACGAAAGGATAGACCAGGATAATTGGGCCGATGATGATACACGCAGTCGCCATGCGGAAGGCCAAGGTCGGGATGGCGTCCAGCTTAATGCTAACTCCCGGATAGGATGCCGCAGTGGCAATCGCTTGCACATTGTTGACCATGCGCAAAATGATGACCGATAGCGGACGGAATGACGCAAAGTCCAGCAGCATTACCCCCAAGAACCAGTCGTTCCAATAGGCGACTGCCGTGAAGAGCCCCACAGTCGCCAGGACCGGCTTAGAGAGCGGTAGCACGATGCGGAAGAGAATGGTAGCGTCATTCGCCCCATCCAAGTAGGCCGACTCCATGATCTCGTTAGGCAGCGCAGCAAAGAAGTTACGCAGCACAAAGATCCAAAATGGCTGCATCATCATCGGCAGGATCAAGGCCCAGATCTTGTCGTTGAGGTGATAGAGGTTGCGCGTGACAATAA
Source organism: Caldilineaceae bacterium (assembly GCA_020845455.1). Lineage (GTDB taxonomy): Bacteria > Chloroflexota > Anaerolineae > Caldilineales > Caldilineaceae > QEUY01. Next base: position 24,712 of record JADLFO010000225.1, read on the forward strand.
ACCACGGGATTAGCCCCGGCACAAAGATCATGGTAAAGAAGACATAAAAGGCCAGGGCGCTGCGCCAACGCAGCCGCTTGAGCGACATGACATAGGCCAGCCCCGACATGACTAATAGCGACCCCAGGGTTCCCACGGTGGTGATAAACACCGTGGTCAGATAGCCGGTACGCACCTCGGCCCCGCGCAGCACCCAGCGATAGGCTTCCAGCGACCATTGGCGCGCCCAAGGCAGATAGCCGTCTTGGCGCAAGACTAGGTCGTCGGTAAACGAAGCGACAACCATAATCCAAAAAGGCAGGATACAAAAGAGGATAAAGAGGATCAGATAAGCATGGGCGCCGACGACAAAAACTCGATCGCCCAGATCCTTGCTTTCTTTCATCAGCACGTCCTCATCATAAGCTCATCACATGACAAACCCATCAAAAGAGCGAATAGTCTTCATCACGGCGTTGCGAATAGCGTTTGACCAGCCAGTTGGAACCGTAGATGCAGATAAAACCCAAGATGGCCTGCACCAACCCTACCGCGGCGCTAAACCCATAATTGGAGTTGGTACGTAGTGCGCGCAGCAGATAGGTATCAATCACATCAGTCGTAGGGTAGAGCTGCGCCTTATCACCGATCACGGCGTAGATCATGCCGAAATCGCCAAAGAAAATGCGACCAATGTCCAGCAGCACTAATAGGATCACCACCGGCGCCAACGCCGGCAGGCTGATAAACCGCATCCGCTGCCAACGGCTAGCGCCGTCGATCGCCGCCGCCTCATAAAGCTGTGGATCGACGGAGACCAGCACGGCCAGATAGATAATGCATCCCGCGCCGGTTCCTTTCCAGATACGGATCAACGTCAGAATCCAGGGCCAGAGTTCAGGTTTATCAGTGATGATAACGCGCTCCATGCCCAGTTGGGAGAGCGCGGCGTTGACGGTGCCGACCTGATAGTCAATTAACCCAAACAAGACCATGGCGACGACCGTCCAACCCATAAAAAAGGGCAGGAACATAATCGACTGGGCAAACCGCTTGAAGCCCACATGGCGCACTTCGTTAAGCAGAAGCGCCGTACTCACGGCAAAAAAGGTGGTGGCGGAGATAAACATGAGGTTGAGCACGACCGTATTGACTACCAATCGCGTGACGAGCGGCGTCTCCAGCAGCAGGCGAAAATTGCGGAACCCGACCCACGGGCTGGCAAACATGGTGCGCGGGCTGTAATCCTGGAACGCGATGATTGTCCCAAACATAGGCACATAGCTAAAGAGGAAGATCAGCACAATGCCTGGCGCGCTTAATAGAACGAGCAGATAGTTCTCGCGTATCGATTGGAGAAGCTTATTGATCCATGTGCGCGGAGGCGGCTGCACCTGGGAGACAGTTTGCACATGCGGACGTGGCGAGCGGGTTACAGTTGTCATACGCAGCATTGGGAAGTCAAACAGCAGAGGCGAGAGTGATAGTATCCCGATTATAGCAGAAATGAAATCTGGACCAAAGAGCACGAAAAAGGCGTTTTGGAAGTGAGTCCGTGGCCTATGATTATGATACGATGAACCCAGCTAGACCTACCCATCAACCTGATACCACCATCAACCTGATACCACCCAGGAGAGATGCAATGAAACTCGGCCTTGGCCTCTATCGGGATATCCTGACGCCGGAGAATGTGCGCTTTGCCAGACAGGCGGGCGCGACGCATATCGTGGCGCATATCCCCGGACGCTTTACCCAAGCCGGACAGAAGATCCTCACTGCAGGCGGGGATGCAGGCTTTGGCCTCTCCGCCGACGATCCGATTTGGACCAGCGAAGGGCTGGCCGATCTCAAGGCGATGGTCAACGCCGAAGGGATGGAACTAGCCGCGCTGGAGAATTTCGCGCCCGTTCACTGGTATGACGTGCTGCTCGACGGCCCGCAGCGCGACCGGCAGATGGAACACCTCAAGCGCATTCTGCGCGACCTGGGCCGCCTGGGCATCCCCGTGATGGGCTATAACTTCAGCATTGCCGGGGTCTGGGGCCGGGTGGAAGGGCCGTTTGCGCGCGGCGGGGCCAAGTCGGTCGGCTATGATGACCCCGCCCAGACGCCGATCCCGCTGGGGATGGTTTGGAACATGGTCTATGACACCGACCTATTTGACGCACAGCAGCCCAAGGGCTATCTGCCGCCGGTCTCCTCCGAGGAGATGTGGCAGCGCTACCAGGCCTTTTTGGACGAGATGATCCCCGTGGCGGAGGAGGCGGGCGTGGTGCTGGCGGTTCACCCCGACGACCCGCCGCTGCCCACGCTGCGAGGCATGGCGCGGCTGGTGACCCATCCCGACGATTTTGGCCGCGTGCTGGCGCTCAACTCCAGCCCGGCCAACGCACTGGAGTTTTGCGTCGGCACGGTGGCGGAGATGCCGGGGAGCGATGTCTATGCTACCGTGGATCGCTACAGCAAAGCGGGACGCATTGCCTACGTCCATTTCCGCAACGTGCGCGGCAAAGCGCCCCACTATCATGAAATGACGGTTGACGACGGCGACGTGGACATGATCGAAGTCATGCGCATCCTGCGGCGCAATGGCTTCGAAGGGGTAATGATCCCCGACCATACGCCCCTGTTCGAATGCGCCGCGCCCTGGCATGCAGGCATGGCCTATGCGCTGGGCTTTATGCGCGCCGCGCTGCAAATGATCGGCTGAACCTGCGCCTCCGAAGCGGATGCTTGAAAACCCATCCCATGCCTATTGGCTAACGAGCGGCACAAAGACCTGGCTCACCGGCACAAAGGCTTGTCTCGCGGACACAGAGATCGAGCCAAGCTCGTCTGCCGGCTCGCCGCTTTCAAGCTGCACCAGCCAATAGGTATAGCTCACGTCCGGCGCCACGGCGGTATCGGTGTGGACAAAGCCGGCGGTGGCATCCCAGCTTTGGCCGGAGATGGGCGCGATCTCCACCGGCTGCGCGTTGTCCGGGTTGTCGCCGGCGGCCCGGAAGAGCGCCAGCTCGCGCGTCGGGTCGATCGCGTCGAGCGGCCAGCGCACCAGCACGGCATCCGGGGTGCGTCTGGCGGTCAGCGGGGCGCTGCCGAGCTGCGGCATCAGCCCGCTCATCGGCAGCGCCACCTGGTTGGCCGCAGGGTCATAGACAAACGTGGCGTGCTGGACAGTGTCCACGCTGAGTGAGAGCGAGGCGCTCTTCTGGCGTAGAGAGGCGGATGCAACGCTGCACAGCCCCGCGCCGTCGGTCGTACACAGCGCCGTCGCGCTGTAGGAGCCGCCCCAAGTCATCTGCACCGCGGCATCTGCCACCCCCTGCCCGGCCTGGTCGACGACCTTCACCGTCGCCACCGCCATCCAGCGCGGCCAGTGGCGCACATAGCTGATCGCCAACTCCGCGACGTGGGCGCTGGGCGCTTGCTCTGTCGGCAAGGGTGTGGGCGTCTCGGACGGCGCAGGCGCTTCAGCCTCGGGGGTGGGGGGAACCGGCGCAACCTCTGTCGGCTGTTCGGTGGGCGTGGGCGTCGCCGGGACCTCGGTCGGCGCAGGGGTATCTGTCGGCGCAGGGGTATCTGTCGGCGCGGGAATGACCGTGGGCGTGGGCGTCGGCAGCGTTGCGCCCGCGGCCACGGCGGCGCGCAGTGCGTTGACGCGGCCCGCCCCAAAATACGGGTCCCACCCAGGCGCGCCCAGATCGTCGGCGTTGGCGCTGAGCAGCGCTTCGACCTGCGCCACCGTCAGATTGGGGTTGCGCGCCAACAGCAGCGCGGCCACCCCCGCCACATGCGGCGCGGCCATGGAAGTCCCGCCCATCTCGGCATAGGTCGAACCGCCGGCGCGGCTCCAATAGGTGCTGTAGATCGGGCTGCCCGGCGCGGCGATATCCACATGGCTGCCATAGTTGGAGACGGACATCCGGCCATCGGTGGCGTCGGCGCCCGCCACACAGATCGCTTCGGGATAGGCGGCGGGATAGAAGGGCGCGTCGCTGTTATAATTGCCCGCCGCTGCCGCGACCACCACGCCGCGTTCACGGGCGTAGATCAAGGCGTCACGCAGATAGCTGCTGTCCACGGTCGCGCCGGAGGAGATCACGATCACATGCGCGCCGTTGTCCACGGCATAGTAAATACCTTTCATCAGCCGGCTATAGCTGCCGCTGCAGTTGGCGTCCATCACCTTCACCGGCATGATGAGCGCCGCATGGGCGATCCCCGCTATGCCTTCGCCGTTGTTGCCCGCCGCCGCAGCGATCCCCGCGACATGCGTGCCATGGCCGCAGCCATCGGATGTATCCGTGTTTTTGTCGTAGATGTTGTATCCGGGGATCAACCGGTCACGCAAGTCGGGGTGGTTTGGGTCCACACCCGAATCGACTACGGCGATGATGACGCCCTCCCCGCGGGTGATCTCCCAGGCCTCCACAGCCTGTATGCGCTGTGGCGCCCACTGCTCGCCCGATGCCAACGCAGGGTCGTTCGGCATGTCTGCCGGGACGGTCATGATGTCATAGGCGACCGACTCGACATTAGGGTCCTGCTGTAGTTGCGCGTATACCTCGTCCAGCCGGGCAGACGAGACCTGAAGAATCTGGGTCTGCATCCCCTCCAGCACATCCACCACCTGCACAGCGTCTAGGCTGTCTAGGGTGGATGCGGCGGCGGTGAACGCCGCTGGGCCGGACTTGTATCGTACGATCAGCCGATCCGGCGCTCTCATCACGCCTGCCGGCGTGAGCACAGCATCCTGAGCATTGGCGGGCTGATATGACGTGGACAGGACCATGATCAAGGCGAGCATAGATAGGCCCGCCAGGCCGCGCATAGACCACTTCATCTGCTGGTTCTCCTACCTATGGCGCGCATAGGCAGAAGAACCGGCTATGCGTGCGCCCCCATATCTGAGACCAGCATACGCGCGGAAACCCTACCGCCACATCGGACATGTGATCGCCGGTAGGTAGGACAAAGCATAGACGTAAACACGGGTCGCTTACGTCATTTGTTGTGCGCTATCTGTTGTGAGCTAGTGTGAGCTAGATGGGCTGCGGGCTAGGGTGCGATAGAAAGACGAGCGCGCACGCGCCGGGAGCGGCGCGCTACGGCACGACCACAGTCACAAGCGTACCGACGCACGCCGCGCCGGCGTGCAGCAGACCGCCGGGGGGATGGCTCACCGTCGCTGCAAAGTGGCGCAAAGCGGCTAGCGCAGACCTAGGCGCGCAAGAAAGCCGCGCTTGGCAGGTTTTTCTGCGGCGGCTGTCTCGCCATTGCGATGCCAAGCAGACCCCTGATGGTCGGGGCTGTCGTCGAAGGAAAACTCGCGCGCCATCGCATCCCAGGCCAGGCGATGGGCCGCTTGGCCGCGGCGATTTTCATCGAGGTCCTTCTTTTCATTCCACACCCGGTTATAGGTCTCCAGATAGAGGGTCTGAGCGGCAGGGGGCAGTGTCGCGCGCAGGGTCGAGGGGAGGTCCTGAACTGTCCTATACATGGTCATTCCTTTCCGATACGCATCATGCATATTCTGTTGTCAATCCATCTGACAACACAAGCATGATCGTGATTGATGCGCGTTTCCGGAAGAGTGATCACACTTCGTCACGATGCTGTGCTGCCCTTCGGCAGCGATTGTCAACTTTTCGTGCCATATGTCGCGGGATGCCTCCGCCGGCATTCTGCGCAGGACGCCCAACGCCAGACCGTAAACGACCTGGCTAAAGGACGACGCCCGCTCAAGCGGGCTTGCAGCGGCGCGACACAAGACATCGTGGCGGCGAGGTTTGGCTCTCAGCCATGTGCGCTGCAATCGACACTAAAAGCGCACCTACGCACTGCTCAATTTCGTAGCGGCGGTTTTCCAACCGCCGTCTGGTCGCCGCGCCGGCAGATCCGGTCAGTCGACGCGGGACGCATCTCGCCCCCGATCTTCTGCTTCCCGGCGCAGCAGCCCGAACTGCTTGATATCGACAAAGCGCCCGTGCTCCCAGCAGCTTTCGCGCCAGATGCCCTCCAGTCGAAAGCCGCATTTGAGCAGCACACGCTCCGAGGCGATGTTGCCGTCTGTACAGTCCGCCTGGATGCGATGCACGTCGAGATTGGCAAAACACCAGCCGAGCAGAGCACGGGTCGCTTCCGTGGCATAGCCCTGCCCCCAGTGCTCGTACAGGATGTGATAGCCGATATCGACATGGCGATTCTCGCGGTCCCAGGCATAGACGCCGCAAGTGCCGATCATCCGATCGTCATCGTCCAGCGTGATCGCCCACTGGACAGCCTCATGTCTATCGTAATGCCCGTTGAGCCAACGAATCAACTCCAGCGCCTTGGCAGGCGTGTCGGTCGGCGGTTGGTTCAAGAAGCGCAGGGTGCGCGGGTCTCCAAACAGCGCTTGGATCGCCTCGGCATCTTCCTCGCGCAGCGGGCGTAAGCGCAGGCGTTGGGTAGCCAGCACCGGAAAGCTAGAGAAATCAAAGAGTCTGCTCATGGTTTATTCGACACGGATCGTGGTGTAGCCGGCCTGCTGGTTGCCGTCCAGGTCTTCGACGATAAACCCGACCACATAGTCGCCCGCGGCGGCGTTGAGGTCTTCCCAACTGAACGTCTTGTCGCCAAAGGTCAGCGTTTGGCCCGCCTGCGTGGCGACCTCCACCACCTTGCCGTTTGCGTCCAGGTCCATCCACGTTTCGGCGATCGCAAACGAATCGCCCTTCTCCGGCACGATCTCCCACGGCGCGCCCATCTCATTCTCACCGGTGAAGCTGTAGACCTGGCGCAAGAGGCGATCCTGGAAGTAGAGCCGCGCCGGGCGCGAGGGCGAACCGTCGGCAAAGCTGTAAGTGCCGTCGACCACATAGGTCGCCTGGCGATAGGTCGCGCCATAGCTCTCCGGGGTAAAGAGCGCCACGCCGGTATCCTCGCCGTTGCTGACGCCAAAGACCACCGGCTCCCATTCAAATTCCAGCGAGAACGCACCCTCGCCCCAGTCGGGGTAGTAGACGCCGTTGAGTTCGCGCGTCTCCGGGCTTTCCAGATAGTCCATGTCGATCACGTTGATCGAATTGGCCTCGCGGTCCAAATAGCCCACCAGCAGCTTGATATAACCAATCGCCTCACCGCTCACATCGGCGCGCAGCAAGACCGGCTGGCCGGGCGCGGCTGTGGAGGCCGACGCCTCGATCGGGCCGATCGAGATCGCGGCTTGGCCGGGAGCGCTCACATTGTCGACGCGCTCCGGGATCTGAACCGCCGCCGGGGCCGCTTCGAAGCTGCGCCCGGTGTAGTGGAAGTCCAGATAATCGTCCCACAGCGAATCGGCGGCAAAACGATCCGCCAGACGCAGATAGGACTGCGGCCCGGTCAGCGGCGACCCGTAGAGCTGCGAGTTCGGGAAGTAGACCGATACGCCGGTCGCGCCGGGGCGCTGCGGCCCGTGCTTTTCGGCGAGCACTACCTGGCCCAACGCAGACATCACGTCGTCGGCGGCTTGGGCCATGGCCTGGTCGCCCCCGGCCTGCGCCGCCAGTTGGGCGAAATGGCCGAGGTCGATATAGGAGGGCGGGATATTGCCGCCAAAGATGCTGGTGAAGGACTGGGTGTAGCTGCGCGCTTTGGCCACGGCGCGCTGATCTAGCCCCTGCAGCGAGTAGGCCAGGGTGTTGACGCTGTCCATCAGCGCGGGCAGCGCGCCGAGATCGGCGGCGGCGAGCGTGATATTTTGGCCCAGTTGGCCGGCAACCTGGTCGGCGGTGGGGCCGCCGAGGATGCCGAACAGCCCCTCGATGGCGTTGCCGCGGCCCACAAAGTCGGCACGGGCCTGGTCATCCACAATGCGTTGATCGTCGACCACATAGCTGTCGACGATCAACTTGCCCAGCTCCGCGCCGGTGATGTCGGGGTTTTGCTGCAGCGCGTCGAGGAAAGCGGCATAGGCCCAGCCCAGCCCCGGCTCGGTCTCCTGCGAGGCCACGGCATAGCGTGCATGGGGGGCCAGCGCGCTAAAGACCTCCAAATGGCCCATCAGACAGGCGTCCAACCCGATCAATTCCAGCTTGTCCACGCCCGTGCGCTGGCGGATCGCGGCCAGCGCCTGCTCCAGTTCCGATAGATAGAGTTGGTCGCCCAACACGCTGGAGATAGGCAGGGCGCGGTCTGCGCCGCCCGGCGCGGTGGGGTCGCTCCAGCCGCCCGGCCAGCCCATGCCATGATCCGAGAGGATCAGGACATGCTTATCTGCCGGGTAGGCCTGCATCGCCCAGGTGACAAAGTCGACCAGCGTGTTGCCGTCGGCCATGTTGCTTTCGCCCAAATCCTGCACCAGTTCAGAGCCGACCCGCTCCAGGTCGTTGTCCTGCAGCACATGATAGCGCCGCGTGCTGTCCCAGTTGCCGTCCGCCTGATAGCCGCCGCGGAAACGGTCGATCTGGCTGACGATCTGGACGCGGTCGCTGGAGCCGACGCGCTCGGCCTCGTTCATGTCAAAGAAGATGTCCTTTTCCAGCACCTTGTCGTCGGCGTCCTGATAGAGCATGACCAGCCATTTTTGGCCTGGGGTTGCGCCCGCGGCAGGGGCTGCGGATACAGCCGCGCGCGTCGGCGCGGGGCGCGGCGTGGGCTGCGCCGACGCGCCTGCCCCTGCCGATGTACCGGCGGGCGCTTGCGTGGGTTGCAGGGTGGGCTGCACAACGCCCACATTGCCCGGCGGGGTCGTGTCACCGCCGCCGCGAAACATGGGCAGCACAAAGACAAAGAAGAGGATTCCCAGGATGATCACAATGCCGATGGGCGACTTGAGCAGCCCGCCCAACAGCCCACCGGCCAATAGGCCGCCTAGACCCCCCAACCCGCCGCCTGTGGGCACGCCGCCCCCGTCATAGCCGCCCGGCCCGCTTGGCCCCGTTGGGCCGGAGGGAGGGCGCGGCGGCAGACCGCCGCCCCCAGCGCTGGGACGCTGGCGTTCGGGGGCAGCCGCCGTCTCGCGCTGCGCCGGAGGGGTGCCGGCGCGGCGGCGGCGCTGCGTGCGCACGGTGCGTTTTTGCGTAGATGGGTCGTTTGTCATGCTGCACCTCGATCTGATCTGGGATCTTGTCTGGGCTGGCGATGTCGGGTGGAAGCAAACCGAACGCTGCTCCGGGTGGAGAGCCACCGATAGGCGGAGCGTATCAAGCGATAGCGGTACGTTGCTGTAGGAAATCATACCCGCGACCCGGAGACTTGCCAATGCGCGCTCGGATTTGCACCCCGCCTAATGGCGCGCCGTAAAGGTCAAAAACCGGGTCCCCTGGGCCTCGTCCAAATAGTCGATGTCCGCCTGCGCCAGCTCGACTTCGATGGACGCCGCTAACGGCGTGCGCGCCGTCGCGCGCTCGGCGATCACCTGGATGCGGTAGACGCCGGGCGCAAAGCGCCATGCCTGGGGGCCGATAAAGAGACCTGTAAAGTCTTGCGCATTGTTCGCGTTCACCAAAAAAGCGCCGGGGTCCGCGGTGAAAGCCCAGTTTAGGCTCTGTGTGTTCGGGTCAAATAGCCATGTGCCTTGTTCATCCCAGACAAAATCGACGCCGCCCGGCTGGTCGACAGGCTCTACACGCAACTGTACACCCGTCACCACTTCGACGCGCTCGCTCTGACCGGTATTGACGAAAATCGGTTGGAGATAGACAAATGGCCCGCTCTCCCCGCCCTGCGCGATGCGCACGACATCCGGCATGATCAAGCGCACCTCCGGCGCTTGGGTCGCGACCACAAAGGTGTAGAGGCTGATGACCAGCGAGATCAACGCCGTGACAATGGGAACCCAGGTGGAGAGCCAGCCTTGAAAAAAGGCAACGAGGGACGCTTGTTCTGAGTCAGACACCGATCAGACTCCATCCGGTTGGCGGCGCGCAGCCGTCGCAGCAGAGCGCGCAAGGAGGAAGGTGGGGCGGGCGCGCCCGCCCCACAGCGGGCTGGAATTACACGGGATTACGCGGGCATCTGGGGCCGCGCCGCCAGTTCACGGCGCAGAATCTTGCCCGACGCGGTCTTGGGGATCTGCTCGATAAACTCGACCACACGGATCTTCTTATAGGGCGCGACGCGCTCGGCGACATAGTCCATCAGCGTCTCGGCGTCCAGCGCATCGCCGGTTCCAGGACGGCGCACGACAAACGCCTTGGGGATCTCGCCCGCTTCTTCGTCGCGCAGCCCGACCACGGCGCAGTCGGCCACCAGCGGGTTGGTCAGCAGGACGGCCTCCAACTCGGCGGGCGCGACCTGGAAACCTTTGTACTTGATCAACTCCTTGAGCCGGTCCACGATCGTAAAGTGGCCCTCGTCGTCGGCGCGGGCGATATCGCCGGTGTGCAGCCAGCCCTCGGCGTCGAGGGTGATGGCGGTCGCCGCAGGGTTGTTGAGATAGCCCTGCATCACCTGCGGGCCGCGGATCCATAGCTCGCCGTCCTCATTAGGGCCAAGCGGCTGCTGGGTGAGCGTATCGACCAGCAGCGCCTCGGTGTTAGGCGCCACCGGCCCGATCGCGCCGGGGCGGCCTTCGGGGTCCGTGGTGAAGTGGGTCACGGGGCTGGTCTCGGTCAGCCCATAGCCCTGGCCCACCGTGCAGCCGAGGCGCACGGCGCACGCCTGCGCCAGCTCGGCGCTGAGCGGGGCTGCGCCCGAAATGATCGTGCGCACCGACGACAGCTTGTACTGATCCACCAGCGGGTGTTTGGCCAAGGCCAGCACAATTGGCGGCACCAAATGCATATAGGTGATTTGATACTTCTCGATCAGTTGCAGAAACTGTTCGAGGTCAAAGCGAGGCATGGTGACGACCGTCGCGCCCCAGGAAAATGCCAGATTCATGATCACCAACATGCCGTAGATGTGATAGAAGGGCAGCAGCCCCAAGAGCACATCGTCCTCACGGCACATGATGTCCGAGTTCAATACCCCTTCGCATTGGCAGACATTGGCGACCAGGTTGGTGTGGGTGAGCATCACCCCCTTGGAAAGCCCGGTCGTGCCGCTGGAATAGGGCAGCACAACCAGGTCCTTGCCCGGCTCAATCGTGACCGCGGGCGGCGTGTCGCCCTGCTGCAGAAGCGCGGCAAAGGGAGTAGCTCCCTCGGCCTCGCCAAAGACAAAGATTTCGCGGATGCCCGCCGCTTGCGCCGCGGCCCGCGCCTTGTCCAGCAGCGGCGGTACCGTAATCAGGTACTTGGCCTGCGCATCCACCAACTGTTTGCGCAGTTCGTCCACCGTGTACAGCGGGTTGATCGTGGTGCTGATCGCGCCCAGCGTCGCCACGGCATGAAAGGCGATGGCGTACTCCGGCAGGTTGGGGCTGTAGATGGCGCAGACCTCACCCTGCCGCAGACCATGCGCGGCCAGACCGGCAGCGGCGCGGCGGATCGCGCCCGCCAGTTGGCCGTAGCTGTAGCTGCGCCCACTCGGCCCGTCGATGATAGCAGGCTTATCGGCGCGGCCGGCAGTTCCACGCAGCACATACTCGGTCAACGTCACATTCGGGATCGCCACATCGGGAAACGGGCTGCGGAAGATCATCGCGATTTCTCCTTGGGAGTCTACAGTAAACCGACTGAGTGAACGGACCGCAAAGAGGGGCATGGCCCGCAGCCGCCCAGGACGGGAGGCCGCCGGGTTCAGCGCGGGGCGATACGCAGTGTACTGTAGGCAAGGGCGCTTTGTCTACCGCCAAAAAACAGCCAAAAAAATGGGCGCGGGGGACTTGACAAGCGACCATCGGTCGCTCTACAATAGAAGCGACCGATGGTCGCTTTAGGAGACGACGATGCCCAAGGGAATTCCGCTGACCGAAGAAGACCTGTTCAGCCGCCGGCGCGAAATTTTCGCCGCCGCGGTCAATCTCATTCTCGAAAAGGGCTTTCCAGAGACCTCGATGCGCCAGATCGCCGAGGCCGCCGGCATGGGCAAATCGAGCCTGTATGACTATTTCAAGACCAAGGATGAGATCCTGGCCTTTGTGATCGAAGAAGAGACGCTGATCGTGACGCGCCAGGCCGAGGCCATTGCACGCTTGGCGCTCCCGCCCGCCGCGCGCCTGCGGCAGATCATGTGCATGCACCTCGACTTTATGCAGGCCAACAAAAACCTGCTGGTGCGCCTGGGCGTCGAAGCGCAGCGCCTCAAACCGGAAAGCCAGGCGCGCATCAGCCAAAAACGCTATGCCTACCAGGACTTGGTAGCAAAGATCATCCAGGAGGGCATCGCACAGGGCTGTTTCCGCCCGGTGAACACGCTCAACGCCGCCCGCCTGCTCGTCAATTCGCTGCTCTCGGCGCTGTACACCTCGCGCCCGACGGGCAGCGCCGAAGAGATGCTCGACGAAGCTTTGGAGATTTTTCTGAATGGCCTATGCATTTGAAGGAGGCGATATGACGCCTTTTGTACTCCCGCTCTCTCACCCGGACGCTACCCTCGAAAATGTGGGCGGCAAGGGGATGTCGTTGGCCAAACTGCGTGCGGCCGGGCTGCCGGCGCCGGACGGCTTTCATGTGACAACCGCGGCCTATCGCCAATTTGTCGCCCACAACAACATCCAGGCGCGAATCATGCAGGCGCTTGCGGGGGTCGACCCAACTGACCCCGCCGCCTTGGATACCGCGTCGCAGCAGATCCGAGAGTTGTTTATGCGCGGGGAGACGCCGCCGGAGATCGCGGCCGCCATCACGGCAGCTTACGCCGCGCTGCACGATGCGCCGGTCGCGGTGCGCTCCAGCGCCACCGCCGAAGACCTGCCCGGCGCATCCTTTGCGGGCCAGCAGGAAACCTATCTCAACCTGCGCGGCCCAGAGGCCGTGTCGGCCGCGGTCAAACAGTGCTGGGCCTCGCTCTGGACGGCGCGCGCCATCGCCTACCGGATCAACAACGCCATCGACCAAGGGACAGTCGCCCTGGCGGTCGTGGTGCAAGAGATGGTCTTGGCCGACGCCGCCGGCATCCTCTTTACCGCCAACCCCGTCGACGGCAAACGCGACGAGATGGTGATCAACGCCGCCTGGGGGCTGGGCGAGGCCATCGTCTCCGGCGCGGTCACGCCCGACACGATTACGGTGGCCAAGGCGAGCGGACGGGTGCTGCGCCGCGTCACGGCGGCAAAGTCGCTGATGACCGTGCGCACGGAGCAGGGAACCGCCGAAGCGCCTGTGCCCGCAGCGCAGCAGAACAAGGCTGTGCTGACCGACGCACAGACGGCGCGGCTGGCCCAACTGGGGGTGATAATCGAACAGCTCTACGCCCTGCCGATGGATGTCGAATGGGCGCTGGCGGGCGGCGAGTTCTATATTCTCCAGGCGCGCCCGATCACGGCCCTGCCACCGGCATGGACGCGGCCCGACCCCGAGGCTCACTATTTCCGCAGCAGCCTGGCCGAGCATACGCCCAGCCCGGTTATGCCGCTATTTGCCACGCTGGGGCTGGAGATCGCTAACCGCGCCACCAACCAACTGTGGGATCAGGTCTTCGGAGAGGGCGTCGCAGCCGTCGCGCCCAGCGGCGGTATCTACCAGACGCTGAATGATTACGTCTTTCTGGGCTACCGGCTGAAGGGCATGACCGGCAAGAATTTGATCCCCTTCACCAAGATGATGATGGCGAACATCCCTGCCATGTTCCGAGACAGTGTAGGGCGCTGGCAGGCGGCCCGCCGCGACCTGGCCGCAGTGGTCGAAGCATGGGAGCGCAAGCCCGTCGATCAGCTTACGCCTTCGCAACTGCTGGAGGGCGCGGCCGCCGTCTTTTACGCGGCCTGCCGCTACTTCACCGAGATCCAGGCTACCTTGCCCGTGGCGGCGTCGAGTGAAACGTTGTTCACGAGGTTCTATAACAGCCTGATCCGGCGCAAGCAGGACCCTGCCGCCACAGTCTTCTTGCTGGGGTTCGATACGGTCGCGCTGCGCGCCGAGAAATCGCTCTTCGACCTGGCCGAATGGATCAAAGCCAACCCGGCCTTGGCGGACTACACCCTGCAAACCCCGACCGAAACGCTGGTGCGCGATCTGAAGCAGGAGACGCCGGCCACGGCAGTTCCCGCCGGTCTGTGGGCCGAATGGCGGCAGCGCTTCCAAGGCCATCTGGACGAGTTTGGCCGTACGGTCTATGAGTTCGACTTCGGCCACCCGACGCCGCAGGAAACCCCCGGCCCCTTCTTGGATGCGATCAAAGGCTTCCTCAGCGGGGCTGCGGAAAACCCCTACCAGCGCCAGCGCGAGGCGGTCGAAGCGCGCGAGCAGGCTACGCAAGCCGTGCTGCAACGCACCGGCCGGCCGCGCAAGGGCTGGTTTCTCAAGCTGCTGCGCTGGGCGCAGGAGACCGGCCCCATGCGCGAGGACAGCATCTTCGATATGGGCATGGGGCATCCGCTGATACGCCGCATGTTGACCGAGCTGGGCCGGCGCTTTGCCGCTGCGGGCGCGATCCAAGCGGCGGACGATATCTATTGGCTTGAAAAGTCCGAGGTAGAAGAGGCAATCGCCGCGCTCGAAGCGGGCGCGCCCCTGCCCGATTTTACCGAACGCATCCCGCCGCGCCAGAGCCGCTGGCGCGATGCGTTCAAACTCAGCCCTCCGGTGATGCTGCCCGAAAAGTCATTCTGGTCGCGCTTTATCCACGGCGAAGAAGCCGAAACGCAAGACGGCAAAGTCGTGTTGAAAGGGGTGGGGACCAGCGGCGGCATCGTCACGGCCCCGGCCCGCGTCCTCTTTGGCCCGGAAGACTTTGGCAAGCTTCAGCCGGGCGATGTCTTGGTGGCTGTGACCACCACCCCGGCCTGGACCCCGCTGTTTGCGCTGGCCTCCGCCGTGGTCACCGATATTGGCGGGCCGCTCAGCCACAGCAGCATTGTCGCCCGCGAATATGGCATCCCGGCGGTGATGGCTGCCCGCTCGGCGACGCGCGCCATCCAAAGCGGGCAGATGATCACGGTCAACGGCAACAGCGGGCGGGTGACGCTAGATGCCTAGTTCCGCTCGCAAAATGGGCGGCTGCCAAATGAGGCTGACTCAACTACGATGCGCGCTTCAAAGCCGGTACTGATCCTAAGCTTTACCCTGCTGGTCGTCATGCTCGGCTATGGCATGGTGCTGCCCATCATGCCTTTCTATATCAAGGCGCTCGGCGCGGGCGGCCGCGAATTGGGCTGGCTGATGGCGACCTATGCCCTGATGCAACTGATCTTTGCGCCGCTGTGGGGCGTGCTCTCCGACCGGGTCGGGCGCAAGCCGGTCCTAGCCGTGGGGGTCCTGGGCTATGCCATCAGCCTGTTGATGTTTGGGCTGGCCGCCACTTTCTGGATGCTCTTTGCGGCGCGCTCGCTTTCGGGCATCCTGTCGTCGGCCACCATGCCGACCGCCATGGCCTTTATCGGCGATGCCGCGCCCGAAAAGGAGCGCAGCGGCGGCATGGGGCAGCTCGGCGCGGCGATGGGGATCGGCGTGGTAGCCGGGCCGCTGTTGGGCGGCTGGCTCTCCACCGGCTCGCTTAGCCTGCCCTTCTTCGTGGGCGCAGGCCTGGCCTTTGTCTCCTTCCTGCTGGTGATCGCCATCCTGCCCGAATCGCACGCCCCTCGCCCCTCTGCCGAGCAGACCGCGCCCATCACGCGGGACGGGCTGCGCGCCCTCTTTTTCAGCCCGGCCGGGATTCTGCTGCTGCTCATCTTTATCATGAGCTTTGGGCTGACCGGCTTCCAGGGCATCACGGGACTGTATGTGGTGGACAAGTTCGACTTCACCACGACCCAGGTCGGCGCGATCTGGATGATCATGGGCGGCATGTTGATCGCCGTCCAAGGCGCGTTGATCGGGCCGCTGACCAAGAAGTTCGGAGAGATGGCGCTGATCGCAGCCGGGCTGGTGGGCGGCGCGCTGGGCTTTCTCGGCATGTCGCTGGCAGCGGATTACGCGACCACGCTTCTGGCCGTTGCGGTCTTTACGCTGGCGCTGGCGTTGACCGGCCCGGCGCTGAACGCGGCTATCTCCGCCTATGCCGGGGAACGCCAGGGCATGCTCATGGGGCTAAACAGCGCCGCCGGCAGTTTGGGCAAGGTAGCCGGCCCGCTCTGGGCCGGCTACCTCTACGAAGCCAATATCGAATATCCCTATCTCAGCGGCGCGGCCACGCTGCTGCTGGCGCTGCTGGTCAGCGTGGCAGGGATGCGCGCCGCGCGGGCGCATGTCGTCTAGACCGGCAACGTCAGCTTGCCGCCCAGGGTTTCGGCGAAGTAGCGGCCCCAGTGTGGCCGCCGCCCGTCGATGTCGCGAAAATCGTATTCGTCCGAAAGCGTCCACGACGCGTAGACGCCGCCCGATTTCTGCGCCACGTTGGGGTCGGCGGCCAGCGCGGCCACGGCGCGCCCCACAAAATAGGGCGTCTCCGAGGCGATGAAGTGCGGGTCCTTCTTGGCCCCTTCCTGCCAGTTGGCTTCGGTCACGTCGAAGTGGTCGAGCATGGCTTCAGAGCGCAGAAAGCCCGGCGTCACCGCCACCGCGCTCACGCCGTGGGGGCGCAGTTCCTCGGCCATGCTGTAGGCCAGCCGGATCACGCTCATCTTCACCAGGTCATAGTAAAAGCTGCCGCGGTAGTTCGTGCCGTCGCCATCGGTGATCTCGACGATCAACCCCTGGCCGCGGTCGATCAAGTAGGGCGCGCCATACTTGGCCGTGATAATGTGCGTATGCACGGCAACCTCGAACATACGCAGACCTTGGCTCACATCCAGTTCCCAGAAGGACTTGCCCCAACTCTCAATATCCTCGCCGCCCCAGATGTCGTTGACCAGGATGTCCAGCCCGCCCTGCTCGGCCTGCACCCGCTCGAACAGCGCCTGCACCTGCACTTCGACCAGATGATCGACCCGGACGGGGATGCCCACGCCGCCGTAGGCATTCACCATCTCGGCGGTCTCCTCGATCGTTTCGAGACGGTTCGGCCCCGATGCCAACTGCCCGCGCACGCTGCGCCCCGTGCAGTAGACCGTCGCCCCCGCCTCGCCCAACATACATGCGATCCCGCGGCCTGCGCCGCGCGTGGCCCCGGCCACGACTGCGACCTTGCCCTGTAACGGTTTCATTGCACCGGCCCCTTGCTCCATGATTTGCCCCTGATTATTGGAAAGGCTGCATGGTGCGCGCGATCTCCTCGACCAGCGCAAAGTCGCCCATGCCGCTGAAGATCACGGTATAGCCGTTGGTGGCGGTCACGATCTCAACGGTTTTGCCCATCTGCCCCTCGACCTCCCAGCGCGTCGCGGGCAGCCCTACGCCCAGCGTCAACGTGCCTTCATTCGAGACGGTCGGGTTAGCGGGGTCTTGGGCCAGTTCATCGCGGCGGATGGCGGCGGCGTCGGTCGGGCCGGCAGGTGCGCTCTTCTGAACCAGGATATCGATCTTCGTGCCGCCTTCGGGGATGCCCCCGCCGCCCTCTTGGCGCGGCCAAGAGTTGAGCGTCACGGCATAGCCTAGGCTGGTCTGTTTCACCTCCGGCGCAACGTCGATCAGGTCCCACCCGGCGGGATAGCGCAGTTCAAACCCGACTACCTCATCGCGATAGGTCTGGGCGTCGGCCAGCCAATCGAGTTCAGCGGCGCTAGTTTCTGTCAGACCAGTCGTCTCGCTCACAGGCGCAGGCGGAGGCAGGGCCTCCGCCTGCGGCGCGGCGGCGGCCGTGGGCGTCACCGGCTGGTCGGGCGCAGGGGGGAGGGTCGCCGTTACAGGCGCGGTCGCGGGGACAGTGGCCGGTTCAGCCGGTTGCGCAGGCGGGGACGCCGCCGGGGCTGTACACGCCGCCAGCAGCGCGCCCGCCAGCAGCCAGAAAGCGGCTTTGCGCAGCATGGTTCATCTCCTCTCGCTCAATCCACGGACGTAGTTCCCAGATACCGGTAAGGAGACGCAGCAGTAAGGGCCAGGGTTCCGCGCGGGCGTCAGCCCACAAGCGTCGCCGGTTTGAGGCTCCAGCTTTGCAGACGAGTGTGCAGGGACAACCGATCCACGCGCAGGTCAGGCCGGTGCGGCGCCCATCGCGGCACCGCCTCATCGATCCAGCGCGCCGCCCACGGTGCGGCCGACTCCGGCTCTTCTGTCCCAGGCAGCAACGTGATCTCCTCGGCCCGGCCCTCTCGTTCCCACACCGGCAGCGCCGCCGCCAGCCCGCGCAGCAGCGCCCCCGGCCCCACCGCCGCGCCTGCACTCTGCAGCGCGGCGGGCAGATGGCCCGTACCGTTCACATGCCCGACCAACGCCCGGCACAGGGTCACAGCGCCCGCTGCCGGCACAGCCAGCGGCTTCTCCAATACCGGCGGCGCTTCTACCGGCCCCAGCACGGTGCGCAGCGGCAGAAAAGACGGAACCGGCCCTTCTGCCAAACGTAGCGCCGCCCGCGCCAGCAGATCCAGCGTTTGGCTGGGCGAGGCCACCGGGTTACTCACCTCTAACGTAGCGGTGTCGCGCACGGTCTGCGCCAACTGGCGCACCCCCTCCCAGGCCAGCGGCGCATTTTCCCCGCCAAAACGCTGGTTGAGCGCGCCTGTCCCCACGATCTCGATCCCCGGCAGGTCGCGCACCGCCAGGGCCATGCGGCGCAGGTTGCGCAGGCTGGTCTGATATTCGTCGTCGCTGCGCCGCGGGGCAAAACGATAGTCCGCGGGCGGGGTGTTCTGCCCATGGCGGAAGTTGAGGAGATCCCAAAATTCTTTATAACGCAGCCGTGTCGGATGGCAGGCAAAGAGGCCATAGCAGGCAAACCCGGCGCGCTGGGCCGCGCTGAGCCGGTCTAGCAAAACGGGCAGACCCGCGGCAAAGGCGGCATCGTCGGCGTAGCCGTCCTCATAGTCGGGAAAGGGCATATATTCGCGATAGCAAAGCTCGCCCGCAAACCAACCTGCGCCTGTCCCTCCGGCGCGCACGTGGGCATAGACCTGGCCGGGGACGCCCAGTTGGCGCATCGCCGCCGGAATCTGCGGCCCCCACCCCGCGCCCCCCGTGCCCCAGGCGGTCGGATAGCGGCCAAAGAGCCGTGCCAGGTCTTGTACGCCGGGCGCTTCCTGGCGCACGGCCTCGGCTACGCCGTCGGTCCAGCCCAGGTCGGCCAGGTACTCGGAGACCGTCGGGTGGACAGAATGGTGGTCGGTATGCAGCGCCACATCGTGCATGCCCACGGCGCTGATCACCTCTTGCCGCCCACGGCGCTCCCAGAGGCGCGCCTTCTCGCCCACGACAAACATGGACCCCACCACGCCGTCGTCGGCCAGCAGGGTAGCGATGTCATAGGCAATGTCGTCGGAGTCAGGGTGGACGAGGTCCTCAATATCGAAACAAAGATAGACAACCATGGCGGTGATCCTAAGGGTGCTTGGGGATGGCAGGAGTTTCGCCCCACTATAGCACGAATGGCCCCTTCCCCAGAATTGGCGGTAAAATAACAGCCATCCGCACCCACTTGCCACACAAGGAGCAACCCATGCCGCTGATCAATTTGACGCACGCCGAAGTTTTGGTGGATGGCCTTGACCATCCGGAGGGGATCACCCTGGGGCCGGACGGGTATGCCTATGCCGGGGGCGAAGCAGGCCAGGTCTACCGCGTCGACGTGGCAGCGCGCCGCGCCACGCAGATTGCGACCACGGGCGGTTTTAACCTGGGGCTGGCCGCCGACGCCGGGGCGAACCTTTATCTCTGCAACAACGGGTCGCACGTCGTCAACCGCGTCAGCCCGGCGGGCCAAGTGAGCGTCTACAGCGCAGGCAGCGCAGACCGCGCCATGATTACCCCCAACTATCCCGCCTTTGATGCGGCGGGCACGCTCTATGTGGCGGATTCGGGCGGGTGGAAGGAGGGCAACGGCTGCATCTGGGCGATCGCGCCGGGCGGCGCGGCTACGGTGATCGACGATAGCTGCCGCCACTTCCCCAACGGCTGCGCCGTCAGCCCCGATGGGCGCTATCTCTATGTGGCGATGTCGCTCAACCCGCCCGGCGTGGTGCGTCTGCCCATCGCGGGCGGGCGCAAGGCGGGGCCGGTCGAGACGGTGGTCGAACTGCCCGGTACGGTGCCCGACGGGCTGGCCTTTTGCGCCGACGGCAGCCTGCTTATCGCCTGCTACCGGCCCGATGCGGTCTACCGGCTGGCGCCCGACGGCAGCCTGCATCTCTTGATGGACGACTATGAAGGGACGCTGTTGGGCGCGCCGACCAATGTCTGCTTTGCCGGGCCGGAGCGCGATCTGCTGCTCTGGGCCAACCTGGGGCGCTGGCACATCGGTATACATGCCCAGACGGGTCTGCGCGGTGCGCCGCTCTTTTACCCCAGTTTGTGAGGCGCGCCACGGCCCACCCCTGAGCCGGGATGGGCCGTGAATCGCTGCCGAAAAGCGTTTGCGGTTCGTCTAGTGGCTGTGCCCTGCCTCTGCCGGCGCTGCCTCCGCCGCGACCTCGGCATGGGCGTCTTGGCTAACAATCGCCGTATACAGGTCGTGGACATAGGTTTCGAAGATCAGTTCGGCCTCGACCCGTTCGCGCTGCGCCGCGACCGTCTGCTCTTCCTCGGCGTGGGCGCGCGCCGCTTCGATGGCGGCATACTTGGCGTCGATCGATTCGCGCATGGCCTCGTCCAGTACGGCATAGACCCCCTCCACCTCACCGCTCACCAAGGCCGCCTCGGCGCTTTCCAGGGCGGGGCCAAACTCCACGTCCTGCTTCAGCCCGGTATAGTCCGCGCCTTCGCCCATGCGGTGCAGGCGCACCGCGGTCTCAAAGAAGAAGGTATCGGCCAGTTCACTCGCCTCCGGCCCCAGTTTGCGGACCGCGCGCGCATGGTCAAAGGCGGCGGTCAACTCCGCTTCGGCATCGGCCTTGACATAGGGCAGAACCAGATCAACATCGCCCTTGGCGAGCGCCTGCCGCGCCGCCTCCACCACCGGGCCGTTAGTCGAATCGCAGTGGGCCTGGGCAGGGGCGGGATACAACAGCGCGCCCGCCGCGATCATCACGGCGACCGCCAGCAACCCCAGCTTGCTCATCCAACGTGTGCGGACCAAATGCAGGTTCATCTCTTTCTCCTTCTGTTTGTCGGGTTACATCGTACAAGCGAACGATGCCCCCAATCTAGGCGAAAGGAGGCTGCACTTGAATGATCTAAATCAAGTTACCGCCATCACGGGGCAAACGGATCGATTGGGGGAAGCCGGGCCGCGCCTATCCTTCCCGCGCCTATCCTTCCTGCGCGGCGGCAGCCAGCCCTTCCGGGTCTGTGATGGCGACCCACTGCCGCCCGCTGCGGATCAGACCCCGCTTTTGAAAC
>JADLFO010000226.1 GCA_020845455.1 Caldilineaceae bacterium
CAATCTCATTCCGGCCCTCTGGGCCAACTTTGGCGTGTAGCATGAGCGTTCTCTCCTTTCTCCTACGGAAGAAAACGCTCAAAGCTTGTTATTGTAAATGTTCAAATACCTTTCGAATAATCACTTAGAGGTCCGCAATCGCACGCAAGCCGTTGCCCAAGCCAGAGCGCTAGGACTCCTAGACGCCAGTGTTCCCCTAGTTCCTCCGTCCCTTCAGCCAGAGCAGCGGCCGCTCACCTTAGGCCGCAGCGAGGTGGAACCGCGCACCTATTTCACCGAGAGCTTCGACGGAACTCGCATCGCGTATGCGATTGCGGGGAACGGCCCGCCGCTGGTCAAAGTGGCCAATTATATGAGCCATCTGGCGTATGATTGGACTAGCCCGGTATGGGCGCACTGGTTGGAAGAACTGACCCGTGCGCATACGCTGATCTGTGCCGACGAGCGCGGCTCGGGGCTGTCCGATTGGGATGTCGACGATCTATCGTTCGAAGCGTGGGTGCATGATCTTGAGGCGGTGATAGACGCCGCCGGCCTCAAGCGGATACCACTCTTTGCCATGTCACAAGCCGGCCCCGTGGCCATTGCTTATGCTGCTCGCCACCCAGAAAGGGTGAGCCGTTTGGTTTTGCACGGCGCGTACGCGCGGGGCTGGTTGAACCGAGACTTAACCGAAGCGCAGATCGAAGAAGAACAGTTGATGATTAGCTTGATGCGGGTTGGATGGGGGCGGGAGAATCCTGCCTTTCGGCAGGTTTTCGCTACCCAGCTTTTTCCTGATGCGACAACCGATGAATTGCATGCTCTAGAAAGACAGATGCGCGTTTCTGTGTCCCCCGAGAATGCTGTGCGGCTGGAGCGTGAAATGCATCAAGTGGACGTTCGTCAGCTTGCACCTAAGGTTCAAGCGCCGACGTTGATTTTGCATTCTCGCCAAGATGAAGGGGTTCCCTTCGAAGAGGGCCGCCTTCTCGCCTCCCTGATTCCCAACGCGCAGTTCGTTGCGTTGGAGAGCAAGAATCACCTGTTGACAAAACATGAACCCGCATGGCAGAGATTTCTTGCAGCCTTTCGTACTTTCCTTGCATAAACTAGCGGAGCTATCTATGAGCGAGTTTGTCCAGACCCCGTTGTTTCAGACCGAAGCCTATTTTCGCGCGCGTTTTCAGACGGTAGGGCGCAGGCTGCGCTTCCAGGCTGCTACGGTGGAAGAGTGGCGCATTTGGCAGCAGGAACTGCGGGCGCGGCTGGTTGAACTGATGGGCATCCGGCGTCTGATCCCGACGCCCCCCAACCCGCGCATTACCGAAGCAGTGGCCTGCGACGGCTATGTGCGCCAACGTGTGGAGATCGACACCGAGCCGGGGGTCGTGATGCCGCTCTATGTCCTGATCCCGGATGGGCTGGCAGGGGGCGCGCCCGCCTTGATCGCGGCGCACGGGCACAGCAGCGGCGGCAAACTGGCAGTCGCCGGGATCGCGGCCACGCCCGCCGTGGGGGAGACGATCCGCCAGCACAACTATGACTATGGCGTGCAGGCTGTACGCCGCGGCTATATCGTCTTCTGTCCGGATGCGCGCGGGTTTGGCGAGCGCCGCGAGTGGATCTATGCTGCCCCCGAAGCGCTGCTCGACTCCTCCTGCCGCCAATTGGCGCATATAGCGCTGCCGCTGGGGCTGACCGTGGCGGGGATGTGGACGTGGGATTTGATGAGGCTGTTGGACTATATCGGCACGCGGCCGGAGGCGCAGGGGCAGAAGATCGGCTGTATTGGGCTTTCGGGCGGCGGGCTGCAGACGCTCTACCTGGCGGCGCTCGACGAACGCGTGGCCTGCGCGGTCAGCAGCGGCTATCTCTACGGCGCGGAAGATTCGCTGCTGCATCTGGCGGGCAACTGCGACTGCAACTATGTGCCGCACCTGTGGGAGAACGCCGATATGGGTGATCTGGCGGCGCTCATCGCCCCGCGCCCGCTTTTTATCGAATCGGCGCGCCAGGACTCGCTCAACGGGCCGCGCGGGATCGATAACGTGCTTGAACAGGTCGCGACCATCCGCCAGGCCTATGCGCTGCTGGGTGTGGAGGATCGATTGGCGCATGATGTCTTTGACGGCGGACATGTGTGGCACGGTCAAGCTGTGTGGCCCTGGCTGGATGGCTGGCTGCGTGCCTGAGTGGATCGGCGCGGGTTGCGCTCCCGTCGAAAGGCGATATACTGGGGAGACCGGCGACGGCACGCCGCGGCCTGTCTCGCCCAGAGACCTGACTGGCTTCCCCGGACGATCTGCCCTGTGCATTCTGTCCTGATGCATCCTATCCTTGTGCGTCCTGTCTCTATATGCTGTCTTCGTGCATCCTGTGCAGTATCCGATCGATGCCCCCGGCGTTGTGGGGAGGCTGCAACCGGCAAGGGAGTGACCCATGATGCGTACCGCAACGCTGGCGACCCTGTTGTTGGGTGCGAGCCTGCTGCTGGCGGCCTGTGGCCGTGAGCGCACTACCCCGACGCCTCCTCCTAGCTCGACCCCTATGACTGCGCCCACGACTGCGCCGACGACAACTCCGCCGGCTGCCGAACCGCAGGTGACTGTGGCGGCCCCTGTCACGCCGACGGTCGCACTGTCGCCTACCATGGAGAGTACAGCGGAGGGTGCAGCCGCTCAAGAGGCCGGCGCGACGCCGGCCAGTATCACGCCCGGCGCAGAGACGCTCACGCAGACTGTGACTGAAACGGGGACCGCGACCGTGAGCACGGGCACGCCGGTGCGCGTGGGAGGCCGCGTGATGGGAACGGAGATGCCGGGCGCGGCCTCTACCCCCGAAGTCACGGCTACGCCTGACCCGACCGCTTCACCCGAAGCCACGGCGACCCTTGAAGCGACCGCGACCTCTGAATCTACGGCTACCCGTGAGCCTAGCGCCACGCCTGAGCCGACCGCTACACCTACGCCGCGGCCCAGCGTCACGGCGACGGCTGCCCCGACCTCGACACCTACGTCCATACCTACATCGACGGCGACACCCATGCCGGCGGCGACCCACACGCCAACCGCCACGGCTGCACTGTCGCCGACACCGTTATCTACGCCGTTATCTACACCCCTACCCGCAGTGACGCCTGCTGCGTCATTGACGCCGGCCCCTGCTGCAACCGTTACGCGGCAGGCCATCGACCTGCCCGCCGATCTGCCCGGCCATGTCGAGGTGGTCTCGGCACATGCGCTGAACGATCTGTTGGGTGTGACGGTTTCACCGGTGGCAGAGCTTGCACCGGACGGCAGCCGTGTCGCCTGGCTGGCCGCGGCTCAGGATGAACAACCGGCCCGGCTCTGTGTCTATCGCCTGGCCGCGCCCTATCGGGGGGCCTGCCACGATGTGCCTGCCGCCTTCCAGGGCATCCCCTACCGGCTGGCCTGGTCGCCGGATGCGTCCTGGCTGGCCTTTACAGAGGACTCTTCGGCCCAGGCGCTGGAAAGCGACCTTTGGGTCTTTGCGGTCGAGACGGAGCAGTTTACCAACTTAACCGACGAGGACGCGGCAGGGCCAATCGCCGAGCTGAACGGCGCGGGGTATACGCTTGACTATCTGCCGATGTGGGACCCCGCCACCGGCCTGCTGCTCTTCTGGCGCAGCACGCCCGCAGGCGACGGCGATACGCTGGCGCTGATGCGGGTGGACCCGGCGCAGGGCACACCCCAGGAACTGATCGACCTGACCGGCGCGCTGGGCGACACGCGTGTACGTTTTGGGGTGCAGCGCTTCTACTTGTCCGGCCCGGCAGTGGTCGCGCCGGACGGCAGCCAGGTGGCGGTGGCGCTTACCTCGGCCACTGAAATGGCCCAGGCGGCGAGCGATGGCGTCTGGCTGATCGATCTGGTCGACCCGGCGGCCGCGCCGCGCCGGCTTGTGAGTGCGGCCGCGCTCCAGGCTGCGCTGCCCCGCTGGCAAGATCAGCCCGCGGTGCTGCGTGGGCTGCAGTGGACGCCCGACGGCCAGGGGGTCGTGATGGCGGCGCTGAGCAGCGACCTGCGTCTGCCGCTGCTGGTGGTGGCCTATGCAGATGCGGCAAGCGGCGATCTGGCCCTGCTGACCGACTATCGTCAGGTCGAGAGCCGCGCGGCGTTCTTCGAGATCCCAGGGCCGGGCCGGCGCCCCCTGCGCTACAGCGTGCCGTGGACGGTGGCGGTCGCGCCCAACGCCGCGGCGGTGCTGCTCGTCAACGACTTGGGCGGCATTGTCACGGTGAGCAATATGCCGCTGCCGCCGCAGGCGCAGACGCCGCAGATCGTCTACCAGCAGACCAGCCCCGGTTTCGAGGTGTGGACGCGCGCCAGCAGCGCCGCCGACGGCAAGGTTCTGGTCTATGGGCTGCTGCTGGAGACTGAAGCCGGAGACTAGAGCGCTAGAGCGCGGCGGCAGCGCATGACCGGCGTGTGGGAGCGGGGTCAGCCGAGGCGGCCCCAGACCGACCAGGCCATGGCGGTCTGGGCAAGCAGAAAGGCAATCTGCGCCACCGGCAGATGGGTCAGCGGGTGGCGGTAGCGTTGAATGGCCTGCAGCGTATGCGCGGTGATGGCCAGGATGATGCCTGCCAGCGCCGCCCAGGCCCAGGGCGCGGCGCCGTTCTGCGCCACCAGTTCTAGCGCCTGCCAGACAGCCAAGGCCAAGATCAGGCCATAGGCCATGGCTGCGCCCCACGCTTCGGCGAGATAGCGGCTCAACTGCCAGTAGAGAATGGCCGCGGCGACGACGACCAGCAGCACCCAGAGGACGGGTATCTGCAGCCGCGTATGCGCGGTGAAGCCGGCAAAGTAGATCAGATAGACCCAGAGCAGATGGGCGTGGGCGGCATAGTCGGGCAGGAAGCGTGAAAAGAGCAGCCCCGTCGCCACTAAGGTGATGAGCAGGCCGAGCAGGATGGCCCCTTTGTAGAAGGCGCTGACCGGCTCCGGCGCGATCAGCGCGATCAAGAAGCTCCCCGCCGCGGCCGCCAGCGCGTAGGCCAGGCTTTTATTGGCTGTGTCGGAAGCCGCCGGGGGACGGGCGAACAAGACTGCCGCGGCCAGCACGGCCACCGTCAGCCCCAAGGCAATATAGAAGGCAATCATACGCTGCGTGCCGTCATGGTAGAGCTAGCGGGGGCGCTGTTCGTCGCGCGCCGCGCTGGTCGCGGCGTCGCGTGGGCCGGTGGTTCGACCCATGCCGGTCTCGGGCGCGGGCTGGCCGTGTAGGCGCGCCAGGGCCGCCTGGGCTTCCGCCAGTTCTTGGCGCGTGGAGGCCAGTTCGTTGCGCAGGTCACGCTCCATGGTATAGAACGCTTCGGCCCCGCGCCGCCAGTAGTACCAGTCGATCAGCCATTCGACGAGCCAGCCGAGGATGATGCCGCCGATTAAGACAACCCAGACATTCATCGCCTTCTCCGCTATGTCATGCGCCGGGCCACGCGCCGCGCATCTAGGTGAACCTTATCAGGTGGAACGTCAGAGCCTGCTCAGGAAAAAGGGCGGTGTACCCGATGAACCGAACCGCGCCCAGCCGGCTAAGGCCGAGCCGGCGTGATCGCTCCCCCTAAGTATAAACAAAAACCGCGCCAAGCGCACACTCCTGCTTGGCGCGGGATTCGCAGCGGACAGCCCATGTGCCTCATCGGCGCGGTTTTCGACGCTCCCGGCGGCGCACCCACCGGAGAGATTCCTCGGCAGGAACCTCGGAATGACGATTCCCATTCAGTTCTTAACTTGCATGAAAACCGCTGCTACGGATCGGCCCCTCGCTCCGCAGGTTAGGTTGGCCCAGGGTTCCCGCCGTCTTCGAACTCGGCCAGGTGCGCCGCCCAGCCCGTTTGCACGCGGTCTTCCGGCGGCCCCTCGTGGAGACGCAGCCCAAAGACCGAAGCCATGCGCTGTAGATCCTCCTGCGCCTGAATGATGCTGCGACCCGCCGCAGCGCCGCGGCTGATAGATTCGGCCAGGTCGGCCAGCGCACCCAGCGCCGCGGGGGTATTCAGATCGTCGTCGAGGGCATTTTGGAAGGTCTGCACGCAGCCGGCGGAGTCGACGGCAGGCGCACGCGCGCCGCCTAGCGCAGTTGCCGCGGCGTTCAATTTGGCAGCCAACCCGCCGGCGCGGAACAGCCCCGCCTCTTCATAGCTCCAGGGCTGGCGATAGGGGTATTCGGCCAGGTAGAGGCGCAGCGCATCGGGCGAGAAGTCTTGCAGCAGATCGCGCACCATGACGAGATTGCCCAGCGACTTGCTCATCTTCTCGCCTTGATAGCGCACCATGGCGGTATGGAACCAGTGGCGCACAAAGGGGCGTTCGCCGGTGATCGGCTCGCTCTGCGCGATCTCGCATTCGTGGTGCGGGAAGATTAAGTCGCTGCCGCCGCCGTGCAGGTCGATCGTATCGCCCAGGTAGTGCGCCACCAACGTAGAGCATTCGATATGCCACCCCGGACGGCCTGCCCCCCAAGGGCTTGGCCAGGCCGGTTCACCCGGCGCTTGCGCTTGCCACAGCACAAAATCGAGCGGGTCGTGTTTGTTGGGGTCGTCGGGCCGGTTGCCGCGCTCATTGGCCGTCTCCAACTGCTCGTCGTCGGACAGTTTGCTGAGCGCGCCAAAGCTGGGCCAGGCGTCGACTGCGTAGTAGGCCGAGCCATTGGCAACATAGGCCAATCCCTGATCGGCTAGCGTCTGCACCCCCGCCACGATCTGCGGGATGACCGAGGAGGCGCGCGGGTAGAAATCGGGCGGGCGCACGTTGAGCTGCTGCATATCCTCGATGAAGTGGCGAGTCCAGCGGTTGCCCAGGGTGCGCCAGTCTTCGCCCACCTCGGCGGCTTTGCGCAGGATATCGTCGTCGATATCGGTCACGTTCTGGGCGTAGCGCACAGGATGGCCCAGGAACTCCAGATAGCGGATCAACACATCGGCCATGACATAGGTGAAGGCATGGCCCAGATGCGTGGTGTCGTAAGGCGTAATGCCGCAGACATAGATCGATACGCTGTCGTGCTGCGGCTGAAATGGCTCGATCTCTTGAGAGTAGGAATTGTATAGGCGCATGGCGTCTGCCGATCCCTGGTGGTCTTCTAGTCGCGAGCGTGAGGGCCGGTCCCCTGAGGCCGGCCCGGCGGATTGGCTAGAAGCGGTAGATGGCGGCGGCCTCGGCGTCATCGGGCAGGGTTCCGGGTTCAACCACAAAGACCGCGCCGTTGCGCATCAGCGTGTAGACCGCGAACTGGTCGTAGAGGTCCGATATGTCGGGGCGCTCTTCCGAGGCGAGACGGACTTCGCCGGTCTCCGGGTCAAACGTGCCCCAAAGCTGCTGGTGGAACGGGACAAAGGCGGTCTGCACCCGGCCCTGATAGGCGGCAGGCAGAATTTGGCGGATGGTGTGCGCCGCCTGGTTGGTGGCGGCCAACTGCTTGTAGGTCTCCAGCGCTTCGGACTGGGCGCGGGCGAAGTAGGGCGCGACGATCTGCCAGGCGGCGCGGTGCAGTTCCTCGGGGCGCATCTCCTCCGGGTTGCCGCTGATGCCTGTGTCCATCAGCCCCGGATAGCTATTGGCCTCCTGATAGATAGGCAGCAGATAGTCCACGCCGGCAAAGACCAGCGGCGCCCGCTGGTCTTGCAGCAGTTCCTGCAGCCCCCTGTCGATGGCCTGGAAATAGCGCAAGAGGCGGTCTTTGTCGTCGGCGGCTGCACCGCCATGTCCATGGTAGATCGCCGAGCGCCGGCCACCGGCCGCGGCAGGCGGCGTCGAGGTGTGGTACTGCAGTTGGCGATCCGTATCGTCATAGCGCAGCGCCTCGGCCAGACTGCCCGGCACACCGTCCACGTCAAGCTCGTCGACGGTGTGCTTGGCGCCGCGCAGGACGCGCACGTCGTTTTGGCTGACGGCAAGTACATAAAAGGCGCCGTCGTTGGCGAGCAGCGGCAGCAGCGGCTTGACATGAAAGCTCTGGGCGACGACGACCAGCGGCTGGAAGTCGAGCGGCAGACGGTAGATATAACTTGCGCCCTGGCCCAGAAAGATGGCGAGGCCGTCGCTTTGATGCTGCCAGAAGTTGGTGTTGTCGAGCAAGTCCTGGGCCGGGGCCAGCAGGTCGCGTATGTCGGGGGAGCGCATGCCCGTCTGGGCCAGTTGGGTTTCAGCGTCGCGTAACAGGTTTTTCAGCCGGATGGTATCCTCTTGGATGCGGGTTGTCACGCGGTGGGCGGGCATGTAGAGCGATACGGCAGGGCCGCCGTGAAACGCGATCAAGGGTTGCAGCTCGCTTACAGTAAACCGGTCAATCATGGTTCTGTTCTCCTTATATGAGGGTACACGAGGGTGCGCCTCTGACCGCTTACGGGTAGTACAGGTTGCGATTGATGCAGGGCACGCAGACCCAGGTCTGTGCCAGGTCTATGCCCCGGTCAGGGCGAACACCGGGATGGGCCAAGTAAACACACAGCGCCACGAGCGGTCTGGCGGTTCCGCGCGGGGCGCTGTGACGAAGCGGGTTCAACAGTCGACAAGATGTATGCACACATGACTGCGCATGATAAGGGCATTGGCCGGGTATCTCCTCAGCCGTCTAGCTTGATCAGCCGTCCGTACTCTATGCCCCGCTAAGAATTGGCCGGTTGTGGCCCCGCAGCCAACACTGCGATCAATTGTGCCAACGAGATGTTTTGATAATCTTGGCGGGTGCGCCCATGTGTGCCGGCGGCGATCACCTCGACGCGCGCGCCGTCGGGAGAGACGGCGACCGCCGAAAGCGCCGGCCGCGCCGCCAGCAGCGATTCCGCCGCGGCCGGAAGTTTGGCCTCCTCTTCGGATGTAAGGATCACCCAGTCCGCCGGTAGGTTTCTGAGCGCCTTGCCAAGTTCGCCCTCGTCGGTGAGTTCCAGAACTTGAAACGCCTCAGACGCGGTGGTCAAGGCCCGATAGAGCAATTCCCGAAAAAATCGAGGTCGATTCGCTACGACA
The DNA here is from genome assembly GCA_020845455.1 of Caldilineaceae bacterium. Lineage (GTDB taxonomy): Bacteria > Chloroflexota > Anaerolineae > Caldilineales > Caldilineaceae > QEUY01. The sequence continues at coordinate 8,976 of JADLFO010000226.1, forward strand.
ATCACTTTCGCACTTGTCTCTTCCTTAGCCATATGCCAGTCGCACCCTTCAGTGGGCGATGCCGGCCGGCAAATATACAAACCGCCGACATACATAGCTTATTTCGTTGGCTGTAGAATAGCAATTGCCTGCGTGATCTGCCATGGCGAAAGATATGTCCGACAGGTATAGATGGGGGCATACCCTACCCTGCGGCGGCGAACGCGCCAGGGCGCGCCGAAATTCTACCTAGAATTCCACGGCTTCTCCTGTGTAGGCACAGCGGAAGAGTTGCTCCAACTCGGAACGGTCTGGGATGCGCGGCGCGGCCAGGATCTGCGTGTCCATCTCGGCATAGTCGCAGAGCGTCTCCAGCGCGCCGCGGTATGTATCTTCGTCTATACCCATGGCGGCGGCGCTGGCCGGCTGGCCGACGCGTGCCTGCAGGTTGCGGGCCGCTTGCACCAGGTCGCGGCCTGCAACCAGGTCGTCGGCAGCCTGGCTGACCCCGGCAAAGCGCGCCAGGTCGGCATAACGTGTACAGCCGTTGTTGAGCGTGTAGTCCATGATATAGGGCAGGAAGATCGCCACGCTGCGGCCGTGCGGCTGTTTGAACAGCCCGCCAAAGCTGTGGCCCATGGCATGCGCCAACCCCAAGTTGGCATTGCCAAAGCCCAGCCCGGCGATGGATGCGGCGTTGGCCAGATGCTCGCGCGCCTCCATGTCGTGCCCGTCGGCGACGGCGCGTTCTAGATAGCGAAAGACCAGTTGGCACGCCTTGAGACAGAGGCCCTCGGTGAAGTCGCTGCTCCAGGTGGAGGTGTAGCCTTCGACGGCGTGGGTTAGGGCGTCTAGCCCGGTGTCGGCGGTGATGCGCGCCGGCAGGTCGCGGGTCAGCGCCGGGTCGACGATGGCCAGGCGTGGCACCAGTTCACGGCTGGCGAGCGCGATCTTGCGCTTCTCTGCCGTGTCGGTGAGCACCAGCGCCCAGGTCGCCTCGCTGCCCGTGCCGCTAGTAGTCGGGATCGCGATCAGTTTGGTGCGGTCGATCCCCAGCGGGATGATGGGGCTGATGGCTTCCGGTTCTAGGTCGGGCCGTTCGTACAGGGCTTGGATGGCCTTGGCCGCGTCGATGGCGCTGCCGCCGCCCAGCCCGACGATCCAGTCGGGGGCGAAGTCGGCGGCGAGCGCCGCGCCGCGCTGGACGGTCTGGATGCTCGGTTCGGGTTCCACCTCGGCAAAGACGCGTGTGGTGATTTGGGCGGCATGGAGCGGGCGCTCGACGCGCTCGGTGAAGCCCAGTTTGTGCAGCGTGGGGTCGGTGATGATCAGGGCGCGCTCGCCTTCAAGCTGCTCCAGATAGCTGAGCGCGTCTTCGCCAAAGACAATTTCGGGTGAGTTAAAGAACCACATAGGCCCTCATTTTTCGATGCCGGTGGGCAGCACGGCCCAGGCCGGGTGGCGCGGGCGATACGCTGGCGTTAGTCGAAGTCGGTGTCGATCTGCGTGGCGCAGCGCACCAGTTCTTGGGCGGCCTTGACATTTTTCATGATCTTGACGAGGTTGCCGTCGAGCTTCAACTGGCGGGTGACCAGCCCCTGGATCGGGTCGAGCTTGCCGTTGATGACCTGCTTCCACTTGTCCACGCTGGCTGTGATCTTGAATTCGGGGGCCTTGGCGGCGGGGTCCGGCAGATATTCGGCGGCGCGGCATTTGCCATGCCACAGGTCGACATAAACGCCGCTGCCCTGGTTCACGATAAAGACAAAGTCGCCCTCCCAGGTTTTGGCGGCGCTGGCATAGGCGTCGCTGGCGTTGAGCGCCTCGCAGAATGCGTCGGTCCAGGGTTGGCTGGGGAAGCGTAGACCCATGATTCTCTCCTCAAAGCTGTACGCTAGGTGAACTGAATAAGATGAATAAAAACACAAGTGCGAGGCGTGAATACCCCGGCGCAGACAGCGTAGCTTACTCGTGTGTTGGCGCTGTTCCAGACTCGTCACTCGGCGGGGTCTGGCGACGGCGCTGCAGACGGGCCAGGCGATGCTCAAGCCGGCTCGATGCGCCGGGGAAACCGTGGGCCGTGGACGCGCCGCGCAGGGTATGCAGCGCCCAAGCCGTCCACATCTCAGCCTGTTCGAGGTCGTTCAGATGCCATTCGCAGTGCTTGGCCAGTTCTTCGTAGGGGGTCGGGTCGACGCCGGGCACGGAGGTGAGCCAAAGCTGCCAGACATCGGCGGCCTCGACCCAGCGTTTTTGCTTTTTCAAGAGTTGGCCCAGGCGCGCAAAGAGGTCGGCGCGCTCGCGCGGGGCGCGCACTGTGTCCAGGGCGCGACGATAGGCAGTTTCGGCGAGGTCGATCTGGCCGGTCTGCTCATAGACGCGGGCGAGCGCGGCCAGGTCTTCGGCGTGGACGGGGGGCGCGCCTGTCTCCTGATAGGCCGTCTCGTCAAAGGCGCGGCTGAGGCGTTCGGCCAGCGCCACCATCGAGACGATGTCTTCGCCGTTGTGATAGAAGACGCGGCGCATCTCGGCAGCGTTGCCGGTGCGGACATAGTCGGTATAGAGCGCCGGGATCAGATAGCCGGGCACATCGTCTTCGCTGCGCTGTAAGCCTAGGATCATCGTCTCTAGGTTGATCAGCCGGCAGCTTTGCAGCCGTTTGCGCCACAGCCGCCGCGCCGGGTGGAGCAGGTCGAGGTGGGGCCGGTCTTCGGCGAGCAGGGCCGCGCCGGAGCGCAGTGGGGCAAAGCGGCGATTTTGCGCATAGCGAGCGCGCAGCAAGGGCAGGTCAAAGCTGCGGCCGTTGAAGGTGACAGTCAATTCGTAGGCGTCGAGCAGCCGGGCCAGGGCGATCAGGACGGCACGCTCTTCGGCGGGGCTGCGCATAAAGAACTGGCGCACGACGAAATGGGTGCTCGCGCCCAGCGCCGGATCGGGCCAAGGCTCAAAGACGCCCACGCCGACCATAAAGGCATAGACGCCCGCGCCGCCGCCCAGCCCGGTGGTCTCGGTGTCGAGGAAGGCGGCGCGCTGATAATCGGTGGCTGCGTCCAGCCGGAAGGCGGGGTAGTAGCGCCGGAACACGGCAGGGGCGAGTCCCAAGAGGCTGCCTAACGGCGCAGGGCCGCGGGCTTCTTCAAGCGGGTAGGCGCGCGTGCTGACATAACAGACGCCGCCCGCGTTCTCGATCAGCGTGCCGGGGACGAGGTCGCGCAGCGGGCCTGCGGCGCTGCGCCGCATGGCCGCGGCAGACCCGACCGGCGTCTCTTCATCGGGATCGGATGCGCGGCGTGGGTCGCGCAGGCTGCTCAGACGGCGCAGACGATCTAGCGTAGATGACATGGCCTTAGCTTACCATAGAACAGGCGCGCGCCAAAGGGTTTTCCCAATGGCACGGGCTTTGTGGGGACAAAGGGTTTGTGAGGCCGCGGCGGACAGACTATAATCGAGAAGGTTCAGACCCTGCGCGCGGCCGGGGTGAGCGCAGGGTGCGCAGTCTAGCCTAGTGGGAAATTATCGCACGAATATGTCCATGCGCCAGGCCAAAAATTGGCGGCTGTACCCCCCTGCGCCGGAGGCGTTTTTGCGCGGCGTGGCCGAAATGCCGCTGCTGCTCCAGGTGCTCTACAACCGCGGGCTGCGCCAGGCAAGCGAGATTCGTGATTTTTTGGCGCGTGACGATGCAGTGATCGAGAACCCCTACCGGCTGCCCGATATGGAACCCGCCGTGGCGCGGCTGCTGCGCGCCATCGAACGCCAGGAGGCGATCTGTGTCTATGGCGATTTCGACGCCGACGGGGTGGCGGCGACCGCGCTCTTGGTCAGCGCGCTGCAACTGGCGGGCGGGCGCGCCGGCCCCTATATCCCCGACCGCGTGGATGAGGGCTATGGGCTGAATGTGGAGGCCATTGCCGCCATCGCGGCCAAGGCTCAGGTGCTGGTGACGGTGGACTGCGGCATCCGTTCGCTGGCCGAGGTGGACTACGCCCGCCAACAGGGGCTGGACGTGATCGTCACCGACCATCATTCGCTGGGCCGCCAACTGCCGGCGGCGCTGGCGGTGATCAACCCGCGGCGCACCGACCGTCCTGCCGGGTTTGACCGGCTGGCGGGGGTGGGGGTGGCCTACCGGCTGGCGCAGGCGCTGTTGCGCGCCGCCAGCGCACAGCCGGGGGGCAAGGTCGACGCCGATAGTGCGCACACGATCGAACAGGAACTGCTCGATCTGGTGGCGCTGGGCACAGTGGCGGACATGATGCCGCTGGTGGGGGAAAACCGATCGCTGGTGCAGCGCGGGCTAGACCAACTGAACCGCGCGCCGCGGGCGGGGATCGAGGCGTTGATGGCTCAGGCCGACCTGCGCCTCGGCACGGTGGACGCGACCGCGATCTCGTTCCGGCTGGCCCCGCGCATCAACGCCGCGGGCCGCCTGTCGCACGCCAAGCTGGCCTACCGGCTGCTGCGAACAGGCGACGCCACCGAGTCCTTTACCCTGGCGGCGGAATTGGAGTCGCTCAATAACCGGCGGCGCGCCCTGACCGACCAGGCGCAGGCCGAGGCGGAGGCGCATCTGGCCGCGCTGGGGGCGGACGACCCGGCGATGCTCTTTATCCACAGCCCCCACCTGCTTTCAGGGATCGTGGGGCTGGTGGCAGGCAAGCTGTCCGACCGCTTCTATCGCCCGGTTGTGGTGGTGGAAGAAGGGGTGGAGGAGTCGCGCGGGAGCGCGCGCAGCATTGCCGAGTTTGACATTAGCCGCGCCCTGGACGAGGTGGGCCATTATTTGGTGCGCCACGGGGGGCACAGCCGGGCGGCAGGCTTTACGGTGCGCACGGCGCGTTTGGCGGACTTCAAGGCGGCGCTGGCCGAGGTCGCCGAGCGCGAGTTGGCCGAGCGCAGCGACCTGCGCCCCACGCTCTTGATCGACGCCGAGGTCGAGATCGACGGCGTGACCTGGGGCGTGCGTGACCAGTTTGCCCGGCTGGAGCCGACCGGCCATGACAACTGGCCGCCGCTGTTGATGAGCCGCGGCGTGCGTGTGCGTGATCTGCGTGCCGTGGGCGGCGGCAAGCATCTCAGGTTGGTGTTGGAACGCGATGCGCGCGGCCCGGTGATCGACGCCGTGGCCTTTCAGCAGGGCAGGTGGCTGGAGCGGCTGCAGATCGGCGACCGCATCGACCTGGTCTATCAGGTGGAGGCGAATGAATGGCAGGGGAGGCAGTCGTTGCAGTTAAATGTGCAGGACCTGCGGCCTGCACAAGAGGATGCGTTGTCTGTGGTGGTTATGCAGGGCCAACCCGCCGCGAACATGGAGAAAGACGTACATGATTAACCGAATTTCGCTGCCGCTTAAAATTGGTCTGGGATTTGGGCTGCTGGGGCTGATCTTGACCGTCGTCGGGATCGTGCGCGGCAATGTGCCGAACAACCCGGCGAGCATCGCCGTGGCGCTGTTGATCGGCGGCGGCGTCTGGTTTGTGGTCAGTTGGGCAGTAGCCGGCGCGGCGGTAGATGTGGAAAATGACTTGGCGGAAAGCTCGGACGGATCCTCACCCAATCATGGCTAGACCGGCTCGCAACTTGCGGCGTGTCGAGGGGTTCTAACTCGCAGACTATGTCACATTTTGAATAGCCTTGAATCAGCCGTGTTTTGAATAAGGAGCCTTCAACAATGTGGAACAAGATGCGACGCCTATGGATGACGCTGCCCGCGGTCTTGCTGGCGGCGCTGCTGGTGATACAGCCCGTGTTGGCCGCGGCTCCGGCCTCAAAACCGGCCTCGGTCGTGGACATTGGGTGTGAGGCTGGGGTCTGCCGGTTTGAACTGGACTTGGGCACGGCGGTATCGAATCTGCTGCCGCCCAGCGCAAAGTTTCTGCTCCAGGTTGTTCAGGATGGGTTGATCCAGTTGCCCAATGGCGCGAGCGTGCAGGTGCGGGACAATGTGCTGCTGACCCTGCCCATGGGGACGCTGGTGTTGCCCGACGCCGACCTGACGCTGGAGTTTGGCCCCGACCGCCGGGTGGTCGCCATCCACGGCACGGCGCTGACGCCGGTCCCGACGCTGGGTCTGCTGGATGGATGGCAGTGGGTGACGCCGGCGCGCCTCGACGTAGGCTTTGAGCCAGGCGCAAACCTGACCGGCCTCCAGGCCCCGCTGGACCCGGAGCGGCGCTATTTCCATCTGACGATGGAGGCCGGGCTATCGGCGATCAGCCGTGGTGAGGGGCCGGGGCTGCAAATGGAAGTGCCTTCAGGCCAGCGGATCACCCTGCTTGTAGACCCGCTCCAACCCTTGCTCTATGTAAACGGGCAGGTTAATCTGCGCTATACCGGCGGCCTGGCTTTTGTCCGTGAACTGGTGGACCCGGCGGGCGCGCTGGCGTGGTGGCCCACGGGGCTGGCGCTGCCCCAGACGATTGAACTCGGCGTCGACGGCATCGTGGGGCAAGGCGTGACCCCTAACCTGGAACTGAACGCGGGCTACCGGGTCGAGTCCGGGCTGATCGGCGAGTGGCTGCGTCTCGACGGCGCGCTTGTAGAGGCGAAGGGCAGCATTGTGTTAGGCCCGGATGGGCTTGTGCTGGCAGGCGAGGCGCACTCGGCGCTGATTCCGCAATCCGTGGCCAACAGCGACTTGGGCGCTCAACTCTATATCCCCTTTGAGATGCCGCGGACGCCGGTCGCCGTGAGCGCCCAAGTCGCTGAACCGGCGGTCGCGGCCGGCGCAGCCACGCGCCCGGAGGCGCCGGCGATAGAGAGGCAGCAAGGCCGGCTGGTGAGCATGGCCGCAGCCTCGCACACCGGGCTGGTGACCGGCGCAGACACTGTGGCGGGTACTGTGGCGGGTACAACGCGAGCAGGCTATGGCGCGGTGGTGAAGGGCACGCAGCACGGCATCGGCTGGGTCGCGGGGACGGTGCGCGCGGGTGTGCGCTATACCAACGAGCAGTGGTGCGCGATCACAGGACACTGTGAGGCCGCGGTGGCCGTGGCTCAGGATCGCGCGCACCTGCCGGGCGCACAAGCAGAATAACTAATTTCATCACGACAACCATCAACCAACGGGAAGCGGCGGGGACGAAATGCAGGGGAGATGCGATGCGGCGGCGCGGCTGCGCCAGGTGCAGGCAGTTCTGCTGGACATGGACGGCGTGCTCTATGTCGGCAACCAGGCGTTGCCTGGCGTGCAGGAATTGCTGGACTATCTGGATGCGAGCGGGAGGCGCTGGCTGTGTGTGACCAACAACTCCAGCCGCACGTCGGCGACCTTTGCGGAGAAGCTGGGGGCCATGCAGATCCGCGTGGACCCGGCGCATATCCTGGGCAGCGCGCAGGCAACGGCTAACTGGCTGGCGCATCAAGCGCCGCCGGGCACGAAGGTGTTGATGATGGGCGAACAGTCGCTGCGCGCAGCGCTGGCTGGCAAGGGCTTTGATCTGGTCGCGGACCCGTTTGAGGCGGAGATCGTGGTCGCCAGCATCTATTTCAGCCTGAACTATGCGATCCTCACTGACCTGACCTTGGCGATCCGCAACGGGGCGCGGTTTATCGCCACCAACCCCGACCCCAGCTTGCCGACCGAACGCGGCCAAGTCCCCGGCACGGGCAGCATCGTGGCCCTGTTGGCGACGGCGACGGGGCGCCAGCCGGAATTTGTGGGCAAGCCCTATCCCGGCATGTACCAGCAGGCGATGGAGCGGTTGGGCAGCACGCCGCAGACGACGCTGATGGTCGGCGACCGCTATGAGACGGATATCGTCGGCGCGCTGGATTTGGGGATGGTCTGCGCCGGGGTGCTGACGGGGGTGACGACCGCCGAGGAATTCGCTACCGTGGCGCGCCCGGCGCATCTGGTGACGCCCGGCCTGCCGGAACTGCTGGCGCTCTTGCGCCAGGCGGACGGCGCGTAGCCGGGTTGGTTCTTTGACCATGACCCGGTGCTGCGCTACAATTTTCGTATGAACATAATTCTGCAAGAACAGCCGCTTGAGGCCGAAACCAAGACGGCGCTGTTGGACTTATCTTTGGACGAGTTGACCCAGTTCATGCAAGACCTGGGCCAGCCGGCCTATCGCGCCCGGCAAGTGTGGGAGTGGATCTATCGGCGCTATGCCGGCGACTTTGAGCAGATGACCGATCTGCCGCAGGCACTGCGCCGCACGCTGGGCGAAAAGACCACGCTGCGGCTTTTGACGCCGGTGGCGGAGATGGTGTCGGCGGGGCGCGATACGCTCAAGGTGCTTTTTCAACTGCGCGATGGGCAGACCATTGAAGCGGTGCTGATGCTCTATGACCGGCGGCGCACGCTCTGCATCAGCAGCCAGGCAGGCTGCGCCATGGGCTGCACCTTTTGCGCCACGGCGCAGGGGGGACTGGCGCGCAACCTGTCGGCAGGCGAGATCGTGGCCCAGGTGCTTTATTTTGCCCACTATCTGGCGGACCCGGCGGTCCTGCCGCTGACCGATGTGGAACGCCCTTCCACCGTTACTAACATTGTATTGATGGGCATGGGCGAACCCATGCACAACTATAAGAATGTGTGGACGGCGCTGCGCCGGCTGACATCGCCCGAAGCGTTTGGTCTGGGGGCGCGCGCTATCACGCTCAGCACGGTGGGGCTGGTTCCGATGATCGACCGTATGGCGGACGAGGGCTTGCAGATCGGGCTGGCGGTGAGCCTGCACGCGCCCAACGATGAACTGCGAAGCCGCCTGGCGCCGGTCAACAAGGCCTATCCGGTGGACGCGGTGTTGGCCGCGGTCGAACGCTATACGGCCAAGACCCACCGCCGCGTGACCTTTGAATATGCGCTGATGCGCGGGATCAACGACAGCGCGGCACTGGCCGAAGAACTGGCCCAGAAGATCAAACATCTGCTCTGCCATGTCAATCTGATTCCGCTCAACCCCATCCCCGACAGCCCGTACCAGCCGACTAGCGACGCGGACACCGAGCGCTTTGCCGAAATTCTGCGCAGCCACGGGATTTCGGCGACGGTGCGGCTGCGCCGTGGGATCGAGATCAACGCCGGGTGCGGGCAGTTGCGCAGGGCGCTGGCTGCCTGACCGATTCGACCCTGTTGTTTGATAAGGGGATTGCCCAGAAAACCAAAACGCGCCAGTCAGCCTGACTGGCGCGTTTCTGTGCCGCGTGATGGTGCGTGGAACTGGCCGGTTAGGTCTTTTCCAGCGTGCGGATGCAGGAGGTGCAGAGGCGCTTGGAGACCATTCGGCCCTGCTCCATGACCTGAACCTTCTGGACGTTGATGTTCCACTGCCGCCGGGTGGCCTTGCGCGACCAGGGGCGGTTGTTTCCAAATTGGGGCCCGCGGCCGCAGCGTTGACACTTCGCCATGATGAACTCCTTCACTTCGCTCTGCGTGTGCAAAGGCGCCACGGGCGCCGGACAATGACTTGCTCGTACCGGAATTGATCAAACCGGAACGACAACCTTTACATAGTAGCACAGCGGGCAGAGGGCTGTCAAACAAAGCGGGCCGTCGCAGTTTTTGCAGCCTGCGTTCCGCTGGCTACGCACCGGGAAGATGGACACTGACCGCTCCACCGAAGATTTGTGCGAATGGCGCGCCTTGGGTATTCTGAACAAGATCGGAAGAATCCGTGGGGCGCAGCCAACCGCATGACCCTGATCATTTTGCCATTATTTTGCACGAGTGAGAGAAGCCGGTTTCGGATGGGCAAGGTACGCATTGTTACGGACAGCAACGCATTTCTGACGCCGGAGGTGCGCGCGAAGTATCGCATCGAGGTCATTCCGCACCGCATCAAGGTGGGCAGTTCTCTGCTCGAAGAGACCGCTGACTTGTCTGCCGACGACCTGTTTGTCAAACTCCAGGATGCTCAGGCCGGCGGCATGAACCGGTTGCCTGAGGTACACGCCGCCGACATCAATACGATTTTGGATTGTTTCCAGCGGCTGGGGCGCGAGTCGGAACAGATCGTCGCCATTCACATGAGCAGCGAACTCAGCCCGATGTGGCAGCAGGCACGGCGGGCTGCCGAGATGTTGAAGGGGCGTTACTCGATCCGGGTGATCGACAGCTTGAGCACTTCGTATGGGTTGGGGCTGCTGGTGGAGCAGGCCGCGGTTGCCGCCGAGAAGGGCGCCAACATCGGCGAGATCGCACGCATCACCAATGGCTCTGTCCCCCACCTCTATGTGGCCGTCTTCGCCGAAAGCCTGAACTATTTGGAGCGGAGTGCGCGCCTGGGGCCATCGCAGAGCGTGTTGGGCACGATGTTGGGCATCAAGGCGATGCTTATGATGGAGGAGGGCAAGCTGGCGCCGCTGGAGAAGGTGCAGACGCGCGACGAGGTGGTGGAAAAGCTCTTTGAATTTGTGATCGAATTCGCCCACGTCGAAAAGGTGGGGATCATGCAGCACGCGTATGAGCCGACGCAAAATGCGCTCGTCGAGCGGCTGGAGGAGGCGCTGCCCCATCTCAAGGTGCAGCGTCTGAGCTACCCGCCCAGTTTGGCTGCTTACTTGGGTCCCAACATGATCGGCGTGGTGGTCTACGAAGGAGCATATTAGACCGTGGCAGCTTCTGCGTTTCAGCGTCTTTTGCGGGTTCTAGAGCTGGAAGAGCGTCAGGGCTGGCGCAACCGTGCCGTGATCGGCGGGCTGCAGGCCATGGCCGAGCGCTGGCAAAAGGACGCCGAGGCAGAAGCGTCCGATGCCCGGATTGTGCAGGCCGTGGTGTCGCTGATGGGGCGCTATGATGCGGCGACACCAGAGGCGCGGCCCGATCTGGCGGCGGCGATCCGCCGGGCGCTGGCGGGGGAACCGGTCGGCTTGCCAAGCGGCACGGGCGGCGCACAGGCCGAGACAGAGCGCGCCGAGGAGAAACGCGCGCCCGAAGCGGCAGATGCGCCTGCCGCCGAGACCGTCACGACCCTGCCGCCGCCGGAGCCAACCCATCTGGCGCGCGAGCGGGTGCGCCGCCAGCAGCGCGGCGGACGTGATCTGGCTGCGCCGCCTTCGGTGCTGCCGGGCGTGGGCAGCACTACCGAGGAACAGTTGGCGCGCTTGGGTATCCATCAGGTGGCGGATCTGCTCTGGCATCTGCCGTCGCGCCACGAGGATTACAGCCGTCTGATGACGATTGCCCAGATGCAGCCCGGCGATCAAGTGACGGTGATCGCCAATTTATGGGAGGTCAAAGAGCGCAAGCTGAGCGCCACGCGGGTGATGATCCAAGGGATCTTGGCCGACGGGACGGGGACGCTGCACGCCACTTGGTGGAACAAGTATGTGCGCAGCCAGCTCAAGATCGGCAGCACCCTGCGTTTCAGCGGCAAAGTGGGGCTGTATCTGGGCCACAAGACGCTGGAGAACCCGGTCTTTGAAGATGTGGACGAGGAGATGGTGGCGACGGGGCGCTTGGCCCCTGTCTATCCGCTGACCGAAGGCATCTCGAATAAAAAGGTGCGCACGCTGGTCAAGACTGTGCTGGACGAGTATGCGGCGTCGCTGCCCGACCCGCTGCCCAGCGGCCTGCTGCGCGAGGCGGGGCTGCCCAGTTTGGCCCAGGCGCTGCGCCAGGTCCATTTCCCCGATTCGCCGGAGCAACTGCAGGCGGGGCTGCGCCGGCTGGCGTTTGACGAGTTCCTCTATATTCAACTGGGGGCGCTGCAGCGGCGGCAGGCGCTGCAGGCGGCGTCGGCGCTGCCCTTGGCGAGCGATGCGGCGCTGCTCAACCGCTTTCGCGGCGCGCTGCCCTTTGTCTTGACCGGCGCACAGGAACGGGTGCTGGACGAGATGCTGCGCGATATGGCGCGCGGCGTGCCCATGACGCGCTTGGCGCAGGGCGATGTGGGCAGCGGTAAGACGGCGCTGGCCGCGGCAGGGATGTTTGTGGCAGCGGCCAACGGCGCACAGTCGGCCATGCTTGCGCCCACGCAGATTCTGGCCGAGCAGCACCACCGCAGCCTGGAACGGCTGTTGGCCGGGCAGACCCGGCCCGACGGAACCCCGCTGCAACTGGCGTTGTTGACCGGGCGCGTGACCGGCGCGGCGCGAGCTGTCATCTTGGATGGGTTGAGCCGCGGCGAGATCGACATTGTGGTGGGCACGACCGCGCTGATCCAGGAGACCGTCGAGTTCAACAACCTGGCCTTTGTGGTGGTGGACGAGCAGCACCGCTTTGGTGTGGAACAGCGCGGCGCGCTGCGCAGCAAGGGTGAACAGCCTCACCTGCTGGTCATGAGCGCCACGCCGATCCCGCGCAGCCTGGCGCTGACGATCTATGGCGACCTGGATGTGAGCGTGATCGGCGAGATGCCGCCGGGGCGCATGCCGGTCAAGACCAAGTGGTTTCGCCCGCGCGAACGCGAGCGGCTCTACAGCTTCTTGCGCCGCGAAGTGCAGGAGGGCCGCCAGGCGTTTGTGGTCTACCCACTGGTGGAAGAGAGCGAAAAGCTGGAGGCAGGGGCCGCGGTCGATGCGTGGGAGCGGCTGTCCAAGGAGGTCTTCCCCGATCTGCGCTTGGGGCTGCTGCATGGACGCATGAGCGGGCAGGATAAGGACCAGATTATGCGCGGCTTTGCCGAGCGTGATTTTGATGTGCTGGTGAGCACCAGCGTGATCGAAGTTGGGATCGATGTGCCCAACGCGTCGCTGATGATCATCGAAGATGCTGAGCGCTTTGGGCTGGCGCAGCTTCATCAACTGCGCGGGCGCGTGGGCCGCGGCGAGCACAAGAGCTATTGCGCCTTGGTGAGCAGGGCGACCGGGCTTGAGGCCGAGGAGCGGCTGCGTATTTTGGAGGCTACGACCAGCGGCTTTGCGCTGGCCGAAAAGGATTTGGAACTGCGTGGGCCGGGCGATTTCCTGGGCACGCGGCAGAGCGGTCTGCCGGAACTGCGCGTGGCGCAGTTGAGCGACATGACCACGCTGGCCGCGGCGCGCGAGGCGGCCCAACGCCTCTTCGCGCAAAGCCCCACCCTGGCGGACTATCCTCTGTTGGCGCAGCAGGTCGAGCGTTTTTGGCAGGGACAGGGCGACGTGAGCTAAGGATTTTTACCGCCGAGAACGCAAAGAACGCAAAGGTCAGAGGGGCTATGTAGCTGTGGTTTCGATGCACCTCGCGCCAGTGGCGGCGAAGCTGCACGCTGCGGCGCACATGCGGTACAACCAGGTGACCGGCACTTTGTTTCCCATTTGCTCACTGCTCTCGCAAGAAGCAAATGGAAGGGCAAGCGCCGGTCATTTTTGTCGTTTTGCTTGTGAATTTTGGAACTAATGGCGGTGGTAGAACGTAGTGTAGACTAGACACAAGTAGAGCGAAGGAGCCTATAAGGGAAACACCGACCAGGAGAAACACAGTTCGGGAGAGGTGGAAAACCATGCAAACGCAGATCAAAAAGGATAACCGTCCCCATGTGGTGATTGTTGGAGGCGGGTTTGCCGGGCTGAATGCGGCCAAATCGCTGGCCAAACTGCCCGTGCGTGTGACGCTGCTCGACCGGCGCAACTATCATCTCTTTCAGCCCTTGCTCTACCAAGTGGCGACGGCCGGGCTGTCGCCTGGCAATATCGCCGCGCCGCTGCGCGGCATCTTGCGCGGGCGGCAGAATGTGCATGTGTTGATGGACGAGGTGCGCGACGTGGACCCCGCCCGCCGCACAGTCACGCCGGCGAGAGGGGGGGCGCTGGGCTATGATTATCTGATCGTCGCCACCGGCGCGTCGCACTCGTACTTTGGGCGTGAGGAGTGGGCGCAGGCCGCGCCCGGCCTCAAGACGATTGACGACGCGCTGGAGATCCGGCGGCGTGTGTTGTTGGCCTATGAAGAGGCGGAACGCGAACCGGACCCGGCGCGCCGCCAGGCATGGCTGACGTTTGTGGTGGTGGGGGCGGGGCCGACGGGTGTGGAATTGGCCGGGGCGCTGGGCGAGATGGCGCAGTACACCCTGCGCGGCAACTTCCGCAGCATCGACCCGGCGGCGGCGCGCGTCCTGCTGGTGGAGGCGATGGACCGCGTGCTGACGCCCTATCCGCCCGACCTGTCGGCCAAGGCGGAGGCGTCGCTGGAACGGCTGGGCGTGACGGTATGTACCGGGACGATGGTGGCCGCGGTGGAGCCGCAGGCTGTGACGCTGCGCCGCCGCGACCCGACCCTGGGCGACCAGGATGAGATCGTGCCTTGCCATACGGTGCTGTGGGCCGCCGGGGTGCAGGCATCGCCGCTGGGCAAGCTGATCCATGAGCGCACAGGGGCGGAGCTAGACCGTGTGGGGCGTGTGGTGGTCGAACCGGATTTATCGGTGAAGGGGTTTCCGGAACTGTTTGTCGTGGGGGATTTGGCGCACTTTGCGCATGGGCTGGAGCGCCCGCTGCCAGGGCTGGCCCCGGTGGCTATGCAGCAGGGCAACCATGTTGCCAAGGTGATCGCGGCGCGGCTGGCGGATCGCGCCGCGCCGCCGTTCCGCTATCACGACAAGGGCACGATGGCGACCATCGGCCGCGCCGCGGCGGTGGCGCAGATCGGACGGCTGCGGCTCAGCGGGCTGGCGGCGTGGCTGGCCTGGCTGTTTATCCATCTGATGTATCTGGTGGGGTTTGACAACCGCGTGCTGGTCTTGGTGCAGTGGGTCTGGAATTATGTGACCTATCGCCGCGGGGTGCGGCTGATCGTGGGTCAGGGAACTGAGTAGTCAGTGTCAGAACAGAGCAGCCGACGGTGTCGTACCCTGTGTTCTTGTAGCTGACTACCGGCTACTTTCTTCGTTTGTCGCTTCGTCTGCGTCGCTCAGAAGCTCGTTGACGGCGGTGAGCAGGGTGTGGATGTCAAAGGGCTTCATCAAGGCGCGCTGCGCGCCCATGCGTTGGGCCACGGAGAGCAACTCCACCATGCCCCGGCTGCCCCCACCGGAGACGGCGATGATCTTGACTTCGGGGTAGTCACGGCGGAATTCCGCGATGATTTCCAGACCGTCGGTCTCCGGCATAAAGAGGTCGGTGATGATGAGCTGAACCGGCTCGGTGCGGTGAAGCTGTGCGGCCTGCCGGCCAGTGGCCATGGGGATTGCCTCATGGCCACTCTGCTGCAGCCACTCACAGAGCGCCTCACGCAGCGCCGTGTTATCGTCGATCACGAGAATGCGCGCCATACCGAAAATATCGCTATCGTTCACCTAATGGGACATAGGCGCGTTCCTCTGCACCCAGATAGACCTGGCGTGGGCGTGCGATGCGCTGTTCTTCGTCGGTGATCAGTTCAAGCCATTGCGCCAGCCAGCCCGGCGCGCGGCCCAAGGCAAAGAGGACTGTAAACATATCGGTGGGGAAGCGCATGGCGCGGTAGATGATGCCGCTGTAGAAATCCACGTTGGGGTAGAGTTTGCGCGACACAAAATACTCATCTTGCAGCGCCACTTCTTCGAGCTTGAGCGCGATGTCGAGCAGTGGGTCGGTGCCGGTAACTTTGAACACGTCATAGGCGATCTGCTTGACGATGCGCGCGCGTGGGTCATAGTTTTTGTAGACACGATGGCCGAAGCCCATGAGCCGGAAATCTCCCTTTTTCACACGCTCGATATACGACGGGACATGCTTTTCGTCGCCGATGACGCCGAGCATCTTGACGACCGCTTCATTCGCGCCGCCGTGCAGCGGGCCGGAAAGCGCCGCGGCCGCGCCCGACATGGCGACATAGGGGTCGGCCATGGCCGAGCCGATGTTGCGCATGACCGCGGTCGAACAGTTCTGTTCATGGTCGGCGTGCAAGATGAAGAGCACATCTAATGCCTTGGCCAACACCGGGTTGACCTCGTAGTGGGTCTGCTTCATATAGTCCAGCATATAGAGGAAGTTGCCGGTATAGCTGAGGTCGCTGTTGGGGTAGTTATAGGGCCGGCCAATGCGGTGGCGATAGGCAAAGGCGGCCACGGTCGGCAGCTTGCCCAAGATGCGCAGGACTTGTTTTTTGCGCGCGGCGGCGTTTTGCACGTCTTTGGCGTCGGCGTGCATGCTTGACATAATGGACAGCGCGCTGATCAAGATGCTCATCGGGTGGGCATCGTAGCGGAAGGCCTCGACCATGCGCGCCAGATTTTCATGTACAAAGGTGTGATGCATCACGTCGTTTTCCCAGCGTTCCAGTTCGTCTTTGCTGGGCAGTTCGCCGTGGATCAGCAGGTAAGCGACTTCGAGAAAGGTGCTCTGCTCGGCCAACTGTTCGATGGGATAGCCTCGATAGCGGAGGATGCCTTTGTCGCCGTCGATATAGGTGATGGCGCTTTTGCAGGAGGCTGTGTTGCCATAGCCAGGATCGTAGGTCATGAGGCCAAAGTCGTCGGGGTCGACTTTGATCTTGCGCAGGGCCGCAGCGGGAATGGTCTCGTTCTCAATCGGGATTTCGTAGGTTTTGCCGGTCCGGTTGTCGGTGACCGTAAGCGTCTCGTTTGTCATCAGTGTGCTCCTGCAAGGTAGAAGGTGGCCGGCGGATGGCGCGGCGTCTGGGTAGTCGCGTCCGATGGATATCAGCGTTCGACAGGAGTCAGGAGGGGGCGGCCTGTCACCCCCGCGATCAAGTTGTCAGCCGCCAGGACGGCCATCTTGCTGCGCGTGGCATAAGATGCGCTGGCGATATGCGGCAAGACGACACAGTTGGGCAGCGTCAGCAGTTTGTGGTCGGGCGGCAGCGGTTCGGGGACGGTGACGTCCAGCCCTGCGGCGGCGATCTCGCCGCTGCGGAGCGCGTCATAGAGCGCGTCTTGGTCTACTGTGCCGCCGCGGCTGGTGTTGACAAGCACGGCGCTGCGCTTCATCTTGCGGAAGGCGTCGGCGTTGAGCAAATTAGCCGTCTGGGGGGTGAGTTGGGCGTGGATGCTGACGAAGTCGCTCTCGGCTAACAGCTTGTCCATGTCGGCGTATTCGGCCCCGACCGCGGCGGCAACGGCGTCGTTGGGGTAGGGGTCATAGTAGAGGATGCGGCAGCCGAAGCCATGCACGCGCCGGGCGACGGCGCTGCCGATGCGGCCCAAGCCGATGATCCCCACCGTGCTGCCAAAAAGATCATATCCCGCCATCCATTCGGGTTTCCAAGTGCTCCACCTGCCCTGGCGCACGGCGTCGATCGCTTCGGGCAGACGCCGCGCCGCGGCGAGCATCAAGGCGACGGCGAGGTCGGCGGTTGTTTCGGTGAGGACGCCGGGCGTGTTTCCGACGGCCACGCCGCGCCGGCGGCAGGCTGCGACGTCGACGTGGTCGTAGCCCACCGACATGGTGCTGACGACCTTGAGCGACGGCCCGGCGGCGTCGAGCAGTTCGTCGTCGACGCGCTCGGTGAGGAGGCAATAGAGGCCATCGATGCCCCGCACCCATTCGAGCAGGGTTGGCCGCGGGATCGGCTCATCCGAATCCCAGAGGCGCACGTTGCAGGCTTCTTGCGCCCGTTCTAGGCCGGCGCGCGGGAGACGCCGCGTCACGACAACCTGGGGTTTGCTCATGATTCTGCACTTTCTTCCTCGTGAAAGGGGTCTTGCTGGTCAAACCAGAAAGCGGAAAAGCGCCCGGCCAGGTCGACCGGCAGCCGGACGCGCAGGTGCGTGCCCCTCTCGGTGTGTTCTTCTTGTTCAATAAAGCCGTGGGCGTGGGCCAATGCCAACAGGTCGCCGTGATGGTAGGGGATCAGTACGTCGACGGGGATCATGCGTTCACGCAGCACTTCGTCGAGCATGGTGAGCAGGGCGGGCAGCCCTTTGCCGGTGCGTGCGCTGATCGCCACGGCGTTGGGCGCGTCTTGCAGCGCGGCCTGCAGGCGCGCGTCGGCGTCGGGGTCGGTGCGGTCGATGCGGTCGATCTTGTTGAGGGCGGTGACATGCACCTTGCCGCCTGCACCCAGGTCCTCCAAGACTTCGTCAACCGCGGCCATCTGTTCCTCGGCGTTGGGGTGCGAGATGTCCACCACATGCAGCAGGAGATCGGCCTCGGCGACTTCTTCGAGCGTAGCGCGGAAAGCGGCGACCAGTTCGGTGGGCAGCTTTTGGATAAAGCCCACGGTGTCGGTCAGCATGATGGCGTGGCCGCTGGGCAGTTCCATGCGCCGCGTGGTCGGGTCGAGCGTGGCGAAGAGCTGGTCTTCGGCGCGCACGCCGGCCTGAGTCAAGACGTTGAGCAGGGTGCTTTTGCCCGCATTGGTATAGCCGACCAGCGAGACGATCGGGACGGCGGATTTGCGGCGCTGGCGGCGATATTGGTCGCGGTGTTTGCGGATCTCCTCCAACTGGCGTTTGAGGAAGGCGATGCGGCGGCTGATTTCGCGGCGGTCGGCCTCAAGCTGGGTTTCACCGGGGCCGCGCACGCCGACTCCGCCACCTGCGCCCCCGGCGCGGCCGCCTGCCTGGCGCGCCAGGTGGGTCCAGGCGCGGGTCAGCCGGGGCAGCCGGTATTCATACTGCGCCAGCTCTACCTGAACCGCGCCCTCACGCGTGCGCGCATGGCGGGCAAAGATATCGAGGATCAGCGCCGTGCGGTCCACGACCTTGGTGTCTTCGCCGAGCGCCTTTTCCAGTTCGCGCTGCTGGCGCGGGGAAAGCTCGTCGTCGAAGATGACAAGATTGGCGGCACGCTCGGCCACCGCCATCTGCAGCTCTTCCAGCTTGCCCGTGCCGATCAAGGTCGCCGGGTTGGGCGTGTCGAGGCGTTGGGTCAGTTCGCCGGCGACTTGTACACCGGCAGTACGCGCCAGCAGCCCCAGTTCGGCCAGCGAATCCTCCAGGCTGAGCAGGTGGGGGTCCATCGCAAGCTCGACGCCTACCAAGATGGCGCGCTCTTGGACCGGCGCGGTGGGGATCAGCCCGCTCTCGTCGCGCCGGATCGGCCCGCGACCGGTCTCATCGCGGCCTGGGCTGGGAGTGGTGGAAGCGTTAGAAGAATCTGGCATATAGAGAAGGTTTGGCTCGTTTATGGCCCGAACCAGGCGTTCAAATCGAACCCCACAATGGGGGTTCGATCATGGTTGGGTTGGAACCCACCCGCTTGCCGGGTAGGCCGTCTGCCGCCACGCGCCGTCGAGGGTGATGGCAACCGTCACCAGGCTGTCGCCTGGCTGCAGTTGGGTGACTGTGGCGCTGCCCGCGTTGGGCAGTTGATGGATGACCAGTGGCGCGGCCACGGTCTCTCGGCGGACTTGGAGCAGCACAAATTCCTTGGCGTCGTCGGTCAGGAATGAGAGATACTGGTTCGAGACCCAACCATCATTGGGTTGGGCGATATGTGACCATGCCCCATCGACGGAAAAACCGTCCACGGTGACGCCTTCCTTGGCCCGGAGGGTTGCCAGGTGAGCATCGCCGGTGGAAGGCCCTTGGCGCACCAACAGCGGCCCCTCGGTGACCCAGGCGATGCGCGGTAGGGTGACATAGGAAGCCAGCAGATCCGGGTCGCTGGGCAGCGCTGCGCCGGCTGGGTCGACGGGTGCGGCGCCGGCGCTGTCCGGCTCGGCGGTGGCCTGCGCCTCGCCGGCAGCACGCGCCGTCTCGTCCACGGCAGCGGGGCGGCTCATGGCGTTGACGACTACCACCAGCAGCGAAATCGAGACAAGCAGAATGGCGCCCCACACGACCAGTTTGGCGACCGGCTCGCCACCCAGGTAGGACCAGATCAAGGAGAAGGGTCTGGCCTTCATTTCGGCGCGAGCGCTGCGCGCGGCGTGGCGCTTGGCCTTGTGAGCCGTGTCAGGTCGATATTGTACATCAACCTGACCGGATTGTCGTTTTTTGTTCTTGTGTTTGCCGGAAGCAGCGGGTGCGGCTGCCGCCGGCTGCGGGCGCGGCCATGGCCAGCGGCCCTTGGCGGCGGCAGGGCTGAGATCCAGCGCCCCGGCCCAGGCGGCGACCGCCCAATCGGCGGCGTCTTCGGTGAGGGCCAACTTGTCTTGCAGGCGGCGTGAGAGACGCGCCCAGGTCGCCTGGTGCGGCATCCATGCCGGGGCGGCCAGCAGTTCGGCGGGCACGCGCTGTTTTTGGGCGTTGACCAGCACAAAGATCTCGCGGCGGTGCTGTCCGCAGAGATCGTTGAGCAGCGATTCGGTGCGCCGCGGGTCGTCGATCAACTCCGGCCCATATTGTTTGATCAGGCGCTTGAGGGTGCGTGGCGGCTGGGCATGCATGGTTTTGCGTGTAAATCGCCAAACAGATGGCGGGTGTATCGGCCAGGCGGCATTGATGCCGCGCTTGGCTCAACAGGGACAGTTTAAACGGGCTGCTGAAAACAGGCTGGAGCGCGTCACAGGCGCAGTTCTCCCTCGCAACTGCCGAAGTGGATGCGCGTCCCGGTGGCAAGCGTGACATTCTTGCCGGGCGGCACATCGTGGACTTCGCCCTGACGGGTTGTCGCCACCCACTTCTCTGGGGTCAGGTTCTTCAGCCCCCACACATGGGGATGGTGTGGGTGGATCATGACCTCGGCGATGGGCTGAGAGAAGTCATAGGTGCGGCCGCTGTCCACATGGTGCGGGTAGAGCCGGCTGTTGTGGCGCAGCATAACGACCTGATGGCTCGTGCCGTGGGTCAAGCGGATGCGCGGCGGCAGACGCATGATCTGGTTGCAGGCCCAACAGGGGGCGGGCGCATGGCCGGGGTCGCCGGCGGCGCGCACGGCTTCGGCGTCATAGAAGTTTTCAGCGCCGCAGCTTGGGCAGTAGATGATCGAGTCGCGCAGACGGACCAACACGGCGCGCCATTCGCTCTCGCGCACGCGGCCATGCGCCGGGTCGCGGATGCCTTCGGTAAACGAGCGCACAAAGAGTTGGCGCACGAAGTTGGGGTAGATCGGCCAGAAGGCCAGGGCGTTGTCGTGTAGTCCAGCCACGGGCCGGTTGCTGTCGTCGCCGGGGTCAAAGATAAAGAGCGGCTCGCTGCCATAGAGCCGTGTCATGGCGGGCAGGTCGAAGCAGCGGATGGCCGCCTCGCGCGCGCCCTCCAGTGGGTGATGGTTCATGAGCAGATAGAAGAGCAGCACGGCCAGCGAGAAGAGGTCGGTTTGGGTGCTGGGGGTGCTGTCGCCGCGCACGATTTCAGGGGCCATGAAGCGCGCCGTGCCGCCGATCGTTCCCGGCTGCCCGTCAATGTCGACGTTGTCGTTGTCGCAGATGCGGACTTCGCCGCTGCGCGGGTCGAAAAAGACATTGCCAAACGAGATATCGCGATAGCACAGCCCCTTGGCATGAAGCTGAAGATAGCTGTGGGCCAGTTCAAAGCCGATGGTGGTCAACGTCTCCAGCGACGGCTCGACGCGGCGCGTGACCAGATCGGCCATGCCTTTGAAGCGCGGTTCGCGCAGCGCCATCAGATAGCCGATGCCCGCCGTGCCGGGCGCGTTGACAAGCTCCATGGGCCACAGAAAGCGGTCGCTGGGCGCGCCGGTCTGGATGGCGCGTTCCAGACGCTCGCGCAGGCGGTTGTCCTGGCGCAGATAGTGCGGGAAGAACCATTTCAGCGCCAATGGCTGGTCTTGCAGCGCCACGCGGTAGACTTCGCCCTGACCGCCGCCGCCCAAGAACTGGTCTACCGACAGCGCCAAGCCGGAGCCTTTGCTCCGCACCGTCTGTCCGATTGTCAATAGCTGGTTCATGCAGGCCCCTGTCTGTTTTGGCGCTTATTATATCACCGCAGGCAAAAATTCTTGAACTGGCGGCGCGCAGATGGATACGCAACTTGGCGTCGACGGCGCAGACGCAGTCATATTGCGGGTCAGCCCAAGGGTTTTGACCGTTTGTCTGCGGCGTTGTACCATCCATCTGTAGCATCCGCCGAGCGTTTGCCCGCCGGCTGGGCAGGCGATCCCCAGGAAGGACTGATCTATGACGACCAATCCACTGAGTTGGATTGAAGACGAACTCCAGCAGTTGGACAGCGCCGGGCTGCTGACGCGCATCCGCACGATCGAATCGCCGATGGGGGCGCGCGTCACCATTGAAGGCCGCCAACTGCTCAACTTCTGCGCCAACAATTACTTGGGTCTTGCCAACCACCCGCGCATCCGCCAGGCCGCCAAAGATGCCATTGACGCCTATGGCGTGGGGCCGGGCGCGGTGCGCACGATTGCAGGCACGACGACGCTGCATGTGGAGCTGGAGCGGCGGCTGGCCGAGTTCAAACACGCCGAAGCATGTATCACCTTTCAGAGCGGCTTTACCGCCAACCTGGCGACCATCCCGGCGCTGGTGGGGCCGGGCGATCTGATCTTCTCCGACGAATTGAACCACGCCAGCATCATCGACGCCTGCCGGTTGAGCCGCGCCCAGGTGGTGCGCTATGCCCATTGTGATGTGGCCGACCTGGAAGCCAAGATCGCCGGGGCGGGCGCGATTCGTCGCGGGCTGATCGTGACCGATGGTGTCTTTAGTATGGACGGTGATGTGGCCCCTTTGGATGCGATCTGTGCGGTGGCCGAGGCGCATGGGCTGATCCTGATGGTCGACGACGCCCACGGCGAAGGGGTATTGGGCCAGGGGGGCCGCGGCATCGTCGACCATTTTGGGCTGCACGGCCGCGTGCAGGTCGAAGTGGGCACGTTGAGCAAGGCGTTTGGCGTGGTCGGCGGGCTGGTGGCGGGCCAGGAGACGATTGTGCGCTGGCTGCGCCAGCGGGGGCGGCCCTTCCTCTTTTCCAGCGCCATGACCGCGCCGGATGTGGCGGCCTGCATCGAGGCGGTCGCCATCCTTTCCGAATCGGATGAGTTGGTGGCGCGGCTGTGGGACAACGCCAATTATCTGCGCCAGGGAATGCAGGCGCTGGGCTTTGACACCGGCGCCGGCGTGACGCCGATCCTGCCGCTGATGCTGGGCGAGGCGCCGCTGGCGCAGGAGTTCAGCCGCCGCCTCTTTGCCGAAGGCGTCTTCGCCATGGCGATCGGCTACCCAACCGTGCCGATAGGCAAGGCGCGCATCCGCGTGATGAACAGCGCGGCGCACAGCCGGCAAGACCTGGACGAAGCGCTGGCGATCTTTGAGAAGGTAGGCCGCTCTCTGGAGGTGCTCGATTGACCGCCATGCGCAAACGAGCCATTTTGATCACCGGCGCATCCGGTGAGGTCGGCCATGCCTTGATCCGTCGCTTGGCAGAGGACGGCAACAATGTGCTGTTGACGTTGGATTTGCATGAACTGCCCGCCGACCTGGCGCAGCTGACCACGCATGTGGTGGGCAACCTGCTGGATACGCATCTGCTGACGCGCTTGGTGAGCGAATATGAGATCGACGTGATCTTTCACCTGGCCGCGCTGCTTTCAACACGCAGCGAAATCACGCCGGAAATGGCGCATGAGGTCAACGTCGAAGGCACGCTGGGGCTGCTCAAGCTGGCGGCGGAGCAGAGCCAGTGGCGCAACCAGTCGATTCAGTTTATGTTCCCCAGTTCGATTGCGGTCTATGGGATGCCCGACCGCGAGAGCAAACAGCTTTTTGCGCGCGTGCGTGAGTTTGAATGGAATCAGCCGCGCACGATGTATGGCTGTAACAAACTCTATTGTGAGATGTTGGGCTGTTATTACAGCTGCCACTATCGCCAACTGGCCGCGCAGCAGCCGGCGACAATTGACTTCCGCTGCGTGCGCTTTCCGGGGCTGCTCAGCGCCTTTACTCTGCCTTCGGGCGGGACCAGCGATTACGGCCCGGAGATGATCCACGCCGCGGCGCGCGGCGAAGCCTACGCCTGCTTTGTGCGCGAGGAGGCGCGCATCCCCTTTATGGCGATGCCCGACGCCGTCGCTGCCCTGCTGGACCTGGCGCACGCGCCGCGCGAGAAGCTGACGCGGCAGGTCTATAATGTCGGCGCGTTCAGCCTGTCGGCGGCGCAGATCCGTGACCGGGTGATGGCGGTCTTTCCCGACGCCGAGATCCGCTTTGCGCCCGATCTCAAACGTGAGGCGATTGTGGACAGCTGGCCCGCCGATATCGACGACAGCGCGGCGCGCATGGACTGGGGCTGGGCGGCGCAGTATGAGGTCAACCGGGCGTTCGACGAGTATCTTTTCCCCAATGTGCGCCGGCGCTATGCGCTGCCCGTATGAGGGCTGCCCGATCACAAGGAGTAGGCTGACGATGGCGGAGGCGCTGGGCCGCTCGCGCTCGGTTCTGCCGGCGGGGATGGCCGTCGTGCTCTATGGGCTGGGGGCCGAGGTGATTTTCCAAGAACTGTCCGGCGTGCTGCTCGGCACATTGAGCATCAGCTTTTTGTTTCTGGTCCCCTTTGTGCTGGGCATTTTGACGGTGGCGCTTGCGCCCGCCGCGTATAAGGAGTCCTGGCTCTATGCCTTCTTTGCGCCGTGGGTGGTCTGCACGGCGCTTGGGCTGCTCGTCTATCTGCTGGCGATGGAGTTGTGGATCTGCGTGGTGATGGGGCTGCCGCTGCTCTTTGTCATGTCGAGCCTGGGCGGTGTGCTGGTCACCTGGCTGTACCGGCGCAAGCTGGGGCGCAGCCGCGAGCGCGACACGCCGGTGCGCGACACCACCCTGCTGGGGCTGCTGTTGCTGCTGCCCTTGGCGGCGATGCCACTGGAGGCCGCGCTGCCGCTGCCCATTCAAGCGCGCGCGGTGCAGACGCAGGTGATCGTGCGGGCCGACCCGCAGACCGTGTGGGATCATTTTGTAGCCGTGCCGCCGATCCAGCCGGACGAGGGGCCATTTGCCTGGTTCCGCGTGCTGGGGCTGCCCGACCCGATCGAAGCGCGGCTGTCTGCGCCGCAGGCGGGGGCGATGCGTCACGCCCGCTACAGTAACGGCTTACAGGTGGTCGAGCCGGTTCAGGTTTGGGAGCCGTACCGGCGCTATCGCTTTGATGTCGAGCTGGATATGGATTCGCTGCCGTCGCCGCTCTGGCGCGCCGTGGAGAGCCGCCATCTGGACGTGCAGACGGTGGAATACCGGATCGAGCCGCAGCCCGACGGCACGCTGGCGCTGCATCTGGACAGCACTTACCGGCTGGCGACGCCGCTCAACTCGTATGCAGGGCGCTGGATTGACTTTCTGTTGCGTGATTTTCAGATGTATATCCTGCAGGTCGTCAAGGCGCGGGCTGAACAGGCCGTCTAGGGAAGATAAACCGCAAAGGGCGCAAAGAACTTTAGTTTCCGGTAAGAGTGTGTCAAGCAGCCCGTTTGGTGCGCCGATGAGCAGCAATTCCTTTGGGTAAATGGGCCGTGAACGAGTTCTTTTTGCGAAGTTGCGGGTCGAAGACGGTTACATTTGGCAAATCTGCCTGGGCGAGTAGCCGCCGCAAGCGGCCGGGGGTGGCTTGGGGGGTGCGGTCCCAAAAGCCACTGGGCACGGGCGGCAAGACGGCGGCCAGATAGGTCAAGATGGCGCCGGCCAAGAGTGCGAGTTCGGGCAAGCGGAAACAGGCATCGGGGGCAAAGACAAACTGACGGTGCAGACCGACCATCTGTTTGGCTGCTAACGGTGCTTGTTCGACCGGCCAGCGGTCGCGGTAGAGCAAGTAGGCTGTCTGCGGCTGGCAGCGCAGGTTGGTCGCCAGGAGCAAGGGATGAAAGTAGTAGGGGTCCTGGTAGAGATAGACAACAAAGGTCGCAGCCTCGGCGGTCACCGCCGTATCGACGCGGACC
>JADLFO010000227.1 GCA_020845455.1 Caldilineaceae bacterium
CCTCTCTGCTCTGGCCTTTGCGCGCTTTGCGATGAATTCTCTATTGTCTGATCTGGAAGCCGTGAAACCGGCCGGCCGCCTCAGTCCAGGTGGCGTCGACGCGCTTGACATCGGCAGCCAAGGGGCCACGCCGCAGCCAGCCGAGAAACTGCTGTAGGGCGCGCTCCGGCCCTTCGGCCACCACCTTGACCGAGCCGTCCCACTGGTTGGCGACCCAGCCGGTCAGGTTGAGTTGGGCGGCGCGCCTCTGGGCGGAGGCGCGGAAGCCCACGCCCTGTACATAGCCATGGACGGTTGCGGTCAGTTGGCGCATGGTGTAAACGTGTATTTCTCGTATGGACACGATAGTTTGTGTCCGTACGAAATAGCAGCAAGTTACGCGTCGGCCAGTTCGGCCCAGGCTTCCATCGATTCCTCCAGCGTGCTTTGCGTATCGGCATAGGCCGCGCTCAACTGCTGGATCTTCGTCAAGTCCTGGGCATGGCTGGCCGATTGCAGGTCATGTTCAAGCTGCGCCAGCCGGCGCTCCAGCCGGTGGATCGCCTCTTCCATTTCGGCCAGGGCGCGTTCACGCCGGCGCGCTTCGATCTTGCTCTGGCGGTCGCCGTTCTGGCCGCGCCGCGCCTCAACACGCTGTTCAACGGCGTGCTGTTTGGCGGCGGCGTCAGCTTCCTGCCGCGCCGTCACAAACTCGGCATAAGGGCCGGGGAAGACAACCAGCCGCCCCTCGCGCAGTTCCCAGACCTGCGTCGCCAGCCGGTCGACCAGATAGCGGTCATGCGAGACCAGCAGGATCGTGCCGTCGAACTGTTCCAGCACTTCTTGCAGCACTTCTTGCGCCGGAATGTCGAGATGGTTGGTCGGCTCGTCCAAGAGCAGGAAGTTGGCCCCTTCCAGCGCCAGAATCGCCAGCGCCAGCCGCCCGCGCTCGCCGCCGCTGAGCAGCCGCACCGGTTTATAGACATCCTCGCCGCGGAACAGATACTGCGCCAGATAGTTGCGCGCCGGCCCCAAGAGCATATGCTTGTGGCCGAGCAGTTCCTCCAACACCGTGTTATCGGGGTTGAGCTTTTCATGCGCCTGGGCAAAGTAGCCGACCTTGAGGCTGGCCCCAAAGCGGATCGTGCCCGACAGCGGCTCCAACTGGCCCATCAGTGTGCGCAAGAAGGTCGTCTTGCCGGTACCGTTGGGGCCGATCAGCGCGGCGCACTCCTGCCGCTCCAACTGGATTGGGTCCGCCACAAAGAGCGGCGTATCAAGAAAGCCGATCTCCAGGCTGCTGGTACGCAGCACCAGGTTGCCGCTGCGCAGGGTGGTCTTGAGCCGGAAGTTGAGTTTAGGCGGGCGGCGGGTCGGGCTGTGCAGCCCCTTGATCGCCTGCTCGACATCCATCACCCCCCACTTGCTCTCGGAGATGTCCACCTCTTCCATCACCTGGCCCCACTGCTTGTCGAGCAGGGTCTGCAGCCCGCCTGCCTGCACCACGCGCACCTCGCGGATCAGCCGGCGCAGCCGGCCCTTGGCCATGTTGGTGGTAGCGTCGCGCGCGATGTTGCGCTTGACATAGTCGAGTTCCTTGAGAAAACGTTCTTTGATCGCCTCGAACTCGACCTCACGCCGCTCCCAGCGTTCCTGGCGCTGCTGCACATAGGCGCTGTAGTTGCCGCGGTAAAGCTCAACCCCGCTGCGGCTCATCTCCCAGATGCGGTCTACCACCTTATCGAGGAAATAGCGGTCATGGCTGACGACCAGCAGCGCGCCACCCCAGAGGCGCAGCGTGCCTTCTAGCCATTCGATCGCTTCCACATCCAGATGGTTGGTCGGCTCATCCAGAATCAAGAGGTCGGGGCGTTCCAGCAGCAGGCGCGCCAGCAGGGCGCGGGTCTTTTGCCCGCCGCTCAACCGGCCGAGCGGGGTCTCCCAATCCTCCTTGCCAAAGCCCAGCCCATGCAGCACCTGGCTGATACGCAGTTCGTAGTCATAGCCGCCCGCCAGCTCAAAGGCCTGCTGCGCGGCGCTGTACTCGTCGAGCACGTCGCCCACTTCGCCCGCGGCCATGCGCAGTTCGAGAGCATGGAGCGCGGCTTCCTGCGCTTTGATGTCGCCAAAGACCGTGAGCATCTCGGCGTAGACCGTGTTGGCGCGCCCGGCAAAGGCCTCCATCGCCTCCTGGCGCAGATAGCCCAGCCGCGTGCCTTGGGCGCGCGTCACGGAGCCGCTGCTGGGCAGTTCCAAACCGGCCAAGATACGCAGCAGCGTGGTCTTGCCGATGCCGTTTGGCCCCACCAACCCGATCTTAGCGTCGTTGGGGATGGCGGCGGTGATGCCGCTAAAGACGTCGAAATCGCCAAAAGATTGGCCGACGTTGTTTAACGTCAGGATGGACATAAGTCGCTCCACAAAAACAAGGTCAAACTATCAGGCCCATTGTACCGCCGAAGGGCGTCGCAAGCCAAACCCCAGGCGAAAGTCTAGTGGCTGATCATGTTGGCGGGGGTGGGCGGCCTAGGCTACAATAGGGGCCATTGTGCCGCCAACACGGCGCACAGCCCAATGCCGACCCCTGCCACCCGGCGTTGTTTAACGTGACGAGCACGCCTTGTCGATGAAGCCGATGAACCTACGCCGCCTGACCTTGTGGTTGCTGCTGTTGAGCCTGTGGGCGCTGCCCCCTCCCCTGCGCGCTCAAGCGGTCGCCTCGCCGACGCACACCGTGGCGGCGGGAGAAAGCTTGAGCGAAATCGCCCAGCGCTATGGGCTGACGCAGGCCGAGTTGATGGCGCTCAACAGCATCGCAGACCCCGACGCGATCTATGCCGGCCAGATCTTAGTGCTGCCCGCGCCGCAGCCTGCCGCTACGCCGCCCGTCGTGGAGGTCGACCCGGCCTACGCCGCAGCCGAGCCGGAGGTAGCCACCACGCATACCGTCGAAGCAGGCGACACGCTCTCGACCATCGCCCAACGTTATGGCCTGAGCGAAGCTGAACTGATGGCGCTCAACGGCATCGTCGACCCCGACACGATTGGCATCGGCCAGAAGCTACGCCTGACGCCTGCGCCCGCCACCGGCGCAGCCCAAGCCGCGCCCGCCGCACCCCAGGGCAGCGGTAACCCGGTCGCCTCGCTCAACCGGGTCTACACGGTGCAGACCAGCGATACACTAGAACAGATCGCGCTGCGTTTTGGGGTGGACGTAAGCAGCCTGCGCCAACTCAACCGAGTCGAAAGCAGCGTCGATCTCGCCGCAGACGATACGCTGCTGCTGCCCGCCACACGCCAAGAACTGGCCCCGCCGCAGCCTGCGCCCGCCGATCCCGGCGCAGACGACCCCGCCGCAGGCTACGCCGTGGAAGCGGGCGACAGCCTGGGCGTGATCGCCCAAGCACACGGGCTGACGCTGGCCGAGTTGATGGAGGCCAACCAGATCGCCAACCCCGACGCCATCTATGTGGGGCAGCGGCTGGCGCTGCCCACGCCGGTAGTTGAGACACCCGCTACAGGGGCCGCCACAGAGACTATGACGGAGACCGTGGAAGCACCGTTGCCCGCCCAGATCGGCCCGCCGCGCGCCGGCTTCTTCTATTACACGGTCAAAGCGGGCGACACGCTTTCGGAACTGGCGCGCGATTTCGACAGTACGGTCTTGGCGCTGCTCGAATACAACGACCTGCCCGACGAGCAGACGGTCTTCAGCGGGCTGGAGCTAAAGATCCCCTACGGCCCGCCGCCGCTGCCCGGCGCCGCACCGCCCGTCCCCCGCTCCGGCACGCGCTTTGTCGTCAGCCTGAGCCGCCAACAGTGTTGGGTGATCCAAGGCGAGCAGTTGCGCTATGCCTGGACATGCAGCACCGGTTATGGCGAATGGATCACACGCACGGGCACTTTTGCCGTACAGACCAAACAGGAGACGGCGAAAAGCACCGCCTATCAACTGGACATGCCCTATTGGCTGGGCATCTACGATGTGGGCACTTATGAAAACGGCATCCATGGGCTGCCCATCCTCTGGAAAACGGGCGAGAAGATCTGGTCGACGCAGATCGGCCGGCCGGCCACCTTTGGCTGCGCCATGCTCGACGACGACGACGCGGCCACGCTTTTTGACCTCGCCTATTTGGGGATGCCGGTGCATATTGTGCCGTGAAAAATCAGCCGCCGGGGACAGAAGCAGAAGTACATGAGCCTGCTTGATTCGCACATGCCGCCATCCACGGACCTGGCCCCCCTGGCCGCGGGCAAGCTGCCCGTGCCGCTGCTGGCGGAACTGTTGGCCGGGCTGCCCACACACGACCCGCAGTTGATCCTTGGCCCCGGCGTGGGCGAGGACGCGGCGGTGATCGACTTTACGCCGGGAAGCGCCCATCTGCTGGTTGCCAAGAGCGACCCGATCACCTTTGCCACCGACGCCATCGGCTATTACGCGGTCAATGTCTGCGCCAATGACCTGGCGGTGACGGGCGCGACCCCGCGCTTTTATCTGCCCACGCTGCTGCTGCCCGCAGGCGAGGCCGACGTGGGCATGGCGCGCGCCATCTTTGACCAGATCGGCGCGGCCTGTCTCCAGTTGGGCATTGTGGTCGCGGGCGGGCACAGCGAGGTGACGCACACCGTCACGCAGCCGGTGGTGGCCGGGACGATGTTGGGCCAGGTGCGCCGCGGCCAGGAGATCTCCAGCCAGGGCTGCCGGCCCGGCGACCTGGTGTTGATGGCCGGGGTCGCGCCGGTCGAAGGCGCGAGCCTCATCGCGCGCGAGCGCCGCGCCGACCTGCTGGGCCGCGGCTGGGACGAGGCCGAACTGGCGCGCGCCGCCAACTTCCTGCATGACCCCGGCATCAGTGTGCTGGTTCCGGCGCTGCTGGCCGCGACCCAGGGCGTCAGCGCCATGCACGACCCCACCGAAGGGGGCGTCGCCACCGGGCTGCTGGAGTTGGCCTTGGCCGCACAGGTGGGGCTGGAGATCGATCTCGACGCCATCCCGATTGCGCCGCCGGCGGCGCGGCTGTGCGCCGAGTTCGGCCTGGACCCGCTGGGCACGATCGCCTCCGGCGCGCTGCTGGCGGCCTGCCCGCCCGACCGGGCCGAGACAATCCTGGCAGGCTGGCGGGCGCAAGGCTGGCCGGGATGCGTAATCGGCCGCGCCACAAGCCGCGGCGCGGCGCTAGTCGCCCGCCGCGGCGGACACGCGGTCCCCTTTCCGGCCTTCGCCGCCGACGAAATCACCAAGCTATGGGGCTGATCAAACACACCGCCGGCCCGGCAGAGGCGATCCACATCCGCCGCATCACGGACCTGGAAGGCTGCCGCCAGTTTCAAATGCTCGACCGGCTAGTCTGGGGCAGCGAACCACTCGACCTGGTGCCCAACCACATCACCGTGACGGTGGTCAAAAACGGCGGGCTGCTGCTGGGCGCGTTTGCGGCGGGCGGCCCCGCAGAAACCGGCGGGATGGTGGGCGGGGCGTTTGGCTGGCTGGGGACGGGGCTGGACTCGGCGCAGCCCGAACAGGGGCCGCGCATCAAGTTTTGCAGCCACATGGCAGGGGTGCTGCCCGCCTGGCAGGGGCTGCATATCGGGCTGCGGCTCAAGCTGGCGCAGCGCCGCGAGGTGCTGACCCAAGGCTTGACCGACTGGATGACCTGGACCTATGACCCGCTCTACCGGCGCAACGGCGTCTTTAACATTCACCGGCTGGGCGCGACCTGCTCTACCTATGTGCGCGATATGTACGGCGAGCTGCAGGATGCGCTCAACGGCGGCGTGCCGAGCGACCGCTGCGAGGTGGATTGGCGGCTCACCAGCCCGCATGTGCTGCACGATCTGGAGCCGCACCGCCCGGCGCAAGCCTGGGACGCCGCCACGCTGCAAGTTCTGCCGGTCACAACCGGCGCGGCGGGGTTTGCCGTGCCGGGCGACCCCGCCGCGGCGCTCGACGGTCGCGGCCTGGCCGTGCCCGTCCCCGACGACATCGCCGCCATTCGCTACGCCGACCCCGCCTTGGCGCGCGCCTGGCGGCTCTATCTGCGCGCCGTGCTGGAGACGGCTTTTGCCGCAGGGTATACAATGGTAGACTGCGTGCATCTGGGCGCACACGGGTGGCGCTATCTCCTCGTGCGCGAATACCTATAAGCAGGGAGTAGGGGGTGGGCGGTGGAAATTGGGCAGAAGCAGAGCGACGTATTCTGCCCTCCCTCTACTCCCCACTCCCTATCTCTCTACTCCCTTTCTAGGAGATCGGCCATGCGGGTTGAACGAATCGAGCTGCGCAAGATCCGGCTGCCCTATGTCAGCGTGTTTGAGACGAGCGGCTGGCGCGAGGACGGCAGCTATGCCGTGGTCGTGCGCGTGGACGGGAACGGCATCACCGGCTGGGGCGAATCGCCGGTGGGCGGCGCGCCGTTTTATAACGAAGAAACTACCAACACGGTCTGGAGCATTCAGCAAGAGTTCCTGGCCCCCATGCTGCTGGCGAGCGAGTTGAAACAGCCGGAGGACGTCACTCCTGCCTTTGGACGCGTGCGCGGCAACCGCATGGCCAAGGCCGGTCTGGAGTTCGCCGTGTGGGATCTGTTTGGCAAGCTGGAGGGGCGCAGCCTAGCCGCCATGCTGGGCGGCACGCGCGACCGCGTGGCCGTCGGCGTCAGCGTGGGCATCCAAAAGGATATCGGCACGCTGCTCCAGGTGGTCGACGCCTATCTCAAGGACGGCTATCAGCGCATCAAGCTCAAGATCAAGCCAGGCTGGGATATCGAACCGACGCGCGCCGTGCGCAGCGCCTGGCCCGATCTCAACCTGCAAGTCGACGCCAACAGCATCTACCACCTGGCGGATGCCGAGCATCTCGCCAAGCTGGACGAGTTCAACCTGCTGCTGGTCGAACAGCCGCTGGCGCACGACGACATCTTTGACCATGCCAAGCTCAAACCCAAACTGCGTACCCCGCTCTGCCTGGACGAGAGCATTGTCTCACCCGAACACGCACGCTGGGCGATTGAGATGCAGGCCTGCGATATCATCAACATCAAACCGAGCCGCATCGGCGGCTATGCCGACGCCAAACGCATCCATGACCTGGCGCAGGCCGCGGGCATCCCGGTCTGGCATGGCGGCATGTTGGAGACGGGCATCGGCCGCGCCGGCAATGTGGCGCTGGCGAGCCTGCCCAATTTCACGCTGCCCGGCGATATCAGCGCCAACGCCCGCTACTTTGTGCGCGATATTGTGACCAACCCCTTTACGCTCAACGACGACAGCACGCTCACTGTGCCTACCGCGCCCGGCTGCGGCGCGGATGTGGACGAGGGCTATTTAGAGGAAGTGACGGTCGAACGCTGGGAGATACATGCCTAGACCGATGCAGGCGAACGAGCAAGGGGTGCGCGAGCCGGGTCGCAGACGCCATCAGGCGATCCCGCGCACTCTGATCTTTGTCACCAGCACCCACCCCGACACGGGCAGCCAGGAGGTCTTGCTGATCAAAGGCGCGCCCACCAAGCGGCTGTGGGCCAACCGCTATAATGGGCTGGGCGGGCATGTGGAAGCGCATGAGGATGTGTTGGCCGCGGCGCAGCGCGAGCTGGCCGAGGAGACCGGCCTCACGCCCCATCTGATCTCCAACCTGACGCTGCGCGGCGTGATCACGATCGACACCGGCGTGGACGAGCAGGGGCCGCGGCCCGGCGTCTTGGTCTTTGTCTTTGTGGCGCAGAGCGAGCAGCGCTCCGTCCACGTCAGCCGCGAGGGCCGGCCCGAATGGCTGCCGGTCGACGCGCTGGCCGAGTTCCCCCTGGTCGACGACCTCTATGAAGTGATCCCCCGCGCCTTGGGCGATGGGCCGATCTTCTTCGGCCATTACAGCCCGCAGCCCGACGGCAGACTGGCCTATCGTTTCCACGACAGCCCAGTCTGATAACATGAGGTGTATCGAAAGCCGCACCTACGGAACGGCCATTCTCGTAGCGGCGGTTGGAAAACCGCCGGTCTGGACTTGCTGGGGGCGTGGCTGTGCAGCCCGGTAGCTTGTGTGCCGGGAGGTCCCACGCGGGCAGACTTGTGCAGCCCGTCACACAAGCGGAGGGCGAACGTCACACAGACGGCGGGCCGCTCCCCTCAGAGTGTGGAATAATCTCACCGTGGGCTATACGGTGCGGCCCCTATCATCTAGCCTGGACAATGTGGACAATATCTGACATTGTTAACCGCCCATTGGCATTAGAATGGGAGGGCTGAGAAACTCAGAGATGCCGTCGCCCATCAGCTAGTGGGCCGGCGCGACCTCTCGCTCCATGTCGATCGCAACAGCGCTTGTGACCAATCTCCATCTGGCATATCTATCTAGCAGTGAACACCAGGAGAGAACTATGAAGTTACGCCTCTTTTCACCTCACTTTCTTGGCTTGATCGTCTCCCTTATTGCCTTTCTCATCTTCGGGCCGGTGGCCCTGGCCCAAACCATACCGTCGCCGCCGAACGTCCAGGTCAGCGAACAAGGCATTGTCGAGGGACGCGTCAACATTGTGCGCGCCGTCGCCGATGGCCCGGCCTGGGTCGTGATCCACGCCGACGCCGACGGCAAACCTGGGCCGGTGATCGGTCATGCCGCGCTGCACGAAGGCGAGAACACCGATGTCGCCGTGGATATCGACACGGAGGCGGCCACGCCGCTGCTGCATGCCATGCTGCATGTCGATGCGGGCGTGGTGGGGACCTTTGAATTCCCAGGGCCGGATGCGCCGATCAAAATCGGGGGCAATATCGTGATGGCGATATTCTCCGCCGCGCCGCCTGTGCCGCCGACGCCCACACCCGAGGCCGAGATGGAAGCGGAAACCGCCGCCGCAGCCGAAACCCCCGCAGCCGAGGAAGAAGCAGAGACAGAGGAAGGAACCGCCGCGCCTACACCGACCCCAGAAGCAGAGGCGGAGACAGAAGCGGCCCCAACGGCGGCCCCTGAGGAAGAGACGGCAGCCGAAGCCGCTGCGCCGACGGCAGCCCCCGAGGAGGAGGCCGCGCCCGAGGCAGGCGCAAAGGGAGCCGCACCGGCATCCATGCCGACCACAGGCGCTGGAGCATCGCTGTCGTTGATCCTGGCTGCGATTGGCGTCGTCCTATCGGCCTTGGGCGGCAGCGTCGTCTTCTCACGCCGTCATCGCGCCTAGCGTGGCGTGGGCTAGACAGCGCGCCAGGCTTATGCGCTCTCCAGCCAGGCCCGGTCAAAGGCCGCAACCGTGACCCAGCGCGGGTCGGTCATGCGGTCCATCATGCCGTCTTCATAGATACAAAGAATCGAGCCGTCCGGCATTTGGGCTAAGTCCGAATAGCCGGACGGCCCTGGTTCTAGCGCTTTTGCCAGCGGCCAGATGTGCAGAGGATGCCCGGAACGCGATAGTTCCAGTAGCCGTCGCTGCGCGCGGCAAAGAGATGTGTCTTGTCGAGCATGTCGGGGCGCTAGAAGCCGAAATCGAACCAGTTGGTGCCGAAGATGATCGAACAGCCAAAGACGATCAGCAAGATAAACAGGATGATGCCACAGGGAACACCCAGACAGCCACGGCCAAAGCCGACGTTGTCTTGCAGCCAGTCGTAGATTGCGCCCAGCGCAAAGAGCTTGAGGATCCCGGCCAGACAGCCGGGACGATCCTCTCTTATTTCGGGTTCGTACACAAGCATCCTCCATCGCAGACTGTTTTGTACAGGAATCGTGCGCGAGTTAACGCAGCTCTAGGAAGATCTCAGGATGCTGGTCGGCGATGCGTAGCAGGCTCTTGGCAGTACCGCGTGGCTCGCGGCGGCCTTGCTCCCACTCTTGGACAGTACGTACACTCACACTCAGCAAGCCAGCGAAAGCATGTTGTGAAAGCTTGAGGCGGGCGCGGATCTCGGCGGGCGGCGCAGAAGGGGCAATGCGTCGTGTACGAAGCGTTTTTTCGCCACGGTTATGTGCCTGAATCTCAGCAATGCCATCCAGAATCTCTTGTCCAATTTCCCGCTTTGGCTTATTCACGATCCAAGCTCTCCTTTATCTTCCGCAGCACATGACCTGGAATCGTACTTTCCTCATTCTTGGCATAGACGGTCAAGAACCAGATTGTATCTTGCATCGATTTCCAGTAGTAGATAACGCGAATGCCTCTACGATCTACCGCACCAACTCCCACGCCAAATGCTGAATCTCCGGCAGGATCAGTTTTTCCATCGCCAGGCGCACTGCGTTGGGCGAGCCGGGCGTGCTAAAGACGACCTTATCGCCATAGACGCCGGCTGTAGCGCGGCTTAACATGGCCGCCGCGCCCACCTCCTGATAGCTCAACATGCGAAACAGCTCGCCAAAACCGGTCAAGGGTTTCTCGATCATCCGGCTGATCACGTCATAGGTGCGGTCGCGGCGGCTGATGCCCGTGCCGCCGTTAAAGATGATCAGCCGCGCCTCGCCGCCGGCCAGCTCGGTCAGCGCCGCGGCTACCTGCTCCGGCTCATCGCGCACGATGCGGTGGTCGATGACGCGATGCCCCGCGGCCTCCGCCAGTTGGCGGATCAGGTTGCCGCTGACATCGGTCTCCGGAGTGCGCGTGTCGCTGACGGTAACGATCGCCAGAGACACGCTCCCCTGGCTCGCGGCTTGTCGGCGGTGGTCGGCTGCGCTCATTAGTAGAGGTCCTTTGCGTCCAGGGTGATCATATCGTAGGAGTGGGGCAGGCTGCCCACGCTGAAACCGGCAGTGCGGCAGGCGATCTGGTTATAGAAACGGCCTGTCTGCACCTGGGCGCCGACCGTGGCCTGGGGCGGCGGTGTCAACCCGTCGGGCAGCGCGCCGTAGTTAAGGTCAATGCGCCCGCTGCGGTGCAGCACTATCTGAAAGCTTACCACATAGGCAGGCACAACGCCCGCCGCCGACGGCACATCGGCATATTCGATCACAAAGCGGTCGGGGTCGGGCTGGAAGGTGGAGACGCGGCTGCCCACCGCGCCCGGCTCCAGGTCGGCCCACCAGCCATAGATCGCGGCTTGCGGCCAGAGTTGATTGGCCAGACAGCGGTTGGGCAGCAGCGACCTGTTGGGGTCTGGGAGGGAGGCAGGGAAGGCGATAAAGCCGTCGGCAAAGAGCCGGGCTTCGGTTAGCGTTTGGCCGCGCGCCTCCAGCGTAAAGGGCAGCGTGATGCCGGTGCTGGCGCTGCCGGTGAGCGCATCATAGGCGGTGCGGCCCTCCGGCCCCGGTTCCAGCCACGCCCCCACCGCTTGCCTGGCGATCAGGGGCAGATGGCTGCGCGGGGTGAGCGGGCCGTGGACTGCCACATCTACGGAGATCATCTGCTGCACCTGGGGACCACCGCTGCGGCTGCTGGTGAGCAGGAGGGTCGCCTTGTGCTGCCCCAGGGTCAACTGCGTGGGGGTGATCACGATGCCGGCCTGGGCCGGTTCGCCATAGCGCACGCTGCCGGCGGGGTTGTCGATTGCCAGCCAGTCCAGCGCGCGCGTGGTCGAAAGCGTCCAGGTGATCGGGTCAAGGCTGGGGTTCTCCAAGGTCAGCGCGGCCTGCTGAGGCGCGCCGCCCTGGACGGCGGCGACGCGCAGGGAGTTTTGCGACACGGTGATCTGCGCCGGGAGCGCAGCGCGCAGCGCGGCGGCAGCATCCAACCGGCCTGCGCCCACCTGGTTGGGGGGGAAATTGAGCGGCGCGGCGCCGGCACGGAGAATCTCGCCCACCTGCGCCGCGCTCAGGTCGCGGTTCATGCTCCAGACAAGCGCGGCCACGCCGCTGACCAGCGCCGTAGACGTGCTTGTGCCCGTCTTGGTGCAATAACGGCCCCCGTCCACCTCGCGCACAGTTTCCTTGCAGTTAGGGGTCAGCTTTGACCAGGTGCTGAGGATCGCAGGCCCCGACCCGCCGCCGGGCGCGACCAGGTCAAGCTCCGACCCTGCCGCGCTGTAATAGGCGGGCACATCGGCGTAGGTGGTCGCACCCACCGTCAGCACGCCGGGATAGGCCCCAGGGTAGAAGACGGGACAGCCGGTTTGCGTAATATCGCAGTTTCCCGCCGCCGCGACCACCAGCGCGCCCTTGGAGATGGCGTAGGCCACCGCCGTGCGCAAGGGCGTGCTGTCCGCTGTGCCGACGAGGGTCAGGCTCAAGTTGACAATGTCCGCCGGGGGATCGGCGTCGACCGCATCGCGCACGGCCTGGGCTAGGGATGTAGAATCTCCATACCCATCAGCCCGAAACGTCTTGTACGGCTCCAACACGACATCCAGCGCCGTGCCCGCCATGCCCTTGCCGTTGTTGGTCAGTGCGCCGATCAGCCCGGCGATATGCGTGCCGTGGCCGTTGTCGTCGGGCGCAGGCGCAACGCCGGGGATATTGGTGATGTAGTTGCGCCCCGGCAGCAGCCGGTTCGCCAGGTCGGGGTGCATGTAGTCCACGCCGGTGTCGACCATGACGACACGGATGGGGTCGCCGGGGCCGGCGGCTTGGGCTAGGGCATAGGCGCGGCTCAGGTTGATGCGCTGCGCATACCACTGCTCCATATAGAGCGTATCGTCGACGACAAAGGGCGTCTCCGCCGCGGCGGCTTGGGCGGGCGTCTCGACGGCAACGGGCGCTTCGGCGATCTGCGCCAGCCAATCGGGTTCGGCAAAGACCACGCCGGGCTGCTGTTGCAAGCGTTCGATCGCCGTCCACTCTTGGCCGGGCGGGACCTGGAGGCGCAGCCCGCCGACGCCGCCGCTCCCCTGACCGCCGTCCAGCCCGCGCAGATCCAGGCTGTCGACCGCAGTGGCTTGTAGTTCGTCCAGCACCGCGGCGGCCAGCGCCAGGTCATCACGCACACCCACCAGCACAACGCCGGGCACAAAGGGCGGAATGGGCGGCGGCCCGCCGCCGAAAAGATTCGCCTGGTCTTCGGGCGAGATCGCCGCATCCGGCGTCTGGGCGCGGGCGGCGGTGGGCAGCAAGGCCAGCAGGACGAGCAGGGCCGTTACAAAGCGGGTGAAAGCGCGAAACAGATCGCGGCGGGCCAGATCACGATGTGGGTGGTCCATGGCTGTGCGCCGGGAAACCGGCGTCCTTATATCAAAGCGTCGTAAACCCGTACGGACACGAACTATCGCGTCCGTACGCGCAGCGTGGCCGGCAGATCTACTGGCGGGCGCTACCCCTCCTCCTGCGGCGTCAGTTCAACTGCCTCTTCGCCGCGCATCTCGGCGTCGAGCCGCTCGAAGAAGGTCTGCATTGTGGCATGGCGCGCCGCGCCGATGCGCCGTGCGCTAACGGTGTGCAGCGTGGCAAGGATGCGGCGCAGCTTATAGACATACTCATGCACCGGCGTATAGTCGTGACCCTGGGGCTGGGCGTCGCCGGGCGGGGCCGCGACGGCCGGTTCAGTCCAGAGCCGATTGCCCTGCGCCCCGGCAAAGGCAAAAGCGCGGCCAACCCCGATCGCGCCAATGCTGTCCAGTTTGTCGGCGTCATAGAGGCACTGCGCTTCTAGAGTGGCGGGCTGCACGGTTTGATCGCGAAAGCGGTGCGCCTCTATGGCATGAACGACCGCCGCCACCGCTTCGGTTCCCAGCCCGCGGCGGGTGAGCCATTGGCGGGCAAACTCGGCCGCGGCGCGGTGATGGTCGCTGCGCCGATCGCCGGGCGTGGGCACGTCGTGCAGCAGCGCGGCCAGCCGCACCACAGACACATCGGCCCCCTCGGTCTGGGCAAGCTGCACGGCCAGCCGCGTCACCCGCAGTACATGGTCAAAGTCATGCGCCGCGTCGCCGGCGGCGTAGAGGCGGCGCGCCTCCTCGGCGCTGAGCCAGGCATCGTCGAGCCAAATGTCGCCGGGCCAAGCCGTATCGGGCATCGGATCTCCTGGGGAGCGCAGACTAGGAGTCGGACACCGCAGGCTGCGCCGATGCAACGGGCTGTTTGCTGCCGCCGCGCACCCACAGATAGCCGCCGGGCAGGCTGACCAGATAGGCGATGAACTGCTGCAGCAGGCCGACGGCAAAACCCAATTCACTGCCTGCACCCATAAGCAGAAAGGTGGCGGCAAACGCGCCTTGGCGCACGCCCAGCCCACCAGGGGAAAGGGGGATGATCAACGCCACAAAGACGATAATCGGGTTGATGGTCAGCACTTCGAGCAGGCTGATGCTCCCCGGCTGGATGGCGCGCGCGATCAGCCAGATGTTGACGCTGGTGAGTAAGACGATCAAGATGCTGCCCAGCGCGGCCCACAGCAGCGCGTCATAGGCGTGGCGGTAGACATTAAAGGCGGCGGCGACTTTGTGCCAAAACGGGGCGGCGGCGCGCAGCACGGGCAGCCGCAGCAGGATGCGCTCGACCAGGGACTTGAGACGGCGGCTGAGGAGCGCGACCAGCATCGCAGCCAGGGCGAGCGTGATGCCGCCGCTGCCCAGGGCGACCAACTGCACGGTGACACGCTGTTCGGGGCTGAAAGGCATACCGTCGGGCCGTCCCCAGACCAACATGCCGGCAGAACCCAGCGCGGCGGCCAGCATAAAGACGGCCAGACCGATAAAACGGTCGATCAGCACGCTGGCGGCAGCGTCGGCGGTGCGCCGCGTGTCGGTCGCCACAGCATAGCCGCGCATTACGTCGCCGCCCACCTGCGCCGGCAGAAAGTTATTGAAAAACTCGGCCACCCACTGATAGGCGAGCAGACGGCGCAGCGTCACCTGGATGCCGGCGGCACGCAGCAGCACGCCCCATTTGAAGCCGCTGAGCGCCACCGCCGACGCATAACAGAGCGCACCCAAGAACAGCAGACGCTTGTCGGCCTGGAGCATTTGCTGCCAGAGCGCGGCAGGGTCTTCCAGACGGCTGTAGAGAAAGACGAGCAAGCCCACGCCGATGGCGAGCTTGACCAGATTCCACAACGACCGTTTCATGTGTGCGGATCGAACAGCCACGCCGCGCCTAGGCCTGGGCCGCGGGCCGGCTGTCGTCCAGCCTATCCGGGGCCGCCAACTGCCCATTGCCCATGGGCACGGCTGCCATCGGATACCCTGCCTTGGTCTGCTGGGCGCGGCGGATCTCCTGCACATCCTGTTTCTGCGTCCAGGCCATGTCCCAGACGACATGGCGGTTGCGCTTGACGGCGAAGTCATACCAGCCGAGCAGACGGCTCCACCCCTCCAGGATGGCGAGCAGGAAGAGCACCCACAGCAGCCGGATCACCCCCCATACTTCTTTGAAGGCCACGCGCAGCACGCGCTGATTTTGGATGCTGCTGACGGCATAGCCGTACTTGTGTTTGAGATAGAGATGGCCCGCATGGTTGCGCCGCCGCTGGCGCACAAAATCGCGGATCGTGTCCGGCCCGGTATTGTAGACCACGGCGTCGGGCGCATATTTGACCGACAGCCCACGGCGCACGACCAACGCCTCGACAAAGGCTTCGTCCATGGCGACATCGGGCGGGATGTGGTCAAAGAGCTTGCGGAAAGCGATCATCTCGCCCAGCCGCGGGATCTCCAGACAAAGCTCATGCTCCATGCGCAGGCGCAGATGGCTGAGCAGCCCGATGATATGGTCGGGCGTGTTGACCGGGATCTTCTGCGCGCCGACCATGCCCACGGTCGGGTCGGCAAACATCCGCACCATATGCTCGATCGCGTATTCGTGCGGGATGGTGTCGCCGCTCTCCAGCACGCAGATATCGCTCTGCGCCGCGCCCAAAAAGAGATTGACGGCGCTGGTCTTGCCTTCGCGCTTCTCTTGCTCGATCAGCCGGACGCGCGGGTCGCGCGCCGCGAACTCGCGGACGATCGGCGCCGTACGGTCGGTGCAGGCGCTGGCGACAATAATGATCTCGGCGATCTGCACGGTGTGTAGATGCTGGCCCAGCAGGGCTTCCAGCAGATGGCCGATATTTTCCTCCTCGTTATAGGCAGTGACGCCGACACTGCATACCAACGAGTGTTCGTTCGCAACCGACATCTCTCCTCTTTTCTCGGGGGTCGCGTTTTCTCCGTGGTCGCGCCCGGGGTAAACGGCGTCGGGGTCTGCCGGCAGGTTAATTGCCCACCAGCTTGGCGATGGTCACGCCGTCGCCGCCTTCGCCATGGTCGCCGGGTCGAAATTCGCCCACGACCGGATGGCGGCGCAGCAGGGCACGCACGGAATCGCGCAGCGCGCCGGTTCCTTTGCCGTGGATGATCCGCACCCAGGGCAGGCGCGCCAGATAGGCATTGTCTAGATAGCGCTCAAGCTTTTCGAGACCCTCTTCCACGCGCTCGCCGCGCATGTCAAACTCGATGCCGGGGCTGTCATGCATCGCGCCCGCCTGCACCTCGATGCGCGGAGGCGGCACAT
Organism: Caldilineaceae bacterium; assembly: GCA_020845455.1. Lineage (GTDB taxonomy): Bacteria > Chloroflexota > Anaerolineae > Caldilineales > Caldilineaceae > QEUY01. The sequence goes on from JADLFO010000227.1 coordinate 16,322, forward strand.
CCTTGGCGGCTTTCTGGCGCAGTTCCAGCCGCTTGAGCGGCAGCTTGAGGCGGAAATTGCCGATCTGGACATCGGCGTCGCCGGCGCGCCCGTTGAGGGCCAGCACTTCGCCGCTGGCCTGCAGCGTCGGCACCCAAACGCGGTCGCCGACCTCGATGGCGCCGGTCAGACGTTCAGACGCCGCGCCGGGCATGACGACGTTGGTATCGACCTCTTCGGTATCGCGCTGCCGGCGGGCGATCTCGCGCTCGGCCTCGGCCAGAAAACTCTCATGGCTGCCGCCGCCGGAAAACTGCGTGGCGCGCGCCAACTGGCGGCGGGTCTGCTCGATCTCGCCGCGCACGTCGTCTAGTTCCTGCTGCATACGCGCCCGCGCCTCGGCGATCACCGTGCGCCGCGCTTCTTCCAGGCTTGCCAGTTGATAGCGCAGGTCGGCCTCCACCGCCTGGGCCTGGCGCTCGCGCTCCTTGGCACGCTCGGTGGCGTGCTGCGCCTCTTGGCGGGCGCGCTTGATGTCGTCGAGCAGGGCGTCGGCCTCCAGCGCGTCGGGGCGGACGATGCCCTCGGCGCGCTCGACGATCACAGGGTTCAACCCCAGCCGCCGCGCGATTACCAGGGCATTGGAGCGGCCCGGCAGCCCGATGCTCAGTTCATAGGTCGGGCTGAGCGTTTCGACGTCAAACTCGACCGAGGCGTTGCGTACGCCCGGCGTGTTGTGGGCATAGAGTTTGAGGTCGCTGTAATGCGTGGTAGCAAAGGTCGTGATGCCGCGGTCGCGCAGGTTGTCGAGCAGCGCCATCGCCAGCGCCGAGCCTTCGTCGGGGTCGGTGCCCGCGCCCAATTCGTCGAGCAGGACCAGGCTGGTGGGGTCGGCCTCCTCCAAGATCTCGATGATGTGGGTCATGTGGCTGCTAAAGGTGCTGAGGTTTTGCTCGATGCTCTGCTCGTCGCCGATGTCGGCATAGACGCCCTCAAAGACGCTCAGCCGGCTGCCCGGCTCCACCGGCAGCATCAACCCCGACTGCGCCATCAGCGCCAGCAGCCCCACCGTCTTGAGCGTGACCGTCTTGCCGCCGGTGTTGGGGCCGGTGATGACGATGATATAGGTCTCTTCGTCCAGATAGACATCCACCGGCACGACCGTCGCCGGGTCGAGCAGGGGATGGCGGGCGCGGCGCAAATCGATCACCGAACCGGGGTGAAAGACCCCTTCGCCCTCGCCGTCCCCGGCAGACGTCAGCGGCTCCTTGCCCGGCTGAAAGGGCGCGATCTCCGGCGCAGAGCTATCCTGCATATAGGCGACTTTGGCCTTCGCCAAGGTGAAGTCCAGTTCAGACAGGATCTGGAGATTGCGGCGCACATAGGTGGCTTCGTCGGCCACCAGTTCGGTCAGTTCGGTGAGGATGCGGCGCACCTCGCGCTCTTCTTGCAGTTCCAGTTC
>JADLFO010000228.1 GCA_020845455.1 Caldilineaceae bacterium
CGACCATCCCACAGGCGGCTATCGCTTCCTGACGGGCATCGCGCCCTACTCCGCCGGTGTCAGCGCCGCGCCGGGCTATGCCATCGTCCGCCGCCAACTGGCGCAGCCGCTGCCGCTCGCCGCCGGTGGTTTCGACGCCATCGCCCGCCACTTGGACGCTGTAACGCGGCCGCGCGCCGCGCTCTGCGCCATGGAACTGCGCATCCCCGTCCCGCTCAGCTTCGACGGATTTGCCGCGCTCAACCGCGGCTATCAGGCCACACTGGCGGAGTGGGGGCTGCTGGTCAACGGGCGCAACCCCATCGCACGCACCAATGTGGCCCCCGTTGTCGCCGCGCCGGCTGAACCTTCGCTCTACGCTTTTTGTTACACCGTACCGGCGGCGGACACATCGGCCAGTTTCGTCGTGGCCGGCGCAGGCGACCTGGCTGACCAGGCCGACCTGCGCCCTGAAGCCATCGTCCGTCCAGGCGAAACCAGCGCCGATGCGCTGCTTGTCAAAGCGGAGGTTGTCATGCAGGTCATGACCGATCGACTTGTGGGTCTCGGCGCGGTCTGGGCGCAGGTCACCGCGGTCAACATCTACACGCCGCACAGCCTAGTCCCGCTGGCCGAAGGCGTAATCTTGCCCAAACTTGGTGGCGCTGCACTCCACGGTGTACACTGGTACTACAGCCGCCCGCCCATCGCCGGTTTAGAATTCGAGATGGACCTGCGCCGCGTGTGGCAGGACGGCCTGTTAGCCTAATCATCCGCTCTGTGGAGAATCGTCCATGTCCGCCGCGCTCCCTGTGACTGTGGTCCCCATCAAACCCGCTGCCTGGGCCGATCTGACGTTCACCGCCTGGCCTTGGGTCGAGCTGCCTGCGCTCTCGCCCCTGACGCCCGCTGCCGGGATCGGCACAGCCCGCTACCCAACCACGACGCGCCTCTGCGCCGACGCCGCGCGGCTCTATGTTCATTTTGACTGCCATGACCCCGACATCTGGGGCACGTTGACGGCGCGCGACGCCGCCATCTATGACGAAGAGGTGGTCGAGGTCTTTATCGCGCCCGGCGCAGCCGTCCCTGCCATCTATTACGAATTCGAGGTCAGCCCGCTGGGGACCTTGCTCGACCTGGTGGCGCACAACCCCACCGGCGACCGGCGCGACATGCGCACCGATTTCACCTGGAATTGCCCTGGCCTTGAGTGGCACGTCCAACGCCTAGACGACGAGCAGCGCTGGAGCGCGACCTTCAGCCTGCCCTGGCGTTCGATCGGGGCCGGCGACGGGCCGCTGCCGCGCTTCTGGCGCGCCAACTTCTACCGCATCGAGCGCCCGCGCGGCCAGGAGCCGGAATTTACCTGCTGGTCGCCCACGATGAGCGACCCCGCCGACTATCACCGGCCCGCCTATTTCGGCGCCCTGGAACTGCCTGCGGCGCTGCTCGCGCAGCCCTAACCCGTCTACACGCACCTGCCTACCAAGGATCATGGCATGGCGCATAAAATCCTGCTCGATACCGACATCGGCTCCGACATCGACGACGCCGTCTGCCTGGCCTATCTGCTGGCACAGCCGGAATGTGACTTGTTAGGCATCACCACGGTCACCGGCGAACCGCTGCTGCGCGCCCGGCTCGCCAGCGCGCTCTGCCATGCTGCAGGCCGCGACATCCCAATCTACCCAGGCGCGGCCAATCCGCTCATTATCGCCCAGCGCCAGACCAGCGCCACCCAAGCCGCCCGGCTCGACCGCTGGAGCCATACGACAGACTTTCCGATATTTCGCCGTATTCGCCGGCTAGAATCAGATCCCTGACACAGGCGCAGGGGGAATAGGCTACTGCCATGCAACTCTACAATCGCACCTGGACGCGCCGCGAACTGGAAGCCCGCGTCGGACGGCTGGAGCAGGTTGGCGGCATCCGGCGCTTTACGCTGAACGAGGGCCGCGAGGCCGGCGTCGAGCAGATCCAAGTTCGTACCGGCGCGGGGTTGGCCTATATGGTCTCGCCCCAGCGCGGTCTGGATATTTCACTGGCCGAATTTGGCGGCGTTCCGCTCAGTTGGCAGTCGCCCAACGGCGATGTCCACCCCGCGTACTACGACGACCGCGGCCTGGCCTGGCTGCGCAGCGCCGCCGGCGGCCTGCTCATGACCTGCGGCTTCACCCAGGCGGGCGCGCCCACTGTAGACGAAGGTCAAGAGCTGGGGCTGCATGGCCGCGCCCATCATCTGGCCGCGCGCCAGGTCGTCGCCGCCGGCAGTTGGGACGGCGATGAGTACACTATGCTCGTACAGGGCATCGTCGAAGAGACTGTGGTCTTTGGTGAGTTTGTGCGCCTGACCCGCCGCATCCGCAGCAGCCTGGGCAGCAACCGCATCGCCATGACCGACCGCTTCGAGAATCTCGGTTTTGCCCCTGCGCCGCTCATGCTGCTCTACCATTTCAACTTCGGCTTTCCGCTGCTCGGCGAGGAGACGACCGTCACCTTTCCGTCGCGGCAGGTGACCCCGCGCGACGAAGGCACGCCGCTGGAGGGCTATCAAGGGTGGCAGCCACCCGAACCAGGGCACAAAGAGCGCGTCTACCTGCACAGCGATCTCCAGACCGACGCCGCCGGCTGGGCCGCGGCCGGCATCCACAACCCGGTCTTTCCCCTTCCGGGCGTCCCACTGCCCCTAACCGTGCAGCTCCGCTGGAACACGACGACCCTGCCCACCCATGTCCAATGGCGCATGGCCGGGGCCGGAACTCACGTCCTGGGCATCGAACCGACCAATACCAACGTGCGCGGGCGCGCCGCGGCGCGTGCCGACGGCAGCCTGCAGTTTCTGGCCCCCGGCGCGTCGACCACCTGCGAACTCGAACTCACCGTAACACCTGGTCGCCCCTAGGCTGCGACTAGGCCGGCACGCCGCCGACAGTCACGCTGCGGCCGGCCGCTATTATGAAAGGATACGAGACCATGCAAGCACTTGTTTGGGAAGGGCCGCGCCAAATGAACATGCGCGAGGTCGAACAGCCCAAACCCGCCGCCGACGAGGTTCTGATCCAGGTGGCCTACTCCGGCATCTGCGGCTCGGAATTGGGCGGTTATCTCGGCCATAATTCACTGCGCAAGCCGCCGCTGATCATGGGCCATGAGTTCAGCGGCGAAATCGTCGACATGGGCGACCAGGCCGCGGCGATCAAACCGGCCCTGGCGCTCGGCGCGCGCGTCACGGTCAACCCGCTGATCCATGACCCCTGGTCACGCGCCGCGCTGCAGGGCCGCCAGCAGCTCAACCGCACGCGCAAGATCATCGGCATCCACCGACCCGGCAGCTATGCCCATTATGTCACCGCGCCCGCCGTCAATACCTATCCGCTGCCCGACCGCTTATCCCTCGAACACGCCGCTCTGACCGAACCCTTGGCCTGCGCCGTCCGCGCCGCCAAGCTCTCTGGCGCGGGCGCGACCTCCAGCGCCTTGATCACCGGCCTCGGCCCGATCGGACTGCTCACGCTCCAGGTGCTCAAACAGTCGGGCGTGCGCCTGATCATCGCCACCGACACCGACCCCGACCGCCGCGCCATCGGCGAACACTTCGGCGTTACCGTGCTGGACCCGCTGGTCACCAACGTAGTCGATGCTGTGCGCGAGCGCACCAACGGCGAAGGGGTAGACGCCGCCGTCGACGCCGTGGGCGTAGGGGTCACACGCCGCGACTGCGTCCAGGCCGTCACCTGGGGCGGCACGGTCGTCATGGTCGGGCTGCACGAAGAGGAAAGCACCCTGCAGGCGAATTACATGATCCGTTCAGAGGTCACGGTCAGAGGCTCGTTTGCCTACAGCACGCTCGACTTCGAGGACGCGCTGACCTGGCTGGCCGACGGCCGTCTGGAAATTGATCCCTGGCTGGTCCATGCGCCGCTGGCCGAAGGCGGCGCAAACTTCGAGCGGCTGCTGGGCAAGCCCGGCCCCGTCGCTAAGATCCTGCTGCACTCCTGAATTCGTTTACGCCGGTCCGGCGTCTGGGCCTAGACCCTTGGAGAAACCCTATGGCACATGATCTTATCCTCAAGGGAGGTACGCTGATCGACCCAGCGGCAGCGCTGCATGCCCCCATGGATGTCGCGTTTGCCCAGGGTCGCGTAGCCGATGTTGCGCCCTCGCTGGACGCCGCCTCCGCCCGCCAGGTGATCGACTGCCGCGGACAGTTCGTCGCGCCGGGCATGATCGATCTACATGTCCACGTCTATTGGGGTGTCAGCCACTACGGCATCCACCCCGATCCTCATTGCGTAGCGAAGGGCGTCACCACCGCAGTCGATGCCGGCTCGGCGGGCGCAGACACGTTTCCCGGCTTCCGCAAATTCATCCTTGAGGCCAGCGCCACGCGCCTCTACGCACATCTTAATATCTCTGCCCTGGGCATGCTCGATCCGGATATCGGCGAACTGGAAGACATTCGCCATGCGCGCGTTGACCGCGCCCTCGCCACCATCGAACAGAACCGTGACCTCATCTTGGGCGTCAAAGTACGTCTAACACGCCATAGCTTGGTCAGCGAAGCAGCGGGCATGCGCCCGCTCCACCTGGCACGCCAAGCCGCCGATGCCGCAGGGCTGCCGATCATGGTCCACCCTCAAGATGCCTGGTGCAGTTCGATTGACGACATCTTGGCCGTCATGCGCAAGGGCGATATCCTTACCCATTGCTATCACGGCATGCCCTGCGGTATCCTGGACGAGCAGGGCAGAATCCGTTCCGCAGTCCACGAGGCGGTCGAACGCGGTGTGCTGTTCGACGTAGGCCACGGGGCCGGAAGTTTTCGCTGGAGCATCGCCGAAGCCGCGCTCGCCCAAGGGCTGCAGCCGGCGACCATTTCAAGCGATCTCCACATCTACAACGTGAACGGCCCGGTCTTTGACCTCGCGACCACCGTCTCGAAATTCCTGCACCTAGGGCTGTCACTGGACGATGCACTAGCCAAAGTAACGGCGGTCCCAGCGCAGGTAATCGGCCAGGCCGGCCAGTTGGGAACGCTGCGCCCCGGCGCGTGGGGAGATGCCGTCGTCCTTGACGTCGAGACCGGAGAGTTTCCCCTAGTGGACTCTACCGGTGTGATGCAGATCGGCCATCGCCGCATCGTGCCGCGCACCGTCGTGCGCGGCGGCAAGGTCTATCAACCGGCTGCCGGCGCTCGTTCCCAACCCTCGGAGTTCGTAGCAAGACAAGGGTAATCATGTCGCTCGCTGCCCAAGCCGCTCACTGGCTCAGCCGCCTGGTCCAGATCCCCAGCGTCACCCCCATCCAGGCCGGCCCACGCGCCGGTGAACCGGGCGAGGCGCGCATCGCCGAGGCCGTCGCCGGTTGGTTTCGCCAACTGGGCGGCGAGATCGTCGTCGAAGAAGTCCTGCCCAATCGCCCCAACGTCTACGGCTGGTGGCGCGGCCAGACCGACGCTTGGGTCGCCGTGGATGTGCATGTCGATACGGTCGGCGTCGAGCAGATGGCGGGCGATCCTTTCGACGGAGCCATACGCGACGGGCGCGTCTGGGGCCGCGGCGCAGTGGACACCAAGGCCACGCTCGGCGTGATCCTGGCGCTGTTGGAAGCCGCCCAGGCAAGCCGGACGACGCCGGCGCCCAATGTGCTGATCGGGGCCACCGTGGATGAAGAGTTCGGCGCCACCGGCGCGCCCGCCTTTGCCGCCTGGCTGCGCCGCCGGCCGTTCCAGATCGCCCAACTGGTGGTTGCCGAGCCGACGCAGTGCGCGCCTGTCTACGGCCACCGCGGGGTCGCCCGCTTTGAGTTGACCTTCCACGGCATTCCGGCCCATACCTCGCAGCCCGACCTGGGGCGGAATGCGGTCGTGGCCGCGGCGCGTACGATCCTCGCCTACGTCGACGAACACGCACGGCTGCAAACCCTGCCGCCCGCCACAGTGGGCCGCGCCGCCCTGACGACCTCGCTCATCCACGGCGGGACCGGCATCAACGTCGTGCCCGACCAATGCCAAATCGCCGTGGACCGCCGCATTGTCGACGGCGAAGAGCCGGCAGCCGTGATCGACGCGCTCTGCGCCGCGGCCCAGGCCGCGGGCGGCCTGCCCGTCGAGATCCGCCGGTTGCGCGAGATCCATGCCTTTCTGCAGCCGCCCGGCTCCGCCTTTGTGCGCTGTCTGGCCGCTTGGTCGGGCAGCGCGCCCCAGGTGGCCCCCTATGGGACCAACGCCTGGGCCTATCGCGACCTGCCCGGCGAAGTTGTGGTCATCGGCCCCGGCAGCATTGACCAAGCCCACGGCGCAGAAGAATGGGTCGAGATTGCCGAACTGGAGCGGCTCGCTCACATCTACGCAGCCTGGTGGGGGCTGCACATGCCATGAACACGCCCGCGTTTGTCCCGGGCCGCACACTCAACCGCGCCTTCTATTGGCAGATCGTGCGCCCGCTGCTCGACCGGGATTATCCGGCGCCGGCGCACTCGGCTGCGCTGATGGGCTACGGCTCCGACGTGCTCGGCCTGGACACCGCCATGTCGACCGATCACAACTGGGGGCCGCGCCTTCAACTCTTTTTGGATGACGCCGATCACGCTCGCTGCGCAGACGAACTCCACCGCTGGTTGGCGCGCACGCTGCCGGGGGTCTTCATGGGCTATTCGGTGCATTTTGACCCACCCAATCAGGCCGACCGTGGCACCCGGCGCATGAGCGCATACGATGCGGGGCCGGTCAACCATCTGATTGAGATCACGACCGTGGACAGCTTCTTCCGCCGCTATCTCAACCGGGGGCCGGCAGATGACCTTGACCCTGCCGCATGGCTGGCCCTGCCGCAGCAGCGGCTGCTGGAAGTCACCGCAGGGGAGGTCTTTCACGATGGCCTTGGCAAGCTCGAACCGGCGCGGGCACGCTTTGCCTACTACCCGAGACCGGTCTGGCTGTGCAAGCTTGCCGCGCAGTGGCAGCGCATCGCCGAGCAGGAACCGTTTATGGGCCGCACCGGCGATCTGAGCGACGAGCTAGGCTCGCGCATCATCGCAGGGCATCTAGCGCGCGACCTGATCCATCTGGCCTTTCTCTATGCGCGGCGCTACCCGCCCTACAGCAAGTGGCTGGGCACAGCGTTCAGCCGTCTGCCGGATGTGGCTGCGCTCCACTCGCATCTCTTCACGCTGACGGGCGCATCCACTTGGCAAGAACGCGAGGTTGGGCTGGTTGGCGCGCTGCGTGAACTGGCCGCCACTCACAACGCGCTGGGTATCACGCCCTATCTTGCGCCTACGATCCAGCCGTTCTTTGGCCGGCCCTTTCAAGTCCTATTCGCCGAACGTTTTGCCACAGCCATCGCCGCCGAGATCGACGACCCGCCGGTGCGCCGGCTTGCTACGACCCTTGGCGCTGTAGACCAGTTTACCGATTGCGTTGCCATCGCCGGCGACGCTCGGCTTGCATCAATCATTGGCCGGGCCGTCATCACGCCTTCTAGCGCCAGGACTACCCAAACTCCTGCCCAACTATCTGGAGGTTAACCATGCGTCTTGTACAATTTCTCACAGAGGATGGCGCACGCCGTGTCGCCATGGTCGGCGAGGACGGCGACACGCTCCACCTGCTCCATGACACGGCATCCGTGCGCGAACTGGCGCTCGATGCCCACAGCGCGCATCAAAGCCTATCCGAGATCGTCCGGGCGCGCATGGGCGCAGAGGAAGTTGACTACGCCGCCGTCATCTCCGAAGACCGGGTCTTACTTCCGCTCGACCATCCCGACCCCGCCCACTGTATCCTCTCCGGCACCGGTTTGGATCACCTGGGCAGCGCCCAAGCGCGCGACACCATGCACGCCAAGCTGTCAGGCGGAGGTGAACTGACCGACTCGATGAAAATGTTCAAGCTGGGGCTGGAGGGCGGAAAACCCGCCACGGGCGCGATCGGCATACAGCCGGAGTGGTTCTATAAAGGCGACGGCAGTTGGTTGGTTCACCCAGGCGCGCCGCTCGAGCTGCCCGACTTTGCGCTCGACGGCGGCGAAGAGCCTGAACTGGTGGGCCTCTATGTCGTGGGCGACAGCGGCGCCGTGCTGCGTGTCGGCTTTGCCCTGGGCAATGAGTTCTCCGACCATGTGCTCGAAAAACAGAACTACTTGTATCTAGCCCATTCGAAGCTCCGCACCTCGTCGTTTGGCCCGGAAGCGCTCGTCGGCCCGCCGCCCGCCAACATCCGCGGCCGCGTGCGTATCCTGCGCGACGACGCCGAACTCTGGAGCAGCACCTTTCTCACCGGCGAAGAGAACATGACCCACACCATCGCCAACCTGGAACACCATCATTTCAAATATGTGCCCTTCCGGCGGCCGGGCGATGTTCACTGCCACTTCTTCGGCACGGCCACGCTCAGCTTTGCCGAAGGCGTCAGCGCCCAACCGGGCGATGTCTTTGAGATCTCAGCGCCCGAGTTCGGCAAACCGCTGCGCAACCCGCTGGCCGCCGTCCATTCCATGATCCCCGGCCCGGTCACCGTCACTGTGCTCTAGACCATACCCGCGACCCTAATGCCCTAGACGGAGTTTGCCTGCGCCATGCTCACCGCCGAAAGCCGCCGCCGCTCCTTCCCTTCACTGGAGCAGATGACCTATCTCAACACAGCCGCCGAGGGCATTCCGCCGCTGGAGGTCCACGCCGCGCTGGATGCCTACTTTCACGACAAACAGCAGGGCATGGACGGCCGTGCAGCCCACGCCGCCCAGTGGGAAGCCGCCAAACACCTGACTGCCGCACTCTACGGGCTGGCTGCCGGCGAGATCGGCATCTGCTCATGCACGTCCGAAGCCTACAACCTGGCGGCGCTGGCGCTGCGCCTCCAGCCCGGCGACGAAGTCATCGTCAACGACCTGGACTTCCCCGCCGGCATCACCCCTTGGCTGCAATCGACCGCAGCGCAGGCCAAAGTCTGGCGCGCCCGCGACGGCGGGCTGCGCGTCGAAGACCTCCACCCTCTGCTTTCGCCCAGAACACGCCTGGTCACCGTCTCGCTGGTCAGCTTCTATAACGGCTTCAAGGTGGACCTGCCCGCGCTGGTGGAGATCATACGCCGTCACAGCGCCGCACTCCTGGCGGTGGACGTCACCCAGGCCCTGGGCCGCATCCCGCTCGACCTCACCGGCGTGGACCTGGTAATCTCCAGCACACACAAATGGATCCTCGCCAGCCATGGCGGAGGCTTGGTCGGCGTGCCTGCAGGCCGCGCCGACGCCTGGACCGTACCCGCCGGCGGCTGGTTCAATCTCGAAGACCCCTTTGGCCCCGACCGCTTCACCCGCGCCGTCAGCAAGCGCGGCGCGGCCGGCTTCAGCGTCGGCATGCCCAACTATCCCGCGGTCTACGCCATCCGCGCCGGGCTAGAGTACATCACCTCGGTCGGCGTGGACGCCATCGACGGCCACGCCCGACCGCTGGCGCTGGCATGTCTCGACGGGCTGCGCCGCCTGCCGGTGGAGATGCTGACCCCGGCGGAGCCGGACGCGCTGGCCGGCATCTTGGCCTTTCGCCATCCGGCGATGGACGCCATCCACCGCCGCCTGCACGCCGCCGGCATCCATGTCATGGCCCAGGCGGGCCGCATGCGGATCGCCATCCATGGCTACAACACCGCCCAGGATGTCGAACGTCTGCTCATAACGCTCGGCGAGGCGCTGCACCATGCCGCTTGACGCCCACGCCCACTTCTTCGCGCCGGGCTATGTGGACCTCCTGCCGGAAAGCTGCCGCCGCGTTCAGCCCGACGAGTTCACGCTCTATACGGCGTTGGCCGCGCGCCAGCAGGTCACACAGGTCCTGGCCGTGGGCTATGAAGGCGCGGCATGGGCAGCAGGCAACAACGCTTATCTCGCCGGCCTGGCGGGCCAGGCCCCATGGCTGCGCCCGCTCGCCTATGCCGAACCGGCCGCGCTCCACATGTCCGATCTCGAAACCTGGTATGCCCAAGGCTTCACGGGCATCAGCCTCTACCTCATGGCGCCAGAACGGGCGCAGCGCCTCGCAGATGTTCCGGCGGAGGTCTGGGCCTGGTTAGCCGCGCGCCGCTGGCCGGTCAGCGTCAACAGCCGTGGCGATCTGTGGCGAGCCTGGCTGCCGATCCTCGACAGCCACCCCGCGCTGTGCCTCTTGATCTCGCATCTTGGCCTGCCGCCGCGCTGCGCGCAGCCGCCCGCTTCCGCCGAGGCCGCGGCCCGGCTGGCCGCGGTCACGGCCTTGGCCGTCTATCCGGGCGTGTATGTCAAACTGAGCGGTCTCTACGCCCTCACCGACCTCGGCCATGACTACCCGCATCGCGCCGCCTGGCCCTACATCCAGACCATCGCCCAGACCTTTGGCCCCGGACGAATGCTCTGGGGGTCGGACTTCAGCCCGGCGCTCGAACAGGTCAGCTTTGCCCAGACACGCGGCGTCGTCGACCATCTACCTGGATTCTCTGCAGCGGAGCGCAGCGCCATTCTAGGGAGCAATCTGGCCGGTCTGCTGCACGCCGCTACTGTAAAGGAGGTATCTGTATGAGCCACCCTCTCCCCCAAGTGGGCTTTATCGGCCTCGGCGCAATGGGCCGGGGCATGGCGATCTCGCTGCTGCGCGCCGGGCTGCCCGTGCGCGGCTATGACATCAACCCCGCCGCCGTCCAGGCCCTGGTCGCCGCCGGTGGGCAGGCTGCGGACTCTGCCGCCGCCGCCGCCCAAGACGCCGACGTGTTGGCGCTGATGGTGCTCAACGCCGAACAGGCCGAGGCCGTGCTCTTTGGCGCAGGCGGGGCTGCCGGCGTCCTGCGACCCGGCAGCCTGGTGATGATCTGCAGCACCGTGTCACCCACCTTTGTGCGCTCTGTGGCCGCACGGCTGGCCCAAGCGCAGATCGACCTACTCGACGCACCGGTCAGCGGCGGCGCCGCCCGCGCCGCCGAGGGCAAACTGAGCGTCATGGCAGCGGGTTCGCCTGCCGCCTTCGCCGCCGCGCGCCCACTGCTCGACGCCATGGCCGAGCATGTCTACGCCATGGGCGATGTCCCCGGCCAAGGCGCGACCATGAAGCTGATCAACCAGGAGTTGGCCGGCATCCACATCGCCGCTGCCGCCGAAGCGATGGCCCTGGGCGCGCGCGCCGGCATCGACCCGCAGCGCATCTATGAGGTGATCAGTAACAGCGCCGGCGCATCCTGGATGTTCCAAAACCGCGTCCCCCACATCCTAGCCGACGACTATACGCCGCACAGCGCGGTCGAAATCTGGCTCAAAGACCTGGGCCTGGTGCTGGAAACAGGCAAAGAACTGCGCCTGCCGCTGCCTCTCGCCGCCGTAGCCCATCAACTCTATATCATGGCCGCCGCGGCCGGTCATGCCCGCCTCGACGACTCCGCCGTCGTCAAAGTCTATGAGCAGCTTGCCGGGTTCCGCGTCCTGGCTGCCCAGGACGCGCCGCTTTCACACGAAGCCTAATCAGACCAAGGAGCATCGCCATGCGCAAACCGATCATTGCCGCCAAGGGCGCCAAGCCCAAAGGTCCCTATACGCCCGCCATCCTGGCCCAAGGGCCAACCCTCTATGTCTCGGCCCAAGGCCCGTTCGAGCCGGCCGGTGGCCGGCTCGAAGCCAAAACCTTCCGCGACCAGGCCAAGCAGGTCTTTGACAACGTGACCATCCTCCTGGAAGAGGCCGGCGCGACCTGGGCCGACGTCGTCAAGGTCCAGGTCTTTCTGGCCGACTTCGCCGATTTCGTCGTCATGAACGAGGTCTACAGCCAATATGTCTCGGAGCCGTACCCGGCGCGCACAACGGTGCATTCCAAGATTGGCCAGGCCGAGATCGCGGTCGACGCCATCGCCGTGCTGCCGCAAGGCTGACGCACCCGGATAGCACAGGCCATCAGAAAGGAGACAAACCATGCGGCTCCAGGAACGCGTCGCCTTTGTGACCGGCGGCGGGTCGGGCATCGGCCAGGCGATCTGCCGCCTCTTTGCCGCCGAGGGAGCGAGCGTCGTTACAGTGGATCGCTACCTCGAACGCGCCCAGGCCACGGCGGCCCAGATCGAGGCGGCAGGCGGGCGGGCGCTGGCGCTCTATGCCGATGTCGCGCAGCCGGACTCCGTATCCGCCGCCGCACAGACGGCCCAGGAGCGGCTGGGGCCAGTCGATATCTTGGTCAACAACGCCGCCATCGCCGAAGGCGACGACATCCTCACCATCGACGAGGCCACTTGGGATCTCAACCTGGCGGTGGCGCTCAAGAGCGTCTATCTGTGCAGCCGCGCCCTGCTGCCGGGCATGTTAGCGCGCCGGCGCGGTGCGATCGTCAACATCGCCTCGGTCAACGGGTTGACCGGCATCGGCGAAGAACCTTACAGCGCCGCCAAGGCCGGCGTGATCAACCTGACCAAGAACCTCGCCGTGCGCTATGGCAGCCAGGGCGTGCGCGCCAATGTCATCTGCCCCGGCACGATCCAAACCCCCATTTGGCAAAGCCGTCTCGACATTGACCCCACCGTCTTCGACCGGCTCGCTAAGTGGTATCCGCTGGGCCGCGTAGGGCAGCCCGACGACGTCGCCAAGGCCGCGCTCTTTCTCGCCTCCGACGACGCCGCCTGGATCACCGGCGCGGTACTCAATGTGGATGGCGGGCTGATGGCAGGCAGCTACCGCATGGCGCGCGATCTGGCCGCTGCCGAGGGATGAATCTACCAAATCGGTGACTTTTGGTCGCTCGGCTAAAGCTTGTATGCAACCTTCTACACGAGCAGTAGGCTGGTGGGCGCGGGAAACGCCCGGAAGTTTTGCCCTCCACACCTGATATGTGACGCCTGCAATACGCTCCGGGCAAGCGCTGCCTGCCATGACATGGTAGAGCAGCCGGTAAACACGGCGGAACCCCAAAGCCGCGCGGTACGTCTATGCGGCAGAGCGTGCGCCAGGAGGATGCGAGGAGTGCCCATGAAGTGCCCTCACTGTTTCACCGAGAACCCGAACACAAGCGGCATCTGCATCGAATGCGGCGAACGTCTGGACATCCCCCCTGGGGCCGCCGTGACCCAGGGGCCGGCAGCCGCACGACCGGTGGTCGCGTTTGCCGCCGGACCGTCCTCCGCGCCGCCTCCCGCCTCGACGGCATCCCCGTCGGGGTTTGGCCCGATTGGACCCAGCAGCGCCGGCAGCAGCAGTGGGGATGATGGCGGGAGCGGGGGCGATGGCGGCGACGATAGCGGAAGCGGTGAACCGCCCCCCGGCCCCCGGCGCTGGACGCTCGGCCTCGCCGTGCTCGTCGTCCTGGCGATAGTCTTCGTCGCCCTCGGTTGGCTGCTCTTCAACCGCCAGCGCGAGCAGCGCGCCGCGGCTGCCGAGGCGACCGCGGTTTCCATCTCCATGCGCGCCACGGCAACTGCATTTGCCGGTCAAGATGCCATCGCCGCGGCCACGCGCAGCGCCCAAGCCACCGCCGCGATCACCGCGGCCCAGGCCACCGCTGCGGCGGCCCCGTCCGCCACCGCGTCGGCGCTCGAAACGAGCTATCAACGCGGCATCGCCGCCGCCGACGTCGGCGACTGGTTCACCGCCGTCGCCCAGTTTGAAGCCGTCTATGCCGTCGACCCAAGTTATGCAGACGTGGCCGAACGGCTCCAGCAGGCGCGCTTGTCGCTGACGCCGCAGGCCGCGACCCAGGTCCCGGCCGCCACTGCGACCTCCGCGGCCACTCCTGTGCCGGTCTTCCCGACCAATACGCCGGTTCTCACGCCTGTCCCTGGCAGCGCCGCCACTGCGACCAATACGCCGCTCCCGCCACCATCGCCCACCCCAACCTGGACTCTGACACCCGCGCCGCCGACACCGACCTGGACGCCGGCGCCGAGCGCGACGCCGCTCCCGCCGCCCCCGACGCCCACCTGGACGAGTACCCCAACCAATACGCCGACCAGCAGTCCGACGGCGAGTCTGACGCCCAGCGCCACGGCGACGGCCACACGGCGGCCCACGCTCACGCCGGCCGACACCCCCACTGCCACCGCGACGCACACGGCCTCATCCACGACCACCGCTACCCTCTCGCCGGCCGCTACGGCGACGCTCACCCCCACGACGACATTGACGCCCACGGCCACCGCGACGGTGACCATCAGCCCGACGGCCACGCTGACCGCGACCGCTACCCTGACCGCCACGGCGACAGTCACCTCCACCGCCGAGGGGTCAGAGCTGCCCACGGCCACCCTAACTGCCTCGCCAACCGGCACATCGACGGCAACACCGACATTGGCGTCTACAGCCACCTTGACACCCACCGCAACTGCCACCCTGACGCCCACGGCCACCGCGACGTTCACGCCAACGGCCACTGTCACGTTGACGCCGACAGCCACCTTGACACCCACTGCCACGTCCACGTTGACCCCAACCGCCACCGCGACGCTCACGCCAACCGCAACCGCAACGGAGACGCCTACCGAGACCCTCACCCCGGAACCAACCGCGACGTCGACAGAAACACCAACCCTAGCGCCGACGCAAACGTTAACCCCCACGGAGACGCCCACAGAGACGCCAGAGCCAACGGCTACCGAGACGGCGACCGCAACTGATACCCCCGAACCAACCGAGACGGCGACCGCGACACCTACTAACACGCCAACGCCAACCGACACGCCGGCGCCAACCGAGACTGCAACCGACACGCCGACGCCTACGGAGACACCGACCGAGACACCCACAGAGACGCCAACGGATACGCCTACGGCGACCGAGACGCCGCCGGAGGAGGGGCCGCCCATCATCGTCGAACCCACGCCGCAGCCGACGCCAACCCCGCGCCGCGGGCGCGCCCCGCGGCGCACCCCCACGCCCACGCTGACGGTCACGTCTACGCCCCCCGAAGAAAGCCCGCTGCCCACGCCCACCATCACCGGCACGATCACCGGTACGATCACAGCGACCTTGACCGCGCCGGCAGAGAGTCCGCCGGCCGCGCCGGCGCTCACCGGCACGCCAACCCTCACCGGCAGCGAAGACATCACCACCACGGACGTGATCACCGGCGTGGAGGAGGCCGCCGAGA